>JANWIC010000025.1 GCA_025450075.1 Patescibacteria group bacterium | reverse complement strand
TGATGTACTAGTGACGATATAATAGTTTGATAAGGGATTCCCTTTTCTACTGATTTAGCTTTCAGCTTTAGCAAATCCTTTGAGCTAAGCCTAATATTGATATTCTTATTTTTTTGTACTGTTGCAGCTGCTGCATCCATAAGCTTCTTCTTTTCATTTTCAGAAAAGATACTTACAAATTCACCAGCTTCATATGCTGCAAGTATTTCTTTTTCTTCTTCATCTAGTTGTAAATCTTGCTTTATCTTTTTCATAATTATTTGTTTAAATAATCTTTTGTGGCTTTCCTGCTAGGAATTATTGTTTTCAAAAAGATTTTCTCATCGTCTTCTCCATAAGGAACCATAAACACATATCCGTTCATCCTTACAAAAAAAATCTTTTGTTTTTTATATTTCTGCTGATTTGAATGATGTTTTATAGCCAAGATCTTATTTTCGAGTATATAAACAACAACCTCATCAAATGATATTCCTCTCACTTGCTTTAACCATTCATTTTTTCCTTCATTCCAGCATATTGGTTTCATAATCATTATATCACAATGTATATAATACGTCTATATTATATGCACTACCAGAATCAAGGTCAAGCATATATTAAAAAGGTTTTTGATAAGATACTTCTTCTTTCAAAAAACACCAACTTCTATCCAACCGGCGAAACCAATATTTTCAAATATATACCCATACTGTTCCATATTCCCAACGATCCCTGCTATAATCCAATTGTAAAATATAGGCATATGAAATATATTATTTTTCACGGTTCTTTCAGTAATCCTGAAAGTAATTGGTTTCCTGAACTAAAAGAAAAATTAGAAATTCTTGGCCAGCAAGTCATATCTCCAATGTTTCCGGTTGATGATTGGGATAGTCTTACCAAACAAGGTGAAGATTTTTTCGATACAATAGAAAACCTTGAGAGCTGGATGAATGTATTTGAAAAGGAATGCATTCCATTTATTGGCAACGATAAAGTTTGTATTGTTGCTCATTCGTTAGCACCTTTGTTTGTTCTTCATGCAATAGAAAAGTTTAAACTAACAGTAGACAGTGCAATATTTGTTAGTCCTTTTTTGGAAAAATTGCAGAAGAGCTGGCAAATTGATAGTGTCAACGCGACTTTTTACAAAACAGATTTTGATTTTGATTATCTTAAAAAACATATTCCTATTTCTTATGTTTTATATTCAAATAATGATCCATATGTAGACGCGCATTTCTCTATAGAATTTGCCCAAGCAATTAATTCAGCATTAATACAAGTAAATGGTGCAGGACATATGAATAGTAATTCAAATTTAAATGAGTTTCCATTAGTATTTGAATTATGTAAGACAAGAATTAATCTTTCGTTATACCAGAAATATTTAGCTCATAGACGGGAACTTTTTGCCATAGATTATGTAAAAGGACAAAGTGAAGAAGTTGTATATTTAGAACCTAATGCGGTAATGGATGAAGGGGTTTTTAAATTTAGAAACCTGCAAAAGGTTGGATTTTGTACCTTTCCTTTCTCAGCAAAATCATTTTGGGACTCACAGTCGAAGTATATGGAAGAAGGAAGAAAGGCAGCAAGACGCATGCATAATTTTACTCGTGTTTTTATTTTAGATTCGTATGCAAACCTATCAGATGTGATATTAAGAAAACAAATGAGTTTAGATTTCGATGCTGGTATTAAGATTTATATTTGTCTTGCCACCGATGTATTTATCAAACTTCATAAGATACCTGATTTTGGAATATGGGACGACGAATATATTTGTTTTATTACAACTGACGAGAAAGGAATGCCAATTCAAGCTAAGTTGAGCAGCCTAAAAAATGATATGGAAATGGCTAAGAATTGGAGAGACAGTATTTTGGAAGTTGCAACACCTATCAAAGATATTAAAGAAGATATAAATTCATTGTCAAGTAACCAGGGATAAGCTGCCAGGTTCGAATTGCGTTCAGGTTCCCCTGAGGTAATAGTTTCTTCTTCTTTACACAATCTTCTTCTCACTAAACTTGAAGATTTCAACCATGGTCTCCAGAATCTATATTCCCTTATCATTAAAATCTTTTCTAGCCATCGATTTAATAAACTCCTGAGACTTTGCTATAATCCGCTTATTAGAAACAATTGAATGATATTATCACAAAGACAAATCCCGAGAAATCCTCCTTCTCCAAAATTAAATGAAGAAATCATAAGACTGTTAACTCAGTTGTGTTTTAGACAGGATAACATAATAACAGAACCTGTTGATTTAATCTTTCTCTTTTCTACACATACAATTGTGGAAAAAACAGCCAATTCCATTTCAAGATTATTAGATAAGGATATATCAAAAAAAGTATTTATTACTGGTGGTTTTCCAAATTACTCAGATGTAAAACGGAACACAACTCCAGAGTCAGAGTTAATATTATCCAATATAAACCGATCAAAATTTCCTGATGTAATATTCTATAAGGAAGAAAAGTCACGAAATACTTTAGAAAACGTTACAGAAGCATTGAAAGTTCTGAATTTTTCTAACTATAAACGAGTTTTGTTTATTTTTAAATCACATGCGGCAGGAAGAGGATATTTGACATTAAGAAAGTATCTACCTAATAGCTTATTAATCCAACAAACTAATTCTGCGGAATACCGAGATTTAAAAGTACCAATTTCAAGAAGCAATTGGTTTACAAGTAAATTTGCTCAAGAGAGAGTATTTGGAGAATTTTTAAGAATCAAAGAATACGGAAAGAGAGGTGATATTGAATTTGATGAAGTTCGTGATTTAGTAAATAGAATTGACAAATCGATTAACCAATTTTAGGGTTAGGATTGCGATTAGTTTTAAGAGAAATTTCTTAAAAAAAACGATGGAAATAAATATCCGGAAATAAACACTTTAGAATTGAATTTAAGATAAAAGTGATGAAATAATAAAGTCAAAAGGAAAGAAAATCATTGCAAAAAAAAGAAATGAATCTTAAAACCAATTAAATCTTCTAAACTTTTCGTCCTTACAAAGATAGTATATTTCAATCAATATGTTATATTCAAAATATGGAAGAGGTTACTAATAGATAAATAAAAGCATCTCAAACTTTATCTAAAAAATATTATTGGAAAATGCGAAGAAGGGATATATTATATGCATCAGGAATTATTATAATTTATCTTTCACTTTCAATCTTTCTTATATATGTAGATCAACATAATTCTTCATCACAACCATTCATACCTCAATAAAAATCGTCATCATATAAAATTTCAGAAACGGAAACACTAAATTCTTCAATACTTACTAAGAATTTAGTAACAGAAACAACAATACCTTCGACAACAATTACCACTCCTAACCTAATTAGTTTCGCAACAATTAATGGAACTATCTACTTAAAATCATTTGGACAATATTACACCCAAAATTATTTTATTGATGGAAACCCTATTCCAACTCCTGCATCTTCTGATACATACAACTGGTTGCCAATAGGAATTGCTCCTAATAACGATAATTTGTATAATCAAGAGTGTCCAATAAGTTTTAGAGTAATTCCAAAAAATGGATTTATTCTTGTCTCTTGGCGGGAATCAACTACAAAAGACTTGCCTTGGATATTCCAAATAATCCATTATAGTCTTAGTACTCAAAAAGCAACTACAATAGTTTCCTATACAAATACTTCTCCAGATACATCAAAAGTTCCGTCTATTAACAGTATCAGCTCAGATAATCGATATGTTGCATTCTCACTTTACCCGTGTTGGGGATGTGAAGCGTTAAGTAAAGCAACATTATTCGTTGATCTTCAAACAAAATCTTATAAGGAGATTGTTGCTTCACTTCCATTTACTTGGGGAAGCAACGGCAGTTATACATATAAAAAACTAATTTCTCGGACATGTGGACAAAATGAAATGGGACCATGTACTGTAGATTCGGATACACTTCCATTAGAAACAGGATCCTTTTATTAGAATTCATTCCGCTTCTGGTATTCGAATAAACTTCTGCTCTTTGCTATAATCCAACCAAATAGCTAATAAAGAATAAAAAAATGTATTTTGTTTCAGGAATTGATTATAAAAGGACAGAAGAAGAAAAAAGAGACCCGTTTTTATCTTGGAAACGGACTGATATTTCATTTTTTGCATCGGGTGCATGTCATATACTTGCTTATCTGTTTATTGAACTACACCCAAAAGAGGATTATAAACTTATTTATATAAAACCTGCAGAAGGTTTTTCAGGTAGTCATTTGTATGTAAGTAATGGGATTTTTGCATTTGATTTTAATGGATGGACACCGGAAAAAGTATTACTTGAAGAAACTCAAATTGCATATGAACGAATATATCCCGGATGGAATTTTGAAAGAAAAATAATAACTGATTCGATTGAGGATTTTTGTCAAAATAACTTTCATAGATTACCTTATCAATTTGCCAATCTCCCTTGGGAAAGAGCATATAATTATATAAACAGATTTCCTTCTTCACCATTTCAAAGAAATTAAAATCATTTACATTTATTAATTGTTACTTTTTGAAAATTAAACTTCAATTCGTTTGTAAACTTTTAGAAGAAGTGATATATTTTTGATATATACAATATATTTATATCAATTCAATGTCACACACTGCTATCCCATGGAATGCCCTACTACCTCTTTTCTTTGTTCTCCTAGCATTTGTTGGTTATTGCTGGTTTGACATTTTACACAGCAATAATACGCGGTATTTACCCAAATGGCTTTGGATGATTATTTGCATCCTATCTGTTCCTTTAGGTGGAATCATATATTTGCTTATTGGTAAGTCAAGATGATACTTGAAACTCATGATCTCACAAAAAGATATGGATCTCATTTTGCTCTACATAATGTGAATCTACAAATTTCAGATAGGTCAATTTATGGCTTAGTAGGGCCGAATGGAGCAGGTAAAACGACATTATTATCAATAATCGCTGGATTACGAAAGCAAACAAGTGGAAATATTTCTCAAACCATACAAAGAAAAGAAATAGCAGTTTGTCCTGATGTTCCGGAATTTGAACGTTGGCTCACTGCTTATGAAGTATTAGAATTATCTGCAAATCTGATGGGAGTTGCAAAGACAAAAATTGAAATTGAAAATTATCTTGCAGATGCAGGACTTGCTGAAAGCAAAGATAGAAAAGTGGGTGAATTTTCTAGAGGGATGACACAACGGCTTGCTCTTGCTTCAACTATTATTGGAAATCCAAAATTAGTTATACTTGATGAACCATGTTCTGCTCTTGATCCAAGCGGAAGAGCTGAAGTACTTGATACAATTTCCCGTATGAAAGATCATACTACAGTAATTTTTTCTACCCATATTCTTGCAGATGTACAACGTGTTTGTAACTATATTGGAGTTCTAAATAAAGGGGAACTTCTGCATCAAGGTGATTTAAATTCATTTTTAAATGAAAATACTAATCCGATTTGGAATATAACTCTCAATGATAGCATTGAACAATTCATGGAGAAATTAAATCAAGCTCATTGGGTAATTAAAGCTGAAGCATTATCGCAAAATAAGGTTCAGATAACTGGAACATCATCTGATGAGGTAGAAATTAACTTAATCCATCTCCTGTCAAATCTTAATCTCCATATTATTTCAATTGAACCTATTGATAGTGATTTAGAACATGCATTCTTAAATCTTACTCAAAAGGAAACAACGCAAATTAAATAAAATTTATGAATATTTGGAAACTTGAATTGCTCCGCCTGATAAGAACCCAAAGATTTGTGGTCTTATTGGCATTCTTCATACTTTTTGGCTTTATCGGTCCGTTAACAGCTAAATATCTTCCACAAATATTAGGAAGCTCTATAAGTGGAGGTGTTAAAGTTTTAATTCCAAACCCTACTCCATTAGATGGAATTTCGCAATATTTAAAAAATGCTTTGCAACTCGGAATAGTTGTTGTCGTTATTGTATCAGCATATTCACTTGCAATTGATGCAAAAGCTGGTATAAGTATCTTTTATCGTACAAGGATTATTCAACCATTAACACTTCTATTACCTCGCTTCATTGTTATTACAATTGCTGTTTTAATTGCATTTATAATTGGCACACTTACCGCAACGTATGAAACTGTAACTCTACTTGGATCAGTATTAGCAAAGGACATCTCAATCGGTACTTTTTATATCTGTCTGTATTGGATATTTTGTATATCCGTTGTATTACTCGCTACTTCTCTGGTTCGGGGTCTGTTAGCTTCAGTTGGTTTGTCATTAGGGATTTTAATTTTTTTACCGATACTTGAATCTTTTTCTGCAATTAAGCAATGGACTCCAACAATATTGTCTGAAAGTATGACTTCACTCTTAGCACATCAGCAAACAGCAAGTTATTATTTTCAATCCGCAATTCTTGCTTCAATTTTAATAATTTGCTTCGTATTACTATCTGCAATATTGATAATAAATAGAGAAATTGAATAACTAAATCCATAAACCAATGCATCGAAAGAAGATGTTAGAAAGGACATATTAAAAATAAATGGGATTGAAGATGTACATGATCTTCATATTTGGACTATCTCAAGTGACCAATATGCTCTCTCCTCACATATTCTTATAGATAATATCACTATAAGCTTTACAAGTTGTATCATTTAATCTTTAAAAGCAAGGTTAAAAGATAGATATACAATTACTCATGTAACAACTGAGTTTGAGTCTGAACCAAATAAGGATGATCAATGTTTAGAAACAACTATATAAGTACAATTGTATCATCTTATTTCTTAAAAATAATTCCAACAGCAATGGGATAATGTTTGGAATAATAACTCGAGTTACCTACTTTTAATTGTACTTGATCCAAAAATTATGGTTCTTTTAGATTATCTGGAAGAGTAAATAAACCACCTTCTCCAGGTAAAAATTCACTAACCCCTACTACAGCAACTAAAGGTAAAGGGTTATATAGATGAGGATATGCTTCATCTACTCCTTCTGGCTTTTCATATCGAATTCCATCTTTTATTCTTTCTTCATCTACATATAAAAGGACTAGATCATTTCTTCCAACATAAAGATAATTCGCAACTTCGATAAGTTGTGAAGGAAGTGAAAAGTGTATAAAACCTTGAGTTGTTAATGATTTAACCCGATATTCCCCCTCTCTCATAGCTTGTTCCCAATCATCTTTCGAAGCAATGTGAAGAATACATGTGGATGGGATTTCGAAATGATTAGATTCTTCTGTCATTTTTGAATTATAATGAATTAATTGTAAAGAGATCTTATGTATAAGTCAACAAATTATTGTCTTAAATGTACTAATTTTTTCCTATTTAGTTTGTTTCATCAACCTCTGCTATAATGTATTGAAATTTGCACATGATGATAACAAAATCGTATTCTTGCTCAAATAGTAGATGAGAATCATTTGAATGGAAAGTTCAACATGGAGATTGTATTTCATCCTTTCATTTCGTCAAACCTTTTATTTACGAAAGATAAGTCTCTTCTAGTATTTAATGAATCTGGTATAAAATAAATACTAAAAATCATCCTTCTCATAAGTAATACGACTTGATTTGTCCAGATATATCGCGTATGATCCCATGTATTGCTTTATATTTATGAAAAGGTACAAGAATATTCTCGTCTATTTATGTTGTTTTATTGTCCTTTTTCTCATATATTTGCATATTGCATTCTCAATTCCCCATAACTCAGACAATGCATCAGTACTTTTAGAAGGACTATCGATGAAATCAGGTAATCTGTTTCTTCGTGGATGGTATATGCCACCTGATAATCATATTTCAACTGAAGTACCCATTTACGCCATAGCAGAAAAAATAAGTGGTCTGTCTCCTTCACTCATGGGAATAATACCTGCTGCTATGTTTACTCTTGTTGTTTTGCTTTGCTGTATATTTTCATCATGGGGAAAGAGAGGAAAAGAAAAAGTTTTTGCTTTTATTTTAGTAATTACAATTATAGGAACACCTGGTGCATTTTTAGCTCAGGAATCTCTTGTTGGACCTATTCATATGGGAACTATCTTATTTGTCCTTCTTGCTTACTTATTTTATATCCTCTTTTTACAACAAAGGAAAAATCGTATTTGGACTTCCATTTTGTTAATTATATTTTTCATGCTTTCATTAGCAGCTTTTCTTGGAGATCCGCTTGCACTCCCAATTCTAGCATTACCTGTCACAATCATTAGTTTAGTCAGAATATATCACACGAGAAAAATAGTAAGTCGGAATTTTCTAGCACTTGTATTTATAATATGTGCGGTAATGATTGCCAATATACTGGAAGCATATCTAGTAAGAACGGGAACTCACATCGTTGGCACCACTTTGACCATTGCTCCACTGGAATTAATTGGTGGCAATATGCATCAGGCTTTAGTCTCTATCCTTGATCTATCCGGCTCTCCAATTTTTGGCCAACCGATATTTGATAAAACAACTCCTCTCATCCTATTGCATGGAATAATCTATCTTGGAGCTATTGTTGGAATTATTGTAATGGGAAAGAAAGTATTAAAAAACTTCTCAATTATTTGGGACAAAGATAACATCGCAACAATATTTTGGATTGCTGCAATGGGTGATCTTTTAGCATTTGTCTTTAGTACTTATCCCCAAGGCGATATTACAAATGCTCGGTATTTACTTCCCTTATTCTTTTTTTCAGGAATTGTAGGTGCTAGAGTTATTGCTGAACATATTATTCTTGATCGTCTGGACACAATCCTAGTTATCGGATTAGCTTTCATTTCAATTATTGTATTTATCCATCATGCAATTCAGATTAAGCCTTATACTGAACCCGAAAGGAATGTTGTATCATATCTTACTTCACATTCCCTTACAAGAGGGTACGGACAATATTGGGCAAGCGCCATAATTACTGTGTATGCACATGGGAATATTACAGTACGTCAGGTGGATCCATCAAATACTGATATTGTCGGTTATCGATTCTTATCTAATGAAGAATGGTTTCATACATCTGAAAAACATAGATTTATTATAACAAGTGATTTCTTTACACCTCAAGGATATCTCGCTGGTATAGAACATATAATTGGTCCATATAACTCTTCTTATACAGCTCTTCCATATCATGTATATGTTTGGAATGTGGGACTACCGGATGCGAAATAGATTTGAATGGTCTATTTTAACTACAAAAATATTCATATATAAATGTATCATCTAAACATAACTTTACTCTTTTTGATATAATAAGCTCATGAATATGTCTGATACATTACAAGAAAAAATAAAAGGAATTTTCTCAATACTTCATGTATCTGATTTACCTTTAATAGGAGAAGGAGGAGAGGCATATGTATATAATTATGGTGAAGATAAAGTTTTAAAAATATTCAAGTCTAGTCCGAATAAAAAAGAGGTAGAAAAAATGAATCAATTGTTTAAGTTAGTTGATTCAATGCATTTAACTTTTGAAACTCCATTAATTCTTGAGATAGGAGAATTCAAAGATTCGTTATTTTTAATTGAAAAGAAATTAAAGGGAAATACAATAGATAAAGTTTATTCGCAACTAAATGCAGAACAAAGAAAGGCATTATTACAAAATTATCTTGAAGCGATTGAATCTTTATCTCACATATTTTTTGATCAATTATCATACGGAACTATATTAAGTAATGTGGATTGTACTAATTGGAAAGAGTTTATTGAAGAAAAATCGCAATCTAAAAAAGATATAATATTGCCATTTCTTCAAGAAGAAGGGATTTCATATGATGAAATTATTAGTAATTTTAGGAATGATATTGATACATTACAACAATATCCTGCAAAAAATCTTGTCCATGGAGACTATTTCTTTGGGAATGTGTTAGTAGATGAAAATCTTACTATTTCTGCAGTAATTGACTTTGGCTGGTGGAGTTGTATAGGAGATCATTTAATGGATATTGCAGGTGTCATTATGTTTCTAGATTTATACCAGGAAGTTTCACAAATTGAAAAAGATTATTTAAATGATTTGATAAGTAAGAAATATGGGACAGCTTTCTCCCATGTATTATCAATATATAGGGTATATTATAGCTTATTGTTGGCTGACTGCAAAGAACCTGATCCAAAAGCATACAATTGGAGTATTCATAACTTAAATGAATATCTGAAATCTTAAGTTTCATCAAAATGCTTTTTAATTTTAGATCCACCTACTCTATCATTGATTTTCTTGTCTACAATGATGTTTTTTGATAAAATATCGTTATGGCAAACAAAAAAATTTCAAGCGGAACAGTACATACTATTCCTAGGGATCTTCGGAAAGCTTTAACATCTGATCCAAAAGCATTAGCTTTATGGGAAAATCTTACTCCTCTTGCCCGTAACGAATGGATTTGTTGGACAACGTACGTAAAAAGATCAGATACAAGAAAACAACATGTTGAAAGAGTGGTTTCAGAACTCAAAGAAGGGATGAGACGTCCATGTTGCTGGTTAGGTTGCACCCACCGTACTGATAAAGCAATAAGCCCATCTGTTCAATATATGTTAAGTAAAAAATCCAAGAAATAACTTCCTCATCACGTTTTATAGTTTTACAATTCGAAAACAGTACAATAGAATATTTCTATGACTATACATAATGTCACAGGGATTATTATTAAAGATCGGAAACTACTTGTTGAAATGTCAAAAAACAATAAGATCAAAAATAACTTATTAATATAATAATTTGTTCTTTCCCATTATTTATAATTTTCTCAGGTATTTAGAACCTTTATCTTCTTTGATATAATCTGGATAATTAAATTAGATTTATGGGAGAAACTCAATCAATAAACGAATCATTAAGAACCTTAGCAGGATTTGATGAAGTTCCTGATAGTTTGGGAAATGATATTGGCCAAATAGTAGATTTAGAGGAGTATAGAAAAAATCATCCAGAGCTTCAAAATGCCTATGCAATCTTTGCAGCTATTTTAATGAGACTTGGGGTTAGATCATTAGAACAAAATGAATGGCCAAATGGAAGAATTGCACTCGAAGTCTGGCATCCATATCTTTTAACGAATACATTACCTGAATCACAAGGTTATTGGATTGAAGAAAATAGAACGAGAATTAATATTATTGGAGTTTTAGATACATTTATTAAAAAACTTGGTGGTCAACCTACAAAAATATTATTTTTTGATGATGTGCATGTAGGAGATAGCCATCAGCATGACGGCCTTCAACGAGTAGAATTTTTAGGATTAAAAATAACTACCACTATAAATAATGGTTTTGGATCTCATTCAAACGTTATAAACGATTCCAGTTTATATCAAGAAGTAATAGGAGAATCGACATTTAAACAGCAAGCATTAGCATTAATTAATGCACTTAAAGCACAACTTGCTGCAGGAAGAGTTGATTATAAATTAAGGGGAATAGAAAGGGAAAGATTAATTATAGATGGGGTTGGAATTTATCTATGGGAAAAAGAGAGAGAAGGAATACAGCCGAGTTGTGATATTTTAGATTTAGCATATAGACTTTATCTTGCTCAAAATTTTGATGGAGGATTAATTTTATTAGACCTCAGTTATAAAGCTCAACAGGAACGTGTGCTTTTGCTTGCATCTCGACTTCCTGAAGAATTAAGATATCAAAACTTAGATAGGATTATTACTCTTTTAAAATAATTTCAAATAGTACTATTTGGAATAATTTTAATTTCCCTAACGTTTAGTTTACCCGTAAATAATGGGGTTTTCTCATAATATTTACATCTTTTTCTGATGCATATACACTAGAGTTATGATTCTTTCAGATAAAACAATCAAAGAACGAATAAAAAAAGAAGAAATAATTATCGACCCAATTAATCTTGATAATATTCAACCTTCAAGTGTCGACCTTCACCTTGGAAATAAATTCTTGGTATTTCATAATTATGCATATGAAATATTAGATGTTAAACAAAAAATTAATAATACAAATATGATTGAAGTTGAAGAAGGAGGCTTTTTTATCATGCATCCTCATGAATTTGTATTAGGAAACACGGGTGAGTATGTAGAAATACCAGACGATTTAGTTGGAAGACTTGATGGACGAAGTTCTATTGGAAGACTTGGATTAATTATCCATGCAACAGCAGGTTTTATTGATCCAGGTTTTAAAGGTAATATTACATTAGAAATGTTAAATGTCTCAAACATACCCATTAAAATTTATCCGGGTATGCGAATAGCCCAGATTTCATATGAAGCACTCAGTACACCTGCTGAAAAGCCTTATGGATCAGCGAATGGAAGAAGTAAATATAACGGACAAACAGATCCAACCCCAAGTCAGATTTGGAAAGATTTTATAGGGAAATAATTATAGATTTATAAGCGTAATGCAAAAATCATGGTATAATTCCCTTATCCCGGATATAATATCTAAATATACTTTTATCCCAATTTTTAATGAACCATTCTGATCATGTACATCTTATCCAAAAAGCAATTAGGAATAAAGGTGGTGTATGGGCTGATCTTGGATCTGGTGATGGCGCATTTACACTTGCTTTACGCGACTTAGCTGGAAAAGATGCAACTATCTATTCTATAGATAAGGATCAGCATAGGCTTGAAACACAACAAAAGCAATTTAAGAAGCTATTTCCCAAAACTAGTATAATTTATATTCAACAGGACTTCACAATAGATTTGCACCTTCCGATGCTTGATGGAATTTTAATGGCTAATTCATTGCATTATATAGAAGAAAAAGACCAGTTTATTGAAAATATAAAGAATTTTCTAAAACCAAATGGAAAATTACTTATTGTAGAATATAATATTGATGATGGAAATACTTGGGTACCCCACCCTTTATCTTATTCATCATTTGCATCATATATTTCTAAAATGGGATTTAGTGATGTCGAACTTCTGGAAAAAATTCCTTCATCGTATTGGGATGAAATGTATGCAGCTCAAGCAATATTAATTGATACGCAGTTTTAATAATGATAATATTGTTCAACTTTTATTCAATTAAAGGTATTAATTAGTATACTACTGCAAAGCAGGATACTAACATAACTAACATATAAATAATTGTTGCTAGCGATAGCCATCAATATATTCTTTTATGTATAATTATTGCTTTTTCTTTCTTTCTATATCCAATTCTTCGCGTTTTCTCTGTTCAGTGATTTGTTTTGTATCCTGAATATTTTTCTTTTCTAAGGAAACTTTTTCTTTTTCAACAATATTTTTTGTAATTTTCGGAACTTCTTCTTTTAATACAATTGTTTCATCTGATTCTTCAAGTTTTGCATTTTCACTGATGCTTTCTATTTTTCCATGTTTTCTTTCTATTCTTAATTCCTCACGCTATATAGGGATTGTAAAAGGTACTTCATCTTTTACAATATATTTATGTAAGTGAATAGTTTTTCTTGTTCATGCTTTTCAACATTTATTCTTTCTTCCAATAATGACACGTCATTATATTTATCTTTTCCACTATTCTTCTTTCCTAAATTTGTATCTCTAGGAGAAGGATCCTGTGTTGGAGAAAATTCATAGTATTGGTATAGTTCTCTTTCTTTTGCTGGAGCAAGATCTTCATCCAGGGAAGGAGAATTTGTTACCTTATCATTATCATACGGAATTTTTAACATATCTCCTAATCTTGTGCCTCTGTTAGAGAAATAAAACCTCGATGTACTAAACCAAACAAACCTGTTTTAACAGCTGCCCACATAAAATGTTCAGCATTTCGACTGCATAAAATTCAGTTATGCATCCAATTTTTTCTCCATTATTATCTATAACCTCTTCTCCAATCCTTGCCTTTATTTTTTGGGGACTATTTTGTTTACTCATATTAATTAACACCTCCTTTCGATTAAAAAATTATGTCAAGATTATATATTTTGTTGTTACATATATTCCCATACCAATTTATAAACTTGCTGCAATATCAGCAACATCTAACAAATAATCTTTCTATTTGAAATTATAGACTTCTTGAATAAAATGAAATACTATTGAAATAGAAAATATAATGGAGGTGAAGGAATATGGCATTAATACATACTTATTTACGTTTCAATGGAAACGCAAAAGAAGCATTTGAATTTTATAATTCATGTTTAGGTGGAGAACTATCCTTACAAACAGTTGGAGAATCTCCAATGGCACAATTTATACCTGATATGCAGAATAATATTTTCCATGCTCAATTGAAAAAAGAAGATATGGTTCTTCTTGGATCAGATATGGTAGGAGAAGAAGGACTTAAACAAGGGAATAATATGGTTGCAACATTAGAATGCACAAACAAGGATGAAGCAAGAGAATTATTTACAAAGCTCTCAAATGGTGGAAAAATCGGACACCCTCTGGAAGATCAACCATGGGGAATGATCGGTGATTTTCAGGACAAATTCGGTGTTGACTGGTTTGTTGTGACAATGTAAAAGATTAGTAATTAAAGAATAAAGCTACTGTATTTTTGTAGCTTTATTCTTTTACTTTAAAAATTATTTAGTTTTCCTCTGCATTATTCCAAGTATATCATCTTCATTAAGTTCTCCTCGGATATAATCTGCTTCACTCAACTGTGGAGATGCATGAGTGGTTGTGATTGCAAGACATTTCGCACCGGCTTCTTTTGCAGCTGTAATTCCTACGGGTGTATCTTCAATTATTAAACATTCATCCGGAAGAATGTTCATTCTTGTTGCTGTAATTATATATATCTCTGGAGAGGGTTTCCCATGAACTATTTCATTTGCTGTTATGCATGTATCAATACACCTTTCAATATTAAAAACTCGTAAACTCGTTTCTACTTCTCTCCTACTGGAAGATGTTGCTATACCGATAGGAATATTCAGATCATGAAGCTTTTTTATTAATTCTATTGCCTCCATATTTGGACTAACTCTTTGTGCATAGGTAGTAATATACTCCTGAGATGATTCACTTATTAAAGTATCAATTTTTTGAATTGGTTGTCCGATATTCTCCAAGTAGTTTTTAAATCCATCATGATCAGTTCTTCCCTGGAAAAAAAACTTATATTGACCATCTGTTAATTCCTTATTAAAATGTTTTTTTATAACATTTGTGAAAGCTAGTCTATGAGCATTTTCGGAAAATACCATTACTCCATCATGGTCAAATATGACAGCCTTTAATGTATGATCTCTTCCTTTGCTTTTAATTCCTAATGATCCAAGTAAACCTACATCCCCCGCCAATTCATTCTTGACGATTTTAAATTTTTTCCTGAATTCCTCAGGGAAATTTTCATTCAAATACTCATCTATATAGGGATAAATAATATCAAATGCCTCTGAAAGTCCTCCACCAATAACAATGGTGTCTGGATCAAATGTGAATATTAAATTCATTATCAATATCGCTATATTATTTGAAACTTTTTTCATTATATATTTTGCTTCAGTATTTCCATCCCTTGCAAGAGGCACAATATCTTCTGCGGTTTTTCCATGAAAATCTTTATCGGAAGAATCGTTTGCCATATATTTTACTGCTGAACCTGAAGCAAGCACTTCAACACAACCCTGTTTTCCACAGTTTGGACATTTTTTCCTTGAGTATCTAATACCATCTGACCAATTTCCCCAGCAAACCCATTTGATCCCCGGTAAAGTTTCCCATCAATGATAATTCCTGCTCCGATTCCAGTACTTAATGTGAGATAAATTAAATTACGTGCGCCTTTCCCTGCTCCAAAGTGAAACTCACCGAGTGCTGCCATATTTGCATCATTTTCAACATATACAGGAACTTGATATTTGTCTGTAAAGAATTTCCTTACGTTTATTCCCTTCCATTTAAGTAATGTTGAGGGAAAATATAATATTCCATCTTCAGGGCTGACCGCATCAGGAATTGAAATTCCTATATGATCTACTTGCATGAAAGTAATTCCAAGTTTTTCCATTACTTGTTGAATCATATTGTCAATCATTAAAAGTAGATCTTGAGGATCACTATCAATATTACTTTTTTGCTTAATCAGTTCAATAAATGAAGGATTATCTCCTTCAAATGCACAAACACGTATATTTGTTCCCCTAAATCTACTGCGATGGTGTATAAACTCTGGGTATCCATTTTTTTAGTGTTTAATTTTGAAATATTATATCATAGCTCAACTATTTCTGCTCATTTAATTTTTTAAAATATGATTTTGTTTCTTCCTTATTTTTTGCAATTACAGTAAATATATTCATCTCCATTGCTATATAATTTATTTCCCATTTTCCAGCTTATACTATATAATCAAGGCTATGGCAAAGGATGCAATTGTTATCAAAAATTTAACGAAATCTTTTAAAGAACTTAAAGTTCTTGAAGGAATTGACATGCAAATAGAGCGTGGAGCCATATTTGCCCTACTTGGTCCAAATGGCGCAGGAAAGACTACCACAATCAGGATCTTAAGTACACTTCTGTTACCAGACAGTGGAGAGGTTACCATTAATGGGTATGATGTTGTAAAACAAGCTGACCAGGTCAGAAGTATTATTGGCCTTACTGGACAATATGCGGCTATTGATGAATATCTTACTGGAAAAGAGAACTTGGAAATGATGGGGCATCTATATCATCTACGATCAGAAGATGTTAAAAAACGTGCAGTATTACTATTAGAACAGTTTGAATTAACTGATGCAGCAAACCGACCGGCAAAAACCTACTCAGGTGGTATGCGAAGAAGATTGGATTTAGCAGCAAGCCTTATCGCCTCGCCTCCTATTATATTTTTGGATGAGCCTACAACTGGCCTCGACCCAAGAAGTAGATTAGTTGTTTGGGATACAGTAAAAGAACTTGCAAAAGAAGGTATTACGATTCTTCTAACGACACAATATCTTGAAGAAGCTGATATTTTAGCTGATAAGATCGCAGTTATTGATAAAGGAAAAGTTATTGCTGAAGGATCATCAAATGAATTAAAACAAAAAGTGGGAAAAGAGAGATTAGAATTTACGATCGCTAAAGGAAGTGATTTTTCTCAAGCTGTTAGTGTCATCCAGGGAGAAGCACAACAATCTGATGTGAAAGCACGACTTATCAGTATTGCAACAGACGGAACTGTTACTGAAATACAAAAAGTTTTAACGAGCATTGAAAATGCAAATATCCAGATTGAAGGATTAGCATTGCATAAACCTACACTTGACGATGTCTTCTTAAAATTAACCGGCCATGAAGCGGAAAAGAAAGAGGAAAACCATGATTGAGTCAACACAAACAACTATGGTAAAACAAGCAAACCATTCAAAACTATACTGGATTATCAGTGATAATCTTGTGCTAATCAAAAGAAGCATCCTTCATATTATTAGAAGCATGGACCAGTTGCTTGGTGCAGCATTACAACCGATTATGTTTACCATTCTTTTCCGATATGTATTTGGCGGGGCGGTTAATACTGGTGGTGTTAGTTATGTAAACTTTTTAGTTGCAGGTATATTAGTACAAACAGCGGCTTTTGGTGGAACATTTACTGCAGTTGAAGTAGCAAATGACTTGCAAAAAGGAATCATAGACCGATTTAAATCGCTGCCTATGACGAGTTCTGCTGTATTAGTAGGACACGTAGTTGCTGATCTTGTTCGCAATACAATCTCTATTATTATTATGATTCTAGTAGCCTTGCTGGTAGGGTTCAGACCAACAGCAAGCGTAACTGACTGGATTTTAATATTGGGTATCCTTTTAACTTTCACTTTTGCAATATCTTGGGCATCTGCAGTACTTGGAATTTTGGCAAAAAGCCCTGAAGCAGTACAATGGATGACATTCCTTGTCATTTTTCCATTAACTTTTGCTAGCAGTGCCTTTGTTCCAACAACTAGTATGCCTCCAATATTAAAAGTGTTTGCAGAAAACCAGCCTGTTACCCATGTTATCAATTCGATACGAGCCTTAATGCTTGGAACACCAATCGGAAATCATGGATGGTTAGCATTTGCATGGTGTATTGCAATTATTGTAGTATCTTTCATTCTTGTTACAATTCTTTTCAGAAGAAATACCTCACGCTAATGCAATTTCTATTAGCAAAATCAAGATTATTAGTTATTAAATCCCAAAATGGATAATAATGCACAAATATATCAAATTCAAGACGGATATGCTATTTGGAATGAAGACCACACTAACCAACGGGCAGATGGGTCAATTACACTTATCAAATCACAATGGAAAGTAATTGTAGACACTGGCCTTCCTAAAGACAAAGATATAATCTTGAAAGGAATAGAAGAACAAGGATTAACAGGAAATGATATTGATTTTATTGTTTGTACACACGGAGATGCTGACCATACAAGTAATAATAATCTTTTTCCTCATGCAAAGCTTATTGTTGGATTTGATATTTATGAAGGAGATATCGCTAGTTTTTTCTCACATGAATTGCAAATTGATACTAACATTACTATTATGGGAATGACTGGCCATGATGATCGAAGTATTGGTGTTATCGTTAGAACAGTTAAGGGAATAATTGCAATAACAGGAGATTTATTTGAATATGAAAAAGATTATATGGATATTGCAAACTGGATTGCATTTAGCAAAAACCCTGAAGAACAGATACAAAATAGGGCAAAAGTATGGGAAATTGCAGATTATATTATTCCCGGTCACGGTCCAATGTACAAAGTAGACAAATTAATACATCTTAAGGAGGTTGAAGAAAAAGCTCTGAAACATATTCTTACCTTAAACAATGTATATGGAGATACTACCACTGCCGAGGAATTTGATTAGAATATTCTCATAAATTATTTTTCTATAACATACGAAACAGGTAAATGGTTATAATTACTAAAACGATTAATTTCATCTTTAAGAAGAATTAATTGTGCTTTCGTCACATGCACAAAAAGATTAATTCTAATTTGTACCTCATTCTTTTTCAATATAACCTTCCAGTTGCCAATAATTTTACCATTAAGTACTATTGAATGCTGGAAAAGCACATTCTTTCTTCCATCCAGTTTTACTCTTTGCTTTCTATCAAAGATGATTTCCCTATTAGAATATCCGACAATATATTCATCAAAGTTAGGTAAGAGATACACTGCCTCATTTATTTCATCTTTTAGAAGAGGAAAACAAAACCAATAATCAACATCTTGATATTTTTGTAAATCCAATTGATCCTTCACCATATCAAACCCTTCTTTTGCTATTTTTATTGGTAAACCCGACCACCAAATAAAATCTTTAATAGTAGTAGGGCCATGACTAGTAAAATACCCGAGAGTTAATTGTGCAAGTGCCTCATCTCTAGGCAGATTTTTTATATTTGGGACACGTTCATGCAGTAAAGCATAACTTACTATATTTCCTTCAGACACTCCATTGCAAATAATACCATTGAGTTCTGCATGCATAAGAATATATAAATATCCTAATTTCGTCGTTGAAATACCTTTCTGTTTTATCAATTCAATAAGATTTTCTCTGCGAATTGACTTTCCGCCTTTTAATGAATTTTTTATGATAGTTTCTGTTTTAGAAAATACATTATCATCTAATCCTAGCTTATGATAATAAGGTAAATTACGATTCTGAACATATTGCGAGGTTAAGGATAGGATCCAATAAATATCTTCTGATGAAACATAATGCCAAGTTGGTCTCAGGATATGGATACGAAGAATTTCTCCGGCATTTAAAGATGTTTCTATTTGAGTTTTTGTAAGTCGGTTACTTCTTAAAGCAATTGCCCATTTTGATGCATTAAAATCCTGCGCTTGCATTGCCACCATCTTCTTTACAATTGCTGAAGGAGTTAAAACAGGGTGAGATGTGATAAATTGATTTTGCAGTCGGGTATTTAATAGACTAGTTTCTTCTTTCATGATTGATATTATACATAAATTGATAAGTAATAGGGTAGTGTGGTTGAGTTAATAAATTGATGAGAAGTGATATAATATATCAGATTACTATTCAGATGAAAGCATCAATCATTATACTTACAAAGAACCAGTTACCTTTAATTTCACAAACCATTCCAATTCTTCTTAAGCAAGATTTGGATGACCAAGAGTATGAAATCATCATACTTGATTCAGGATCAAATGATGGATCAGTGGAGTATATTGCATCCCAACCAGTAAAATTGATACAAATTAAACCAGAAGATTTTCAGTATGCAAAAGTGTTTAATATTGGTGCAAAGCATGCAACTGGAGAAATTCTTGTTCGGCTTTCTGGAGATGCTGTACCAATAAATGACCAATGGTTAAAAGAAATGATCAGACCATTTGAAGATACGAAAGTTGGCGGAACATATGGTAAATATACTATTTCTGGAGAAAATCCGGGATATGGGTATCCGCAATATTGGTCAAAAAAAAGGTTTCCTGAAAAAGAGATACGTTTTTCTATAAAACCAAACCCATTATCTCATTTGAATTTTTTTAACGGAATAAAAGTTCTTTGGTTTGCAGGAGGATGTTGCGCTTTTAGAAGATCAATATGGGAAAAACGAGGTATGAATGAGAAAATATTTAGTGGGGAAGATGCTGAATATTCTTGGTTTATTCATCTTTTAGGGTTCGATATAGTCTATTGTCCCAAAGCTATTGTTCTACACGAGCATAAAATAATTCCACTCTATCCTTTAAAAGATTGGAAATTACTATTAAGAATATGTAAAGAAATATCACTTTATTGGTTCCAACGAATATTCTTTCGGAAAGATCCTTATTCTCAATTTTTTAACTAATTCCCCTCCCTATAATTTATTTCCTTAATTCGCTGGTGCAATATGCACATCTTTTTGCTTCTTTTGGAATTTCACTAAAACATTCAGGACATTTCTTTGTTGTAGGATCCAGTGGCTTTTTACTGCGTGACTTTTCAATAAGCACATTTACCGGTTTGATGATGAAAAAGAAAATAATAGCTGCAAGTATTACAAACGAGATAATAGAATTGAGAAAATCACCATATAAGAATCTGCTATTATGGATTGTAAAAGATAAGGATGAAAAATCAGTTTTTCCTCCAACAGCTGCAATCAAAGGAGTAATCATATCTTTAACAAAGCTCGTCACAACTGCTCCGAATGAGGCTCCGATTACAATACCAACCGCAAGATCAACAACATTTCCTCTTAACAAAAACTGTTTGAATTCTTTTAACATATTGAAATCATAATATACATTATAGATATTATATTGTCTAAATAATAATATATCAAACAGTCCCTATTTGTTTACCATTCTCTATAAATTCAGCCAGCCCATTAACACCAAAAAATCTATATTCCCAGATGACCAATTGTTGATGACCAGGTAATCCTTTTTCTCTCATCTTTATCTTTGTTTCTTCTAAAAGTACTCTTGGATCTATGGTCTTATAAATGATTCTTCTAACAACTCCTTGATAAATGTTAGCATTCATGTCTTCTGGATCTTGATGTATTATTTCACCAGTACAAATCTTTTTTAAAATACTTGGTTGTTTCAATAATGTAAGTGTTCGAGAGCAGAAATTTTCTAATAAGACTCCAAGATATAGTGCTGAATTGCAGGAAGTTTTAAAGTGATCAAGCAATTCGGCCCGTTGTCCTAATTCTGGAACTATGATATCAATTGGGCTTAAATGGTCTGATACTGGTTGCTCCATAGAAATTACTTATATGCCAACTTATAACATACTATACATGTAAGAGCAACATAGTTAGTTGATACAATTTTTATCTTTATTTACAAGTCAAAAGAGAATATAATTGATACATAATATAATTTTACATTAGCCATGATGGATATAGATTTAAATAATGGGATTTTAATTAAAAAAGTTTTAAAAATGATCTGGAATACAACTTATCAATTCACTCAAAAAAATTGGGCAAAAGAAATGGGCTCAGATGAAGTTTGGATATTAACAAATAAATCAAATACAGCAGCAATGGCACTTTACTCATCATCAGGAGGAACAATTGATAATAGTGACGAACAGATGTTTCATTTAAGATTTGAATTATGAAAAATACTCTTACAAAATCGTTACAAGTCGGAAAAGTCGAACTATTTGTAAAAGATTTATCTGAAATGAAATCTTTTTATACATCAAAACTATTATTAGAAATTATATCTGAAGAAACTGGAATTATTGTGCTTGGCAAAAATCAGACTCCCCTCATTGGATTGCATAGCAAAGAAGATCTTTCATTTGCTTCATCACATCAAGCTGGATTGTATCACTTTGCAATTCTTTATTCATCGCGATCTGAACTTGCTAAAACTATCCAAAACATCCTGCAAAAATCTCCCGAATCTTTCTCCGGCTCAGGAGATCATCTTGTCAGTGAAGCATTCTATTTTTATGACCCTGAAGGGAATGGAATCGAGCTATATTTTGACAGGGAAAGGACCACTTGGATCTGGGAGAATAATCAAATAAAGATGGCAACAATATTTATTGATCCGATTGAATATATCCAAAAGTATTTAGTGGTAGAAGATAAGCAATCAAAAAATCAAATGGGACATATTCATTTAAAAGTTGGAGATGTAAATAAAGCAAAGGAGTTTTATGTTGATCTGTTAGGGTTTGATATTACAGCGCAGTTACCCCATGCTCTTTTTATTTCAATCGGAAAGTATCATCACCATATCGGGATAAACAGCTGGGAGAGTTTTGGAGCATTGAAGCGAAAGCCTTCATTAGGATTAAAAAGTTTTGAATTGATTCTTGATAACAATAATGATATTTTAGATGTAAAAGAAAGGTTGAATGCAGCAGAAATTCCATATGAGGAAGAAAAGAATATGCTTGTATTTGAAGATCCTTGGAAAAACCAAATTCGATTAATCTCCCATGATTCTTCCACTTCAATTTAAATATTAAATTTATCTCCAGGAAATTTCACCAATTGATGAATAACAAAGACTTTTTATTCAAAATATCTAAACTAAGGCATATATGTAAATTTAGTTCTTTCACTTCATCCCCTCAAGCTCAATACAAGTGTATTTATAGGCAAAACAGCATAATCTTTTGCTAGGTTGGACCATTTCTTGAGAATTTGAACAAATATGAAGTCAGGAGTATAATGCAGACATTATCATCCATTTATGTTATTACTCAATTCTATCCTTCTTTTTTCCGAAGATGCTAAAAAGCTTAGCGAATTTTATGAAAAAGTATTTGATAAAAAACCCGAGTTCCAGGAAGGTGACTACCATGGGTTTCAAGTTGCCCATCAAACAATACTCATGGTTGGACCCCATGATAAAATTCATGGTGCAAATCCAAATCCTGATAGAATTCTTTTTAACTTTCAAACTGAACAGGTTGAAGAAGAATTCAACAGAATTGAAAAAATAGGTGCAACAGTTATTGCTAGACCTTATCATCCCGGTGAAGATAAAGAAACCATGATAGCGACATTTGCTGATCCAGATGGTAACTATTTTCAATTAATGACTCCTTGGAAGTAGCATAGAGACATAACTTTGTTATGATTTTCATATAGGAAAAAATCATATGCTAAATGAGAGGTTTACAGAAGATATGTTTGCTCAAAGATATATAAATCCTCTTCTTGAAAATGGAAGCTTCCAAGATATTGCCGGTCTTTATGAAATTTCACAACCCTTATCGTCTGATATCGATCCAATAGATCCTCCATTTATATTATATGAACCGGATTTAGAGCATGATTTATTCTTCCTTGCAATCATATTTGGTGATATAGATAATGAAGGTTTGCTCCACATATTCCCTTTAGATTGTACCCCAAGAATGCAAATATATGAGAAAGCCCATTATATCATACCTTTATCAGATGCCTTCCTATATCTTTTAGACTATTTCAATTTAAAATATGGAAATACTAAACGAGATTGGAATGGGTTATTAGAAGTTGGAAATAATGGAAGATTTATTCCCGATCCAGAATCTTGCTCTACAGCAATTAGTAATTTGAGACAAAGATTGTTAGATCAAAATAAAGAATTTCAGAATAATTTTGGGGATAAGTTCATATTCTCCCATGAACTTCAAGAGTTTCTTGAGGATGTAAATGGTTTCATACATGATTATGTTTTAATGCAAACATATGAAGGATGGTTAACACTTAAATTAGAATATGCAATAAAAGATGGGGAAGTTGAAGCAGAAGAGGTTTTAAGATATCTAATTGATAAAGAAATTTCGCAAAGACTACTTTCTCAAGTGGATCGACCATGGTGGCATCCACTAAGAATAATCGGGAATATTAGAACTAAACCCCATCATCACAGAACCACTTAAAAGGAAAAAAGAATTTATGATAAAAACTATATGAAAACAGTTGAAGAACATATACAATCTTTTGAACCTGCAAAGAGAAATGAACTTGAGAGAATTAGATCCTTTGTGAAAGAATTAGTGCCCGAAGCAGAAGAATGCATATATTACTCCTTGCCTGCATTTAAATGGAATGGTAAAGGTTTTCTTGCATACAATGCTTATAAGGATCATATTGGCATCTTTCCTTGCAGTGGGTATGTTGTTGAAGTATTGCATGATAAATTAAAAGGGTATAGGACATTTAAAGGAACTATCCAGATCCCTTACAATCATCCTATATCAAAAAAATTGTTAAAAACTATAATTGATTGCAGGATTGAACAAATTAAAAATAATTATCTTCCAATCCAATCATAGACAATAATTTCACCTTCATTTTTCTCAATCTCTTCCAATAATTTTTGTGCGACAGATTCCGGACTATTACCTCTTGGCATATCATATCCACCCTCATCGACTTCTTCATGAATTGAATTTTTGTGAAATTCAGTATCGGTTAAATATGGATATATAACACTCACATAGATACCATCATCTTTTAAATCTTCCCGTGCAGTCAATGATATTTTTGCAAGTGCCTGTTTGAGTGATGCATAAGGACTCATATGTTCTAAAACCATAAAAGCTGTTCCTGAACTTACATTCACAATAATTCCTTTCTTTTGCTTTCTCATAATTGGAATTACTTCCTGCATCGCAATTATTGGCGTGACTAAAATGAAATCAAAAATATAGTGGAATGTAGAGATATTTATCTTTTCAACACTTGCATCATATCCTTGTCCTGCATTATTGACCAATATATCAATTTTTCCATATTTTTCCATAGTCCTTGCAACTATTTTTTTTATCTCTTCCGGTTTTACAACATCTCCAAAAATCGGTAAGGAATCTGGTAAGGATTGTGATAACTTATTGATACGCTCTTTTGATTGAGCGACGAGAACAACATTCATTCCTTTTTGCGAAAAGAGTTCATCAACCGCTTTCCCAATTCCTGTTGATGCTCCGGTAACAATTGCAACTAATCCTTTTGTTTCCATAATGCGCCTGATAGTTTTAATTTTTTACTATACTTTTTTATTCTTTCCTACAATGATTCTCACTGCTTTAGGGATAAGAGAGATTTGTACGGGTGTCTTTTGAGTAATTTCTCCATCCACATCAATATATTGGTTTGGACTAGCTGTAATCGATATTTCTTTAGCATAAAAAGCATCAATCTCAGGCAGCAGGGTAAACCTTCCTAAAAAAAAATGCATCCAAAAGTATAGCAGCTTCCATCTACTTACCATATCCATGGTGAGTACAAGTAAACTATTTTCTTTTAATTCATCTTGAGGAACAATCGGGGAAACACCATAAACACTACCATTTGCAACTAAAACATGGTGCGTATGTACGATATGTTCTTTTTTATTCATTTTCATTGTACAGGTAAACCTTTTTGCAGTGAAAAACTCTTTTATTCCAATGAGACAATATGCTCCAGGCCCGAATATTGTTTTTAACCGATGAGAAGTATGTTTTGCGATAAGTGCTGGAAAACCGATACTAATAACATTGGCAAAATAGTCATTATCAACCTTTCCAAGATTTATTTCTTCAATATTTCCATCTAGTATTGTATTGATTGCTCCTTCTACATCAAGTGGAAGATGTAAGGTTCTTGCAAAGCTATTGCTTGTCCCGAAGGGTAAAATTCCTAATACGGCATTTTTCCCGACAAAATAATCAATGACTGAACTTATCGTTCCGTCACCTCCTCCAATTATGATGACATCATCTTTTCGTTTTATCGCATCCTGCACAATTAGAGGTAATCTGCTGGGGTCTTTTACCGGAAATGCAGTATTAATTTTAATACCGTTTTCATACAATATGTCAAGAGCACGAAAAAAAAGTTTTTCCCCTTTTCGTGCACTTATATTTACAATTAGAGAAACTGATCGAATTGCAGAATGCTTCTTCATACCATAAGTATATAGTATCGGTAGAAGCTGAGTTGTAATCTAACATGCAATTTAATTTCCTTAAAACCCTTGTGATAATTGAAGGCTTTTTATTAGATTTGTATAGTCTTGTGCACCAGATGGTGGTGTTACAGTAACTGGCTGATTAAAATTTGAAAATTTCAAGACCGCTGCAACTTGAAGCTGCTGATTAAGATTAAGGAATGAACCGATTGAAGCAGAAGATGTTGATTGTACCTTGGAAAGATCAATGCTGAAATTACATTGCATTTTATATACATAGTATTGATCACGGTCGACCCATGCATCAATTGTTACATTCTTAAATATATCAGATGATTTTGTACTACTAGATGAATTATTCATCATTGTATCAATTGCAGTTGCATCAGGAGTGAAATGGATATGATAAGTATTATATGCAATGACATCCTGCAATGTTTCTTGTGTCATCGTTATATTTTTCGCATATACTGGATTATATATCGCATTTACCAAAGTATTCATTGTATCTTGTGATTGTAGCTTTTGCTGGTTGAGTAAATTCTGGTTTAAACTATTTCTTGCATCTGTGTTCATAGTCTGTGAATTAATTTCATACCACTGGGGTTTTACTTTTGCAAGAGTTGGCAACAATAACTTGAGATCTGCTGGAAGAGAATCTATTCGGAAAAATATGTTCTTATCTTTTCCAATTAAGTCTATATTTAAATCTTTGATAATTGCTGCATTCAGACTAAAAACAGGATTCTGGCTATCTGAATTATCTATTGATCCTGAAACCTGGGCATCATAATGGACACCGCCTGCAAGCTGAGATCCTCCGCTATCTGCTGCAAGGGAAAGGTTAAAAGAACCTTTTGTGATTTGTGAATTGGCTAAGTATGCTTGTCCCAAAACATATTGCGTTGTCTTTGGCATAAATGGGACAGCCATCATAATGCCAGAAATTTTTGATTCTAATTGAGGATTTTTTATTGGTAATGCATCATATCCAAATGCAACAGTTCCTGAAACTACAAGAAATACTAAAACTACTGCTGCACTGATGATAATTAGCTTTTTATTGAACTTCTTTTTTTCAGATTCTGGGGAAGAAGCGAATAATGGCGATTCTTGTACATCTGCTGGTGTGAATGGTGGTAATTCAGTTTGTAATGGTTGAGTAGGAGTATCTTGAATGGGAGGTAATTGATTATCCTGATTTTCATCCATTGTTAATTTTTCTAATTACCACCAATTAGACCAGATAACTGAACAGATTGTCAAATATTCTCAACTTCTTGATTTATTTCTAATCATTACGTAGAGTATGTATATATTAACACTTCTATGTCACCAGAAAACCCTACAGGATTTCAAAAAGTTGTTGATTCATTACCTCCTCAGGTAAGATTTGCTTTATACTCTGGCTTTAAAGTTATTCAAGATATTGGTATTCCAGCACCACAGCTACCAGAACATTGGAAATATACCCAGGTTGATGCAGGTGTTCGTGAATATAATCAAACATTTGGCATAAACAGTGAAATCTTACTAGCTAATTGGCATGCATTACATCCTTATAGAGTAGGAGGAATTATTGAATTTGCTGGATATGGATTTGCTCCATCGCAACTATTAAAAAGAAGGTTTGATAAGAAATCAAATGAAAGAAACACAGCAATTTCTGTTTCATTAGATCCGGGACCATTCCATGACAATAGAGTTACCAAATGTATTGGTGATATGGCTGAACTTGCACAAAAGCTAGATTATGAAGGAAACCTGAAAGAAAAGATAGTTGATGCGTTACACAATCAAGGATGTAGTCAAGGTGCAGCACTAATTTGGTGTCGGCCGATTATCGCCTTTTCATCAATGGAAATTGCGAATGGGATATCATCTGAAACTGTTGATTCATTTTATCTTGCATTGTTTAAATCTATTTCACAAGAACTTCTCGCTCCAGATGGAGCCTTTGCTTTTCAATTTCCCCACACAATTCGAAATCCAGAACTTTTTCTCAAAGGGCTTCATGCATTATTAGGAGATGAATTTGAAATTTCATCATTGCATACTTCTAAATTCATGTATAAACTTTGGAAACTTTCTCCGACAAAACTTGTAACTAGACTTAAGAGTGTAACTATTAAGAGAAAAGGAAGAAATGTTAATGATGGTAATATAATAGAATAAAGATGATAAGTATCATAAAGGGAATAAAGAATGGAAGACCGCAACAACAGCCACCACATCCTCCACTTCTTGTTACAATTTGTCCTTTCACAGGGTATGCCATTCTATATATTATATTCTCCTTTGGGAAAATAATCTGAGATATTTTAAACATTCTTCCCTATTTCTTTCTTCGTCTTTTCAAGAGCCATGTGAAAATATTTGCTTCTTTACCTTGTTTTGTTGGATGATAGTATTCACTATTTTTTATATTCTCCGGAAGATATTCCTGTAATTTTTCACTTGGCGGCCGGTTCGGATCATCAGCGGATAATGATGCATAATATTCATGGCTATATTTGTATCCTTTTGAATAACCCAGGTTCTTCAGCATCTTTGTTGGCGAATTGCGAAGGTGTAGCGGAACTGGTTCATTTCTAGTCTTTTTCACATCCTCTTCAACTTTTCCATATGCGATATATAGCGCATTGCTTTTTGGTGCAGTAGCAAGATGTACGACTGCTTGAATTAAGGCAAGTTTTGCTTCCGGCATTCCAATGAAATGAATCGCCTGCTGGGCTGCAACACACACAAGTAAAGCTGCAGGATCTGCCATACCTACATCTTCTGAAGCAAATCTAATGAGTCGACGGATAATATATAATGGGTCTTCACCTGCTTCAAGCATCCTGGCAAGCCAGTAAAGAGAGGCATCAGGGTCAGAGCCTCGAAGAGATTTATGCAGTGCTGAAATGAGATCATAATGGTAATCTCCGTGTTTGTCATACAAAAGTGATTTTGATTGTAAAGCCTCTGCAACAATTTTCTCTTGTATAATGATTTTACTATCTTCTTCAGTCTTTTTTGTACTATTTAGGACAAATTCAAGAATATTCAATGCCATGCGTGCATCACCATTAACAAATCCAGCAATCTTATTTATCAAATCGTTTGAAATCGAAATGTCATACATTCCTAATCCTTTATCTTGATTTCTTAAAGTCCTTTGGATGATCTTTTCTATATCACTATCTTTTAGAGCATGGAGTACAAAAAGACGAGTTCTGGAAAGTAACGCACTATTTACTTCAAAACTTGGATTTTCAGTCGTTGCACCTATAAAGATAACAGTCCCATCCTCAACATATGGAAGGATTGCATCCTGCTGAGCTTTGTTAAATCTGTGGATTTCATCAATAAAAAGAATTGTTTGTTTAGATTCCCTTTTTCTTAGTTTAGCTTCACTGATTACTTTCCGAATTTCTGCAACACCTGAAGAGACTGCAGGAACGCGTGAAAAGTATGCTTGTGTTTGTCTTGCTATTACTTCTGCAAGTGTCGTCTTACCACTACCCGGAGGTCCCCAAAAAATCATAGAAGAAAGCTTCCCTTGCTCAATACTTATCCGGAGAGGTTTGTAAGGTCCAATGATATCATCTTGTCCAACTATTTCGTCTAATGTCGTTGGTCGCATTCGTGCAGCTAATGGAGCATTTGAAGTTTCTTCTTCGGGTTCTATAAGGTCATCAAATTGAAGGGGTGATAGTGCAACCATGTCTCTATTATATACCGAACATTAACCGAATTCAACTTGCTACATATTTAATGATTCTGAATTCTTCCTCGAAGTTTGTGTAAAAAGGATGGAGCCCACCAGTTTAATTTTCCGAGTAATCTCATTGTGGCAGGAACTAGAAGTGCCCTAACTAATGTTGCATCCATAAGGACAGCTATAGTTAACCCAACTCCAAGCATTTTTACAAAAGGAAGCATTGAGGTAGTAAATCCTGCAAGTACAACTGCAAGAAGTAACGCAGCACTTGTAATTACTCCACCGGTACTTTGTAATCCATGGGCAATTGCCAATTGATTATCCTGTGTTTTATCATAATATTCTTTAATCCTACTCAATAAAAAGACCTCATAATCCATAGAAAGCCCAAAAGCGACAGCAAATACTAATACCAGCTGCGTACTTTCTAATTGCAGTGACTGATGCAATCCTAAAAGATTCAAAAAATGTCCATCCTGAAAAATGAAGACTAGTGCTCCAAAAGTTGCAGAAAGTGAAAGAAAATTTAAAATAACTACCTTTAATGGAATGACGAGTGAATCTGTCATAAAGAATATGAGGATAAATACTGCAATGATAATACTTAGAAGTGCCAAAGGAATCTTTGTTTCCAATGCTGAGAACAAATCCAATTGTGCGGCAGTATTTCCTCCAACAAGAGTTGTCATAGTTGGAGGGTCGGGTAAATTTCGAATGGCTTTCACAGTATTGATCGCATCTGTTGAGTTGTCCTCGGCATTTAATGAAACGCTAACAAGGGTTGCATTTTTACCACTCATTGCATTAATTGCAGGTTGTAATTGTACAGGGATTCGTGTATACAGCTGTTCATATTGTTTAAGGTTTCCATTCGGAAGAATTGAGACAATACTTTGTACCTGATTTACTCCTCTCATTTGTTGAATTGCTTGCACATATGGATACAATTTAGCAATGTTATCAGTTGCTATGGGATTTCCTATTGTTTGTATTCCTATATATATTTGAGCTCCTTGTTTATGTGGAAAATTTTTACTTAATGCATCATATACCTGTCGTGAAGAAAATGATTCTGGTATGGAATATATGGAAAATTCACTAAAAGATGCATGAGAAAATGGAATCCCTAAAAAGACGAGAATACCAACCACTATTATGATTATGGGGATGGGGAATTTCATGACAGCTTGCGATAGCCTGTACCATCCCCCATGTTCTCCTTTTTCTTTTGCAATTGTGGTTTTCCGTATGGCTAGACTGTTTATTTTAGGACCAACTAGGGATAAGAATGCAGGGATGAGTGTAATGGCACAAAGCATTGCCATAACCACTGCTCCAATTGCTCCTAGTCCCATACTTCTCAGAAAATAACCCGGAAACAAAAGAAGACTTAACATGCTGATACAAACTGTTAATCCTGAAAAGAGGACCGTTCTTCCGGCTGTCTTCATGGTTTGTTTCACTGCATCTTCAACTTGCATATTCTGTTCAACAAGTTCTTCACGAAACCTAGTAACAATTAAAAGGCCATAATCAATAGCAAGTCCTAATCCAAGTCCGGTAATAATGTTAAGAGAGAATATTGAAATATCAGTATGTACTGATAAAAGATGTATAAAGGCAAAACCACCTAGAATTGTCACCCCACCTGTAATTAATGGAAGGATTGCTGCAACACCAGTTCCAAAAATAATTAGAAGCAAAATTAATACAATTGGGAAAGTAATTAATTCCGCTCTTTCAATATCGCTTCCAGATTGCGCATTAATTTGTTTGTTTGCAACTAATGTTCCTCCAAGTTTGAAATCTAATGGAGGTGCTGAAATGAGTGGAATTATATCGGTATATTCCTTTTCTTTATTCCCAGATGCTAAAAGAATTTGTATATAAGTTTCATGTCCATCATTTGAGATAAAATTGTTTTGACCAGTATCATAATATGAACTAACTGCTGCAACTCCTCTATTTGATCGAAGAGTTGTAACAAGCCCTCTAACTGCCTGGCTAAACTCTGGTGAATGGACTGTTAAAGAAGAATTATGTAATAAGACAAGAATGTCACTTGAAGATTGTGGAAGATTTTTAGAAATAAAGTCCTGTGAGCGATATGATTCACTTGATGGATCAGAGTAACCCTCAGTACCAAGAGTTCCAAATACCTTTAATCCCCAAACACCAGAAAGTATCACGCATAAAAAAATCACAAGAAGTGATATTTTTCTATGACTATAAAAGAATGAGCCAATCCGTTCTAACATATTATTTGATGATCTCATGTATTATACAACTTCTCACATATATTCCAAAATATGCTCATGCGTCCTTGATTAAATGCAATATTTCATATATCCTAATACAAGAACACACGCCCTATGTTTATATCACGTTTCTTCCGAATTTTCTTCGGATTTTATCAAATATTTCGACAACATAATAAAGTTGAAAAAGGTCTCATTACCAAAGATGCATTTGGAAGATTTTTGAAGATGAAGTTGGAACAACTTGGTCCAACCTTTATTAAAGTCGGACAAATACTCAGTCTTCGTCCTGACCTTGTACCTGTAGAATATTGTATGCCTCTTCGTGATCTTCTGGATAAAACGGAAGAGATGGATTTAGAAGAAGTAATGTATATATTAAAAAAAGAATTAGGTAGAAAACCAAAAGATGTTTTTTCCCATATCAGCAAACGTCCAGTTGCATCCGCTTCAATAGCTCAAGTCCATAAAGCACGAATAAAGGACAGTAATGAATTTGTTGCACTTAAAATTAAGAAGCCGAACGTTGAAAAAATTATCCGGACAGATGTGGCAATATTAAAATTTTTGAATACAGTTTTCTATCCGCTTATCCAGAGGAGAATCAATAGCAGAAGTTTTATCAATGACCTACAATCTGTCCTTGATAAGGAAGTAGACTTCTCAAAAGAAGGATCAAATGTAGAACGATTCAAAGAAGTATTCAAAGATATTCATTTTGTTAAAACACCAAAGATATATTGGGAATATACCTCTCGGAATCTGCTAGTAATGGAATTTATTCCTGGCATCACATTAAAGAAAGTATTCCATACAATAGATACGAACCCTGAATTGCGCAATCACGAAACAATAGAAATTGATGGAATAATAATTCATAAAAGGAAACTTGCCCAAAAACTTATCCAAGTTGTTGCGCATAGTATTTTTGATGCAGGATTTTTCCATGCTGACCCGCATCCTGCAAATATTATTCTTACTCTTGATAACAAAGTTGCATATATTGATTTTGGGATGGTTGGAGATATGTTGAATAATGAGAAAATTTTATTCAGGGAAATTGTATATTGCATCGGGATAAAAGATGAAGAAAAATTGTTGCAGCTACTTATTGAGTATAATAAGACACTAGGATATCCTTCTCCAGATAAGACAACAATTCTTCATTTAAAACACTTTATGCATGATATTTTATCAGATTTTGTTACATCCGATCAGAAAAACTTTCCAATAACGAAATTCATGTATACACTTGGGAGTATGTCATTTAAATTTTCATTTCCTCCACCCTCATTTTTAATGCTCATTACCAAACAGATATTTACCTTAGAAGGATTGGCAGGGTATCTAATTCCAGATTTGAATGTTATTAATGAATTCCAACCTTATGTCTATTCATTCAGGACAAAAGACTCTTTTAAGAAATTCACAAATGAAAAAATGGCAAAGTTTTTAGATGAAACAACGACTCTTGGAATGAATCTTCCTGAATCTCTTAATATATTGCTGCAAAATATTAAGCAGGAAGGGCTTGTCAATACACCACATGCTCCTTTCTTTAATCGTAAGCTAGTATTTAGTATAACTGCACTCTATCTTGTATTTCTTGGAATTGTACTTCCTTCATTTCATGTCACTTTTGCCTTGCTTATTTTATGTTGGGGAAGTATAATCGCTATGATACTCATATTATATCTATTACTTTATAACCATGGCTAATATTGATCTCAAATCTGAAATGAAAAAAGCTCTCCTTCTTTCTGCAGGGCTTTTTATTGTTGGAAAGAACAAACTACAGGAACTGGTGAAAGATCTTGAAGCAAACGGTTTCACAAAAGAAGAAGCAGAAAAGACCGCTCAGGAAGTTCTCAATTCTGCAAAAGCACACAAGGATGATTTCGTAAAAAGAATCACATCTGAAGTTGAAAAAAGAAATGTTTTTGCAACAAAGGAAGATGTAGCAAAACTGCAAAAGACTCTTGAGGATATCTCAAATAAGCTGGAAGAGGAATAATTTAATTTGAATTAAGACTAATAACCGGTAAAACTGGACTATCAACACATCCATTCATTACTTCTACTCCCATCCAAAGATCTCGTATATAACGAAAGTTTTCTTCATTATCAGGATGCTGGCCAAGCCACAATAGATATTCTTCAATAAAACCTCGTAATGATGCTGGAATTACAGTAACATATACCCATTCTTCTGATTTATACCCATTTGCCATTCCATCGGGTTCAGGACTATAGACAAGTATTCGGGGAAAAGGTAAATAATCATAACCCTCTAATGTTTTGCTTACTTTCTCCCTTACAATGGGGAAAATCATACGATGTTTTGATCGAGCAACTGGCCAAACCTTATTTATTAATGTCTCATGAAGATCAGAATGAACCCTTTCAACATTATCTTCAGGATATATGTCATTTTCCCATACAAATACCACTTGGCCAATTCTTTTTACATTTAATCCTTCAACTTTTGCAAAATCCATATAAATTTTATCCCTAATTGGAAGTTCGTCTGCTTCTGTAACTATGCCAGAATCCAACATAAATTCATTATAATATAAGGAATAATACCACTTTTTAAGAAGAAAATAAAGCCTATAGAGTTACTATTGCCTATTGATGGAATACCTTATAGCTGAAGACAAGAATGGCTAAAAGAAAGCCTAATGCCATCGTAAAAGAAAAGAAATCGTTTTGTCCCCCATTTACAAATATTATTCCGCTGATAAATGCAAGTGCAATAGCTCCAAAACCTCTTTGGTTCAGTTTTCTGTCTTTTTTATCATAAAATACAAGATATGTGCTGAGAATTACAAGAAAAAATGCATTTAAAGTATGGAATATGATAAACCCAACTGTATGGAAAACCAGCCATGGTTTGTCATTTGGAATAGTTTGATAGAGATTTGCAAGAATACCCAGCACAAATTGAAGAGATAATGAGCCAAGAATAAACCGAGGAAATGATAATATCGCTTTTTCATTATCTACATTTTTATGCAAAATACTAACGATCCCTAATACGATGAGGGCAGAAGTTGCTAACGCTATTATTATGATAAGTACCATAATTTAACTCTTAAATTCTTGTGGTATTGTTGTCTTTATTACCTTTATCGGCTTATCCGAATAGGTTTGTATACATATATCTGCTAATGAAGCTAAATCCTCAGTCTGTTTTTCATCATTTCCAATAATTGCAATTACAAATGGTTGTCTGAGATATTCATCTAACCTTCCATGTCCGCTAAATGCTATACTTAAAGAAATGGCAATATTCATTTTCACAATATCAAGTGAGAAATGCGTATCCACATTAAACGTATACGGATATTTCGGATTAGCCTCATACATGGCATTGATAACTTCTCCGGGAGCGACAGTAATTCCCGCTGCAATATGCTCATAAATTGGACGGTCCATTTCACTTGCCTGGATAAATTCATGTCGTATTGCATATTTTGGATGAGTATCATTAATACATGAAATGGTATCCAAAGAAAATTTACGGGCGATTTCATCAGGGCTGAGAAAATATGTTGGAAAATCTTTCTCATGAAGTAACGGCTGTATATTAGTTGCAAAGACAAGTGCAGATGCACCACAATTTTCGTGAGTCGTGATACAATGGATTTCGTTTTTTACTATAAATTCTGCATTATCTGCGACAGCCTGTTCATAATGAATTTTTGTTACTCCGGACTGAAACGCTTCAGTTAATTGTGTAACTCGTGAACCGGCATCAAATCTTGTTATTGGATGATTTGCTAATGCCTCATCAATGCAACCCAATATTCTTTCCGGCTCTTCCTGTACTTGCATTAATTCTAAAGCATTCACTAAGTATTTCAATAACTTTGCATCATCCCATTCCAATGAGAAAAGTGTCAAGCGTCTTTCTTCTTCAAATGCCTGAATGAGTTCATAAATTTCTTTGTCTTTTGTATTTTTATGGCGAAGAACTTTTGCAATATTAATGAATATATTTTGGATATTATCCCGCTGCTCTAATTCGTAAAGATCGCGATAAACTTTTACTACCTTCTTTTTCCACAAATCAAAAGGGGTTTCTTCTTTTTGATTTGTTCCCTGATTTTTTACTAAGACATGAAGTTCTTTAATAAAGTTGTGCCACCGATAATTAGTTCCTTTTACAATTTCAAGAAGTTCTGTGCGAATTTCGTGATTTTGCATAATCTGGTCTGCAAGTAAGACTATCTCATGTTCAGTAGTTCTTTTATCCATATGCTTTTGAAAAATATCTTTTGTAGTATATTGCCAAGGGAATGCAAAGTCAATGTACTTTTGCTATACTGGTAATAATTAATTATAAATCAATGAAAGATACCTATACCTCTTCCGTTTCACTTGTTTTTAATGCATCTACTTATGATCTTTGGGATGCACTTACCAATCCTGAAAAAATTAAACAATATTTATTTGGAACAATAGCAAAATCTGATTGGAAAAAAGGCAGCCCAATTACATATACTGGAGAATGGCAAGGTAAAAAGTATGAAGATAAAGGGGAAATATTGGAAATCATTCCTGAAAAGCTTTTAAAATCTTCCTATTGGAGTAGCATGTCAGGCATTCCAGATACGCCTGAAAACTATATGATTGTCAGTTATATCCTTGAAAGTGTCGGAAATCAAACGAAACTTATCATTACTCAGGAAAACATTGCATCTAAAGATGATCAGCAACATTCAGAGCATAATTGGAATATTGTTCTGGATGGAATTCGAAAAGTTGTTGAGCATACCTAAATCTTTAACCTGCCAGTTTTAACCAAAAACATGCATATTCCGGTAAGCATCATTATGACTAGTACTCCAGTTACAATTGCTGCAATGATCATAAAATGATACAGCGCATCTGCAGCTGCCATATTATATGCGAGAACTTGCACAACTGTGCCGTCCCCCCTGCTTATCATAATTTTATACCCCAATAATACAACAGCCCTGATATTTATCAGAGATTGAGTATTATCTATAGATGCGCGCCATATATATGTATTTTCAGGGACATGGATATATCCATCCTGCGTAGTTTGAATTGTATATTCATAATGGTTATACACAATATCTACTGTAATATTTCCATAAGGTATATATTGTGGATCAATGAATTGGATAGCAATAGTTGATGTTTCTGGTAATTGAGGAGCTTGTGGGTTTACAGCCACACTTGTCGGCAATGGAATGGAAACTGTCGGCACAGGTGTTGATTGGATAGATATTGAAGTCGGCTGAATCGATGGTGTCGGATTTGTTTTGCCGGTAGGTACTACTGTTTGCGTAGGAGCAGGTGTATTAGTTGGTCCAGTAGTTAAGGTCGGAGCTGGAGTACTCGTTGGGTTTGATGTAGGTGTAGAGGTAAGTTGTGTAGTCGGAGTCGGCGTTGGCGTAGATGTTGATGTTACTAAAAACGCTGCAATCTTTCCATAATTATTACCATGTCCTCCATTGAACAATTTCGTATTATCTCCTCCGCATTGAAAAGCTGGTGCATAACCCGAATTCACCTGGTGATCATGAGCTCCTCCAGGAAGAAGAGAGGTAATGTTATATAGGCTTCCATTAATTGTCACTATACAGGTAGATTGTGCATATCCTCTTCCATACAGGAAGTTAATTAAAACAAGTACACCTCCGACAAAGAGAATATTGAGAATTGAAAAGAATATATATTTTCGTTTTATCGGTATTCGTTTCATTAATGATAAAAAAGATTAAACAAATGTACAAAAAAACCGCTAATGCCATCTACAATTCCATTGATATTTGCCATAAGTAGTACCGTCAAGGTAACAATAACAAAGGTAATAAGTGATAATGCTGCGATCTTTGATATATATGGCTTCATAAGACATTAAAATCTTCAAATATGATATGGTCTGGTTTCACACCAAGATCAATAAATTGCTCTATTATACCTTCCATCATTTTGTTCGGTCCACATAAAAAGATGTATTTATCTGAAAGAGATTTACATATATAACCAACAGCACCCGCGGTAATATGTCCCTTTTCTTTAGAACAAAAAGGAATATATGTCACATTCTGCGCTTGTGTTGTTAATGTTTGTAATTCATTGTCATAGACAGCATCTTCTGGGGATGAAAAGCAATAAAAGAGTGAGACTTGAAGCTGTGGTTTATGAATTCGTTTGTATTCCAGCATGCTAAGAAACGGAGTAATGCCTATCCCCGCACCAATCCATATTTCATCTGCATCTTTTACTATAAGTTTTTCACCAAATTTTCCATATGGGCCATATATATTTACTTTTTGTCCTGCTTTTACTTCTTCAAGTTTTGTCGTGTAATCACCCGATACTTTTACTCCGATGGTGATATGATCTTCTGCATACGAAGCAATAGAAAACGGATGCCGTTCTCCTTCTGACCATAACAAATCCTTGATTTCCAAATAAATGAATTGGCCTGGATTATGGATCATTTTTCGAATTTCAGGTTTAAGGACAATTTTAAAAGTTTTGTCAGCTGCCATTGCAATCTGGTCAATGACATATGCATATTTTACGGGAAGCAAAGCATACAAGAAACGGACATAGAAAAATGATATGAGCCCCATGATAATAAAACCCATGATCCATAATTTCAAAACTAAATTTAATGAGGTATCGGATTGGACTAACAGAACATGGATTCCACCAATAAGCAGAGGGATCCCCATCCATTCATGAGTTTTCTTCCATGTTGAATACGGCAGTCTGATAAAAAATGTCAGCATTAGTAGGATAATAAAGCTATAAAGAGATAGGATACCTAAATCATATGATATGTTACTTGAAATGAAGACATAGGAAAGTGCAAGTGTGAAATTTGGGATTACTCCCATAACAAGAAAAACCGGATGATACAAAATGAATGAAAACCCCAATCCTCCCATAATATGATGGACTCGATAAACTACATCAAGACCACCAAACAAGTTCTCAATCCATTTCATTCTTGTTGCAAACAAAAAACTTAAGGAAATAAGAATTGTTCCAATGAGGCCAGTTATCTCAGCTATTGAACGCTGAGGTGTAAGCCAAATAACTGGAATAACTTCCTTTCCCAAAACCCAAATGACGATTGTTACAAAACACAGCACAAATATACTTGTAACACCTATAATTTTTTGCATTTCTTTTATTTTAATACTCCAACAGCGTAGTATTTTCGCATGACAGTTGCAGCTCCAAACATCTCCATCAACGGACTTGTTGTATCTGTTCCGGCTAGCTTGTGGTATTCTCCACCAAGACCATATATTCCAGGGCTTTTTGAAACATCAAAAACATAACCATCCAACCCGATATATATAGGCTTCGATGGATCATCCCCATTATATGCAGCTAATTGTTGTCTTGTATATATCTTTAAAGGCGGTTTAATTCTTACATGAACAGAATATGCTGGATGGCGGATAAAGAAAAAGAATACTAGTATGATAACGATTGCATCTAGTAATGCAAAACCAACAATTGTAATTATAGTTTTCTTCTTTTTAATCATCTGACGGTTGAAGTGTTGGAATTGGCACCCTATTTGCTCTTCTCGATACACCAGATTGAAGATTATTTTGACTAGGTTTTCGAGAAGGACTTGGAGTTGGGGTTATGATGAAATCAGTAAAAATTGGGGATGCAGTCCCATATGGACGATAAATGACCCTATCCATCTGACGCTGTATGATACCACCTAAATCAGTTAGACCGGAAAAAGAATTATTGATACTCAGGAAAAATATGATATATATGATCATCGCAATGATCATATATATACGGAATATCTCTTTGTTAATAGTGTTTCTTTTCTTCATGGCATTGTTATAATAATAGCATATCTTGTATATGCTGTTAATCCATCCGTCCTCTTGTGAGATATCTAATAGAAGTATTGATTTTTTTTAGAATAATATAGGATAATCTTAGGGTTTTAAAATCCTATGGAAGACCAAATATTCGACATTATTTCCCCCGATGAAAAAAAAGCCACAAGTGACATCATTGTATGTGCACTGGTTTCTCCTCAACAAGAAGTTGTACTTAATGGGTTAGGAGAACTTTATTATAAAATTATTCATGAAGTTAATTCAGAACATCCTCCTTATCAAGAATCATTTAAACGGATCGCAATTCCTGATATTGCACTCATAGCAGTTCTCTATGACACATGTTTGAGGATTATCCATGATCCTGCCTTACTTCAAAATCAAACAAGATATAATGGTGAAATGGGAATTGACAACAGACTTACCTTTGTCTCATTAATGATGAGGTTAAATGAATTTCTTCCACTTGAAAGAAGGAGAATGTCTGATGAAGCACTAATTGAATTGCATAAATTTTGTCCATCAATACCTCTTCCAAGACATTTACTCCCTCTAATGGCCGTCAGAAGTCATTAAGATATTCCAAACCTTCAGGAAGTTACAATACTCAGTAAATATGCAAAAAAAGGGGATTTATCATTTGAAAGATAGAATTGCTTTACCAACTTCTATTCATTTATCCTTTATCTGCATACTTTTTTAACCCATCATATAGAATTCATCTTTCTCGGATATAATCAAGCCAATTAAGATAATCTATCCATGAAAAAGAAAATCGTCATTATCTGCCTCATCCTACTCCTCATTCTTTCTAGCAGCATCATCATCCACGGGAGAGGTACTGCTAGCAGTATCCGATATATTACTGCCTTAGCAACAAAAGGAGAGATTACAGTTAGCGTGAATGCTTCAGGTACGGTTGTTGCTCAAAAAGTAGAAAATGCAAACTTCCCAGTTTCAGGAAAAGTACTTGAAGTTGATGTAAAACCTGGAGATAAAGTAACTAATGGCCAGCAATTGGCAAAACTCGATGTCACCAACTCAACCATTGCAACCCAATTGACACAAGCAGAGAATGCATTGCAAACTGCAAAAAACAATTTGGCAAGTGCCCAAGCAAATCCTAGTGTTTCGTCCTACCAACTGAATAACCTGCAATTAGCGCTCACAACAGCTCAGAATAACTTAACTGCCGGTCAAACAGATCCAGCAACAACTGCATCACAACTAAGTAACTTACAAAATGCAGTCAATACAGCCCAGAACAATCTTTCACAAGCACAGCAGCAATCAAATACTACCCAATATTCTCTAAACAATCTACAACTTGCAGTTACAAATGCAGAGGCATCATATGAAAATGCACTGGCGAATTATGATAATGCAACATTAACTAGTACTATTGACGGCATTGTTGCTGGAGTCAATATTAACTCGGGGGATAACATATCAGCAGGGAATTCATCTACAAGCACTACTGCATCATCATCTTCCCAATCAACTGCTCAAATTCAAATCATTGATCCATCTTCATTTGCAGTAAGCCTTCAGATACCGGAAGCAGATATTGCAAAAATTGCTGTTGGACAAAATGCTCAATTAACATTCACAGCTTTAGGAGACACATCATATGTAGGTACTGTTGCAAGTATTGCAGAGCAGGCAACTACTTCATCTAATGTCATTTCATATAATGTGTTATTAAGTTTGAGTAAAATTGATTCTGCATTAAAACTGGGTATGACAGCAAATGCTACAATTATTACACAAACAAAAGATAATGTGATTACAGTACCAAGTACTGCTGTTCAATCCCAAAACGGACAACCAACAGTGCAGATAATGAAAAATGGTGTTCCAACTACAGTTGTCGTAACAACAGGATTAACGAATGGAACAGATACTGAAATCACGAGTGGTGTTAACGAAGGCGATACTGTTATAACATCAACTATTAATCCAAGCGCAATAACATCATCCACAACTTCATTGGGATCCGGAACCGGACGAGGTGGATTTGGAGGAGCAACAAGACTTTTTTAACTATGGCACTAATTGAATTAAAAGACATACGAAAATCATATAAGACGGGAGATATCCTTTTTGAAGCATTGAAAGGAATAACCTTCTCTATTGAAAAAGGTGAAATGGTAGCAATCATCGGTCCGTCTGGAAGTGGTAAATCTACCACTATGCATATCATGGGAGCTCTTGATACGCCAACAAGCGGTACATACTTATTAAATGGATTAAATGTTGAAAAATTAAATGATGACGAGTTAGCAACAGTTCGAAATAAAGAAATCGGCTTTGTATTTCAATCATTTAATTTACTGCAAAGGACAAGTGTACTGGAAAATGTTATGCTTCCCCTTACCTATCGGCATATGCCATACCCGCAACGTGAAAAGCGTTCTTTAGATGCCCTTGCAGCTGTAAAGCTGGAAGAAAAAATACATAACATGTCAAACCAACTTTCTGGAGGGCAAATACAAAGAGTTGCAATTGCTCGTGCTCTTGTAACAAACCCATCGATCATCCTGGCTGACGAACCAACAGGAAACCTTGACACACAAACAAGCATAGAAGTAATGAGAATCTTTCAACAGATGAATGAAGAAGGAAAAACAATTATTCTTATTACCCATGAACCGGATATTGCATCATGCGCAAAACGCATCATTTCACTAAAAGATGGGATCATTGTATCTGACATATCTAATCCGGCTTTTAAAAGATTATGAGTTTAATTGAATTATTAAAAACTGCAATACAGGCACTTAGCACGAATAAGGTAAGAACCGGATTGACAATGCTTGGGATAATCATTGGCATAGCATCAGTCATCACAATGCTTGGAATTGGAAGCGGTGCACAAGCTTCAATCCAGAGCTCCGTCACAGCATTGGGAACAAACGTCTTAACTATATCATCATCAGGGCAATTCAGTGGCGTTGTTCGAGGAGCAGCAGGAGCAGCTTCCACACTAACTATGGATGATGCAACAGCGCTTTCTCAAGTACAAGGAGTAAGTGCAGTTTCGCCGGAAACACAAAGCCAAGCACAAATAATAGCAGGGCAAAATAACACCAATACAATAGTATATGGAGTAACTCCGTCTTATGCTCTGGTACATAATTATCAAATACAAGCAGGTGGTTTCATCGTCCAATCACAAGTCGATTCATTATCTCGAGTAGCAGTGATTGGTCCTGATACTGCTACGACATTATTTGGAACTAACTCCCCGATTGGGCAATCAATTATGATCAACCATGTCCAGTTTAATATCATTGGAGAAACTGTACCTAAAGGGTCAAACGGATTTGCAAGTCAGGATGATTTTGTCATAATCCCCCTTACAACGGCACAACAAATTGTTTTTGGAATGACGAACCTTCGCTCAATTGCTATTCAAGCTAGCAGCGCAGATGTGGTTTCTCAGGTACAAAACGATGTAACGACACTTTTGTTAACTCGCCATTCAATTACTAATCCACAAAATGCAGATTTTATTGTACGTAATTCAGCGACTACACTCTCTACTCTTTCCTCCATTACAAATGTATTCACTATTCTTCTTGCAAGTATCGCAAGTATTTCTCTTCTTGTTGGAGGAATTGGAATTATGAATATTATGATTGTTACTGTAACAGAAAGGACAAGAGAAATTGGTCTACGAAAAGCAATTGGAGCTAAAAATGCAACGATATTACAACAGTTTTTAATAGAAGCTATCCTTTTAACGCTTTCGAGTGGGATATTAGGTATCCTGCTTGGGTTTAGCGTAGGAAGTATCCTTACTCATATTACGCTGACTTCGGTACTTATTACTCCATTTGCAATTATCTTATCAACTGGGATCTCATTTTTAATTGGTATAATCTTTGGCTTGTATCCTGCCTACAAAGCCTCAAGACTCATACCAATTGAAGCACTTCGTTATGAATAATATTTTATCAATACAAATATGAAAAACAAAAAAAATATTCTTATTGCTGGAGGAATTTTTCTTGGTATCGCAATACTTTGTACCGGGGTATATATATTTGCTCAACACACTGCAACCAATGCAGCATCTCAGCGAACTGGAAATTTTGGCAATTTTGCCAATCGTGCAAACCTTGGTTTTATAACAGGATCTGTCCAAAGCATCCAAAACAATACAGCTATTGTGAATAACACGAACTCGAGTGGACAAACTCTAGTTTTTCTTTCCGATACAACGAGAGTTTCCCAAATTGTGCTCTCTTCCCAGCAAGATGTATTAACTGATGGAGCAACTGTTATTGTAAATGGACAAAGAAATGGAAATACCATTACAGCAACTCGTATTACTTCATCAACAATTGCTACACCTTCACGACGAGCAGGCGGGTTTCGAGCAAGAGGTGGGGCTAATTTTAACCCAAATAACCAACTGCAGCAGGTAAATACTTTTTTGGGAACTGTATCATCTATTACATCGAATGGATTTAACCTTTTGCTTCGAGGAGGATCTTCATATGCTGTAACTATTTCTACAAGTACTATATATAGCAAACAAACTATTGCAACAATTCAGGATATTGTTTCTGGAAAGACTATTACAGCAACAGGAACGAAAGAACAAAATGGGGATATCCAGGCAAGATCGGTAACTATCACCGGATAATGACCATTGATTTAGGAGTGTAACTATGAGATGATACTCTTGTATAGAGGAGGTGATAAACATGCAACTGTTTCATGTTAATATTCTCGCTGTTATACTTAGCAGCATCCTTTGTATGGTTATTGGTTCTATTTGGTATTCTAAATCCCTTTTTTCCAGACAATGGAGTGAGGCATTAGGTCGAAAGATGGAAGATTTCAAACCAGTTTATTCTATCTATGCCTTCGTATTCCTATTATTTCTACTTGAAGCATTTATCTTCGGTAAAATCAGCTATTATGCAAGAATTACTGATGTTTTCGGAAGTGTGCAATTAGCTCTTTTGATATGGGTGGGATTTGTAGCAGCATTAACTGGAATAAATTTCATATTTGAAAAAAGATCCAGAAAACTCTATTTCATCACCGCAGGGTATCATCTTGCAAACATTATTGCCATTAGTGTGATAATGGGAGCCTGGAAATAGCTCGCCATCTTTGTCCTCCTGTCGAAAACGGGGGGACTCTTTTTTGTATATAAATTATACCTTTCTTATGGATACTTGCTCTCATATAAAACAATCACCAAAAGATACGTTACCTAAAACCCCACAAGGCTGTAAAGAATGTTTAAAATCAGGTGATACATGGATTCATCTTCGATTATGTCTTGCATGCGGCCATGTAGGATGTTGTGATCAATCTATCAACAAACATGCAACAAAACATTTCCATGAAACCAACCATCCTGTCATAAAGACATTTCAACCCGGAGAAACCTGGGGGTGGTGCTATATCGACGAATTTATGGT
>JANWIC010000024.1 GCA_025450075.1 Patescibacteria group bacterium | reverse complement strand
TCAGGAATATGCAGAAAAAATTGTCCATTATTTCAATCATTCAGTGATTGATTATAAGGCATTTTGGAACCTTAGGAAGAATATGGCGCTTCACTATGGCTATTGGAATAAAGGAACAAAAACGTTAGGAAGGGCTCTAAGAAACATGAATGACAAATTGGCATGTTATAGTGAGATAAAAGAAGGTGAATACGTGTTAGATGCGGGGTGTGGAGTAGGGGGAAGTGCAATATATTTAGCAAAAAATTATCATTGTAAGATATTAGGAATTAGTTTAGTTGAAAGCCAGATAAAACAAGCAAAAATAAATGCAATAAAGAATGGAGTAGATACTCGTACTGCATTTGAAGTAATGGATTTTACCCAAATACATATTGCCGATGGTTCTTTCGATGTGGTATGGGGGTTAGAATCTATTTGTTATGCACAAAACAAAGCAGATTTTATTCAAGAAGCGTATCGAGTGTTGAAACCAGGTGGAAGAATAGTTATTGGTGATGGATTTTTCGCAAAAGACAATTACAGTCAGAATGAAAAGAACCTATTGGATACCTGGTTGCATGGATGGTCATTACTTTCTCTAGATACGGCTGAGCAATTTAAAACTTCTTTAGAAAACGCAGGATTTCAAAATATTGAAATAGTAGATGTTACCAAGTATGTTCTTCCCACTTCCCGTTATTTATATGCCCTCTCTATTCCAGGATATATTGGTGATTGGACTTTAAGACAATTCCATCTTCGTGATGAAGTATTAAAGAACAATGTCATTGCCGCAAGAAAACAATATGAAGCATTGAAAAAAGATTTGTGGAAATATTGTATTATTCGTGCGAAAAAGTAATGTTTGTTAAAAAATAAATTGTTAATGTGATAAACAGAGAATAGGGGTGTAAGTTTCTCTGCCAATTTGAGTTAGTCCAGTGTAATTGATAAAAATGATAGGAAAGTAGATAGCATACAGCTACCTTCTTGTCATAATATCAAAGTCTTAAATTTCTGTTAAGATTGTTCTTCTGGAAGGGCAGCAAAAGCTTTCTTTGTATTTCTATACCATCCTAAACCCTTTAATGGGTTTTTCCATCTTCCTTGCATATCTTTCAATGCGCTTTCATGTGTCATATCTCCAGCCCCAACAGTTTCTTTTAAATGTTTGTCCTGGGCTTTTATTACTTCATCTGCAGTATTCCCATAAAAGGCAGTATCGCATGGACCTCCCATTTGTTTACATGTCATTTTTTTCATGATTATCACCTCCTGGTCAAGTCTATCATTTGTTGAAGGAGAATAACAATACGAAAATATTTCATTAATATTAAGTCTCTTAATGAAATATGCGATTGCAACTACAGGAGTTGCGAATTCTTATGAGGGTTTTGTATATGGAATATCAATTGAAGTGTTTGATTTAAAAAACGAAAGAGTAAGGGATGAATTTCCTGAATATATGAGGTATGTCGGTAGTGAATTAAGGTCAAGATAATACAGCATTTGTTAAAATACTTGCTGAATATGGTATGAGCTGCAAATATCCAAGAAGGCATCATCAAACTGATATTTCAGATTCTGGCTGCATGTCATAGGAAATAGATTTGAAGTAAATGAGGACTAATATTGGTGAATAAAACCTGAAGCATTAATTAGTTTTTGAACTATGTTTATCTTTAATTATCATTATTAAAAGATCAAATTTCACTTGCTGGTTTGTAGTTTGAATCTCCTCCAAGAGATTTTAATGCTTTCCACCCAACTAAATTACCTTGAAGAATATGGATGACATTTTCCCCTACCATACTGTTGGGACACTTACTGATAATTGTTTTTATTATTGTGTTCATTTCTTTCATATTAAAAAGAGACATATTAATAGCTATATCATCTTGTCCGTCATTCAATTTGAAAGTGAGAACGTTTTGTACATATCTATAGTCTATGAATTTTCCAAATCCAATACTTTTGATGTTCGTGTACATAATTTCTTTCTTCCCTTTTATAAAGTTCTTATAGATAGCTCGATCTTCTAGTAAATCCATTTTAACAGTAGTCAAATAGAAACCTACAAGTACAAATGGCATGCAGAATAGTATGATTGCCTCGAGGGTGATAAGGCCAACTGCATAAGTTGAATTAACATTTATGATTGAAAAAATTATTGTAATTGGCAATAGAATTAAAAAAGGTATAAGCATAAATAGCAGTATTTTCTTTAAATTCGGTTTCTTAAAATACATTGGAAAATTTGGCATAATAGCTATCTCATACACTAATTATAATATTATATTATCATTCCTATTACAATAACTATAAAAGTTGAGAGATGAAGTAATTGTTAAAACAATGATTGACTATAGATTGTGACGAAGAGTATCTAAATTTTCTCCGACAGTAAAGATGAATATTCTACATTCCTATTGTCATATCCTACTGTCAAATGTTAGAAATGGGTAGTACTGTTGTTATAACAGAATTTATTGTTTTGGACAAAAACGGAGAGTGTTAGACAATATTCGAACAAATTTCCTTTTTATAACTATTTAAATGGATTTATAACTTCTATCCCCTCAAATTTTTGAAAATCTTTTACATTATGGGTAAAAACTGTATGTATATTATGAGAAAGCATTGTAGCAACCAAGAAGGTATCAAATATTTCTTTATTCTTAATATTAACTAAGTCTAGTAAGGATAATAAATGTACCAAAGTTTGTGAAGTAGGGTGAAGAAGAGTAAAATCGCTACTTTGATAGAACTTGATAAGAGCTGTAGCTTCTTTTTGACTTATCGGGAACTCAATTCTCTTTCTATCAGTCACAATTGCATATAACTCGACTAAATTTTGTTGAGTTATATAGATATCATCTACCTCCTCGAATAAATCGCGAGCTAGGTGGTAATACGGGGATGCTGTATTATACGCATATACAAGAATATTTGTATCAAAAAGTCCCTTCATAAAACTCCATTCGGTTTAAAGAACCTATCTTCCCAAGATTTTTGCTAGGGAGTTTTAATACTTTCTTTTTTTGCTTTACTAATTTTTTTTGCTCTTGTATATCTTTTTTCAAAAAAAATTCCATGGCTATTTGTACAGAATCATTAAAGGAGGTTTGTGTATCGCTTGCAAGTTCTTTAAACTGTTTTACAAGCACTTTTGGAATCCTAATTGTAGTTTTTATATTTTCTTCCATGATATTATTTTAGCATCTATTCAAAGTGCCGTCAATAAGTTGCATAATTGACGGCAATCGGGTAGTTCTTACATGTGTTGGTATGATAGGAGTAAATCTGATACCATATAACATCGTCTAGTGAAATCGGAGAGGGTGAGATTCGAACTCACGATCCTATTTCTAGGATATCGCTTTTCGAGAGCGACCTGATCAACCACTCTAGCACCTCTCCTTGAGGTTGCTTCCGACAGGACTCGAACCTGTAACCTTCAGATCCGCAATCTGATGCTCTATCCAATTAAGCTACGGAAGCGTATTGTGTAGGAATTATACCAGTTTATGAAACAGGATTGGAAGGGTTGAATGTAGATGCCTTGGAATACGAGAGGTAAAGTCCATCGTTGTATCTACTGATCCAACTTTGTGTTTGTCTGGTTTCGAAATATTTCATAAATTTTGACAGGATTTTCATTACATCTGCAACATTCTCAGTGGGAATAACAAAAAACAATTTAGCTGGATAATACATTTTTGTATCCACGTGCATAACATAAATACCTTTCTTGTCAGCTATCCAGAAATCTTTTAAATCATCCCAGAAATATAATTTATCATAGGTCTTTATTCCTTTATTGGTTATTTTATGAGTAGTAATATTAGGAGGCATAATGACAAGCAAGAGACTCACGATTCCGAGGACCGCGATTGCAAGTAAAAGAATAAACTCATGTAGAATAAGTAAGAATAATGCAACGATTGCAAACCACATGATTGAAGTTGTCACCTTTTTCCTATCCCATTTTACAAAGACACGAACCGGCGCTTCCCAGCTATATAGTTCTTTTTCTTCAGTGTTGAGCTCTGCTCGTGCATGATTTGAAGGATCAGGTTGAGATTCTTTTTCTTGAATCTTATTCTTCAATTCTTCTATTTGTTTTTTTAATTCATCTATATCGTTATCCATACGCTTGACGGTATTAGGATATATGGAAAAGAAAAAAAATGCAACTTTGTCAACGCAATAAATGTCCGACTTTACTATATAAATGGATAGTAATTTTGTTGACAATCACAGCAGAAGTATGTATTCTAAATATGTAATAAGTGGTGAATACTTTACTGCCTTTTCATGCAAAATAAGAAGAAAAAACTTTCCATACACGGACATTTTTACCAACCTCCTCGAGTGAATCCATTTACAAATGATGTCGATGTTGATGGAAATGTTACTGAATGGTTTCATGGAAAATTTAGAAACTGGAACGAAGTTATTAATGATGAATGTTACAGACCAAATGCAGATGAGGGAAACTTTGAACTTATCTCATTTGATATGCTTCGATCGCTAGCGCAATGGCTCGAAAAATACGATAAGATCACTTACGATAAAATAATTAGTGCTGACCAACATAACTATATTACATACGGATATGGAAATGCATTTGCCTATCCATATGACCATTCCATTCTTCCGTTATTAAATGAAGAAGATATTGATATCGAAGTATATTGGGGGATTGCCGATTTCTATAAAAGATATGGACATATGCCTGTTGCATTCTGGTTACCAGAAACAGGTGTTGACATGAAAACACTTCGATCTCTAGAAAAATATGGAATCAGGTTTACGATTCTTGCCCCTTGGCAGGCAAATCCTGGAAGCGAGGAATTGGATACAGGAAAGGTATATAAATGCAACTTAGGGCATGGAAAGGTTATCGATTTGTTTTTTTATGACAGCCAGTTATCTGCAGATTTATCTTTTAATAATGTTGAGATGCTTAATGCAGATAAATATGTCGCAGAATATCTTCCACAAGCTGTTACAAAAGAATTCAGTCTTGCTGCTCTTGATGGAGAAAGATTTGGGCATCATTTGAAAGGTGGAGAGAAATTTTTGAAGCAAATGTTAAGAGACCTTTATAATAACAATGAATTTGAGACAATTAACCTCATCAAAGAATTTTTTGAAATGAAGGCTACAACTCCCATGAAAATATTTGAAAATAGTGCCTGGAGTTGTCACCATGGAGGATTAAAGAGATGGCAGGGCGATTGTGATTGTTGTTATGATGACGATCATGGTCAAAGGGTAAATGGTTATTGGAAAACAGCATTACTCTCTGCATTCCGGGTTCTTTCTGCGCAAATGGATCTGTTCTTTAATGAATATGCAAAGAATCTGGTGAGTGATATCCATCACTTAAAGGAGCAATATATCCATGTTATGCTTGGAGAAATGGATTACAAGACTTTTATAGCCCAGCATCAGATCAGGCCATTGTCTCTTCAGGATGATAACAAGTTAAAATCATTGCTTGATATGCAACAGCATCGGCTTGCGATGTTTACGAGCTGTGCCTTTTATTGGGCCGATATTGACAGACCTGAGCCAAGAATTAATATATTAAATGCGAAGAAGGCAATTAGTATTTTTAAAGATATTGGAGAAATTGAACTAAAGGAAAAACTTGAAAAAGATTTTATCCATCAGCTAGAAGAAATATATAGCAACTTTACGGGTAAGAATGGAAAAGATCTTTATGATGAATATAATATAGAATAAATAGTGTTATGAAAAAAGGAGCTTTCATATTTGTACTACATTCACATCTTCCTTATGTTAGGAAGAAGGGGAAATGGCCGCATGGGGAGGAAATGGTGTATGAGGCAATGGCCGAAACATATATTCCACTACTCAACGCACTCCACGACTTGCTAAAAGATGGGTACCATCCTCATTTAACAATCAGTTTGACACCGATTCTTTTAGAACAGCTCAATGATGCGTATATGAAGAAAGAATTTGTTGCCTACCTTGAAAGCAGGATAAAAGCTTGCAGGAATGACGTAAAAATATATTCCGGACCAAAAGTAATAAAAGATTTGCAGGATAGAAAGCATCATCAGGAACTTGCCAAGTTTTATCTTGATTTTTATTTGACTGCATTGCATTCTTTCAAGACTCGATACAAAAAAGACTTGATTAAAGCCTTTAAAGAATTGCAGGATAACGGAACTCTTGATATTATAACCTCATCTGCAACTCATGCATACTTGCCATTATTCTATGATGAGAATAGTATAAATGAGCAGTTGAAGGTTGGAATAAATACATATAAAAAGTATTTAGGAGTCGCTCCCAGAGGTATTTGGCTTCCTGAATGTGGGTACCGTCCCCTAGTAAAAGATCCGGATCATAATACAGTATTCCAGGGATTTGAAGAATATCTAGAAAAATATGGATTACAATATTTCTTTACCGACTCCCATGTCTTTTCTTCAGCATCCCATATTAGCATTCGCGAAATGGCTTTTATCGGTCCATATAATTTTAAGGAAGTAAAATATGAAACTGAAGAGCATGATGATGGCTTAATTGAAAAACCAACATATAAGCCATATACTGTATCTAAATCAAAAGTGAGCGTCTTTGCAAGAGACACATATACCAGCCTGCAGGTATGGTCAGGAGACTTTGGCTATCCCGGCGATTATGATTACAGAGAATTCCATGCAAAAGATGCAATCAGCGGATTGCAATATTGTAGAATTACAAACCATGATGGCCTTGGAGGAAAACAACTTTATGAACCGGAACGAGCTCATAATAAAGTACTGGAGCATGCATCTCATTTTGCTTCCCTTGTTGAAGGAAGAATCAATGATATATATAACGCAACAGGGAAAGATGCTTGCATCGTATCCTCATATGATACAGAGTTATTCGGACACTGGTGGTTTGAAGGTGTAGAATGGTTGAAAGAAGTAATGAAGAAACTTGAAAAAAGTGAAACAGTTGAGCTGACAAATGCCGACAGATATATCGGAGCAAATCCTCCTGGAGAGAGAATAGCTATTCCTGAAAGCTCATGGGGACTTGGAGGAGGACATTTCGTATGGATGAACGAGAATACAAGCTGGATGTGGCCTATTATTCATGACCTGTCAGCAAGAGTAAAACAAGCATCTGTTGATATGCCACAAGCAAAAGGGATTAGAAAAACAATCCTTAACCAGGCTTTACGTGAATTGTTATTACTCCATTCTTCTGACTGGCCATTCCTGGTTACAACAGTCCAGGCAAAAGAATATGCAATAGAAAGATTTATGGAGCATCAACAAAGATTAGAAAAACTTTTAAACCTTGCTTACAAACCGGGAAGATTGAATGATATTGAAAAAACTTTTGTTAAACAAGTTTGTGATACAGATAATCCTTTTAAGGATCTAGATTACACACAATTTGGCAAAAAAGTTGATATGCAATAACTCTTGAATTATAATAG
>JANWIC010000023.1 GCA_025450075.1 Patescibacteria group bacterium | reverse complement strand
TATACAGCAACTTCAGTCATATCAGCAAAAACAGCTATTTCATATCTTTTATCATTTTTCAATAATTTTTTTTCACAAATATTTTTGTTTAACAATCTTAATACAGATATATTTATCATTCCTCTTGCAATTCTTATCCTCCTGATATTTGCTCTTATTGTATTAAAAGGGCTGCATGATTCTGCAGAAGTTGCATTAGTCATTTTTCTATTCCATATCATTGCATTATGTATTTTCATTGCAATAGGACTTGCATATGTTGCCTCACATGGGCTTATGATATTTCGCATCAACATGGACAGTACTGCAATAATTGTTAGAGAACATGGCGGAATAATAGCAACGATGTTTTTAGCATTTTCAACTTCTCTTCTTAGTGCAGCTGGATTTGAATCTTCAGCAAATTTTGTCGAAGAACAAAAGAAAGGGGTCTATCGGTATACTTTAAAAAATATGATTATCGCTGTTTTAATATTTAATCCGATAATTGCATTCCTTATCCTTGCAACCGTACCGATCGACACAGTGAGAAGTGTAAAAGATTTTATTCTTGCATTTAATGCGCAAGGAACTGGGGGATTATTTTTAAATGGTCTTATCAGTGTTGATGCATTTTTAGTTTTATGCGGAGCAGTACTAACAAGCTTTATTAGTATTAGCGGATTAATGCATCGTATGGCATCAGATGAATGTCTCCCTCAATTCCTGTTAAAAGAAAACAAAAGGCAAGCTTATCCACGAATAATTCTATTATTTTTGCTTCTTTGCTCATCAATCCTCCTCATAACGAAAGGAAATCTTTTATCACTTGCTGGTGTCTATACAATAAGTTTCTTGGGAGTAATGGTATTATTTGCATTTGGAAATCTCATATTAAGACAAACGAGAAGAGAATTGAAAAGACCGTATCGGGCACCGTTTTTGTATGTACTAGTTGCGCTTATTGCAACAAGCGCTGGAGTAATAGGGAATATATTGATCAACCCCGCCAATATTTCCTATTTCCTTCTTTATTTCCTCCCCGCATGTTTTATCTCTATAGCAATAATCTACAAGCGGGACTGGATAGCTACACTTATGCATTTTACGAAACCATTTCCGAAATGGCATAAAAAACTCGGAAAAATGTATCGAAAGATAATTCATAGAAGATATTATGTATTTATAAATCATGAAAATAAACTTTATACCATCCTCAATTATATTGACCGAAATGAGAATGGGTACAATGTAACCCTCCTGCATTGCAAAGAAGATGAAGGGAAGGAAAGGGAGAATATTGCAGACCTGATTCCAAGATTAAAAGAAGCAGGAGCATTTCAAGATTTCAATATTTCCTACGAATATATCGATGAATCCTTTACTCCTGAAGTGATAGAAAACTTTGTCCAGGAAAAGCGAATTCATAGAAATGCTGTATTTATAGGTTCAATACATGATTTCCACAAATTTGATTATGCAGATTTAGGTGAAGTTAGAATAATCAGCTAGTACATAAGCTATTTTCTAAAGACCTTGACACGTGATAATACCTGTGGTATTGTATTGGTATTATTCAATAGCCCATGCAAACCCTATTCAACCCTAAAAGAACCTTGGTCGTTTCAGGTATGATCATTGTTATTGTCTGTATAGCAATATATGGACTAATGCAAAACAATTTATTAACGAAAGCTCCCTCGAGTAATGAAGAAACGAAACTGGGGAGTAATATAATTTCTATAACCCCTAGCCAGAATGTACAAACTACGACTAGCACATATATTGGATGGAAAAGCAGACAAACAAGCAAATACAGTATTAAATATCCTCAAGGTTGGTTTAGTAATGCGGATATCACGATTCCAAATGCAAACCCGAATGAAACGGACATAACAAATGAAAAAATTGCTTCTGTCTCTCAATTATCTAAGCATGGTATATTTTGTGTTATATCTCAACAACCGACACTGTATCCGGAAGATGCGGATGCAATAGCATTGAAAGCACCTATTGGACAATTTCAGGTAGGCGGACTTCATGGGCAGAATACTACTTGGACAAAAACTGCAAATATGACAATTGGCGGATACGCTGCTGCCTCATACATAGTTGATCAAAGCGGAGATACTTTAGTAGGTCAAAATTACCAGATGAACTATATAATTAACAAAGGTGGCACAAACTACACCATATCATGCAACATGAATAAATCTGTTGCTTCTTCTTATACGACCCAAATATCTCAGCTCGTCAACTCCATGGCATTCTTTTAAATTATCTTATCTACAATGAAATCTCTTCATTTTGCAAGTAAAATATCTTGCTTTCTAATCTCCTTGGCTTTTTGTCTACTCATTGCTTCTTATGCGAAAGCACATGCAATTGGGAATCCCCCTATTTTTGGACTACCTTATGCGTCAGGCACAGCAAATGTCAGTATGGGAATTTCCGGCTTACACGGAGGAAACTTCAGTGGAGTACCGGGGTATCCCTATCAACTAAACGGATCAAGTAGTGTTACAGATGCATCTCTCGATATTGGGTGGGTAAATCCTCCAGGGAATGAAGCAGAAGCGCCGGCAGTAGCTCTTGCGGATGGACAAATCCTTATCGGTGCAGGTAATTCATGTAATATGATCCTCATAAATTATGGGAACAATATATGGGGAGAATATATTCATATGAGTAATATTCCAAGCAATCTTACAACTGGTGCGCATGTGAATACTGGACAGGTAATTGGGACCCCAACAAACCAATATGTATGTCAAGAGAGTGGAACACCAACATTCATCCATACACACTTTGCCTTTTTACAACAAAATGACTCAATTCATGCAACTTACTTAACAATGGCAAGCCCAACTGTAAGTACGGTTCTTTGTGGATCAAATGTCTTATATAACTCGATTGCCCTGGGAGGACCTGCGGGTGTTGGAACAGTGGATAATCTCCAAGGGCTTCGATCTCCTTTCTCAATACCAACCTGTCCAGGTCAGGGAACTATATCCCTTACTACGGGAGTACAAGTAAGTCAAAATCAAGGATTTATCGGCGGATCAATTACCGCAAGCTATACCGTCACTAATTCCGGAAGTGGGCCATTTAATCTCCAAAGCCTAAACCTGTTGGCAGTTGATCCAAACGGCACATGGGTACAGCTTGGTCATGACAATACAACAAGTATCCCTGCAAATTCAAGTGTAGTTTTTAACCACACATTTTATGATCTAGGGAATGGAGATAATACTGCCAAAGGAGGATCATGGGGAATCTTTGCAGAATATACCGATACGAATGGCCACTATCAAATCCCTCCTGGGAATGGAAATGGCTATTATGTTGGAGAAAATGACATATCTCGAAAAGTAACGGCATTCAACTTCGATCCGTACGGCTCGTTTCCAGTCGTCTACTACGAACGTGGAACTGATGGAAGATATTATGAAGATGATGAATATCCACAACCTCCCGCACACTGGGGTGGATGGACCCTTTTTGATCCGCAACATCCACAACCGCCTAATGTATATTTTGTAGGACCATTTAATGTCTCACCAAATCTTGCAACCCCTGTTCCACAATTAGCTGCATGGGCAAGAGCTGCTGACGGGACAATCTGGCATGAAACACAAGATACACATAATGTATGGGGCGGATGGAGCGAAATGCCTACCAATGGAGCTGGTGCAGCTGGAGATATTGCCATAACAATAAATCCGCTAGGCAAAGATTTTGAATATTATGATGTTGGAACAAATGGCAATGTTTGGCATAACTATGGAAACTTCAACAATTATTCACCTGTCAGCAGCCAACCAACAGGCGTAACCTTTATTGGAAATGTGGCAGCTATTGTCACTCCTGCAAATAACAATGAGGATTTATTTGTCACTGATTCTAATGGCGGAGCATGGCATGACAACTGGAATCCAACAAACGGCTGGGCTGGATGGTCTCAAATCCAACCGGGATTTATGGTTGGAGGAAACATTGCAGCACAACTAAATACCTACAACAATCCTGAAATTTTTGTTACAGGACATGACGGATCACTTTACCATAGCCTTGCACCATTTACCAACTGGTCAGTAATCTATCAAAACCCAGGCGGTATAAACTTTGTAGGAGATGTTAATGCGCAATCAAATCTTGCAACAATTTCTTCCATTAATATTTTTGTCATGGGAAGTGATGGAAATATTTACCAGAATCAATGGGCTTACCATTGGATTCCATGGATCCTTTGGCCCTCATCCCCTGTATCTTTGACAGGTGATCCATTTACAGTTGTAAACGCTTATGGAAATATTGAATGGGAAGCAATGATAAAAGGAGCTGACGGGGATGTATGGCATAATTGGGGAGGATGGAATAACTGGACATCTTCCGGTGCAACAGGATAGGGAATTGCATTGCTAATTGACGAAAGTGCACTAGTACGTTATGATTCATGCATATTGCGTAGCAGCCTTGAAGCATAAATTCCATTTATCAATTTGGCAGATTATCCTTATTGGGATAATTCTGCGTCTCCTTGCTGCTGCGATCTTTAACCATAGTGATGAGCTTGCTATAACAGCACTTTCTCGTTCAATTGCAGATACTCAAACTCTGATAGATGGTTATATAAAGCTGCCGCAAGTACAGCTTTATGGAAGAATCTATTACCAGGTTATTGCTGTCTGGCTGCATTTTCTCCAATTTAGCCATATCTTATCAATTGGGAATCTGTTTGGCACAATTCCATTCAAACCTTCTGAAATTGGCTATCTTCAGGCTTTTCCATCCTTTGGACCTGAACTTTATCAACTCATTGCAATAAAACTAATCCAATTCCTTTATGATGGAATCTTTCTTTTTTATCTTTTAAAAACATCTGATTTCCTTCAATTGAAAGGAAAAAGCAAATTATATCTTACGATCTTCTGGGCATGTAACCCAATATTTATATATGTAGGGTACGGGATGTTTCAATCAGATATTGCGATTATCAGCTCTCTTATGGCAGCAGCTTACTATACGATGAAGAGCTTAAAAGAAGATAAAGGAAATCTTTCATGGAATAAAGTATTCGCCCTTGCATGGATTGCTTTCGGTGCTGTTATTAAACAGGTTCCATTGCTTATCCTGCCAGTACTTTTGATACTTTTTTCTCAAAGCTGGATAACACTCCTGTTTTCTCTTGCATCATTTGCAATATTCTATTTCATTTTGTATCAGCCTTGGTCTGTAGATGCAATTATTCTAAAAAGCCAGTTCCTTACTTCAACTGAATCTACCAATCTTTTTAATTTCCAATTAAATGGCTTAAATATTTTCTTTTTATTCTATGTCTTCTCAATAGGATTCATCTGGTATATGCGATCAATGATTAGGAGCAAATATATCTATGTTATCCATGCATTTACCCTCATTATTACAGTATTGTATATATCTGAAGACATTTCAGGATTTTTTCCACAATTTGCAGTGTGGATATTGCCATTTCTTGCCCTCTTATGTCTCATTGACAGTAGTTATGTGATATTCTTATTTGCTATGCTCATTGGCTTTTTTAAGCAAATGCTTGTAGATGCAACGATGCTTAGTGGAATACTTGCGACAACATTTGGGACTCCATTACTCAAATCTATTACTTATACAACTCTTATCAATCAAGTATTTAGTATGGATATTGTTCTACGACTTATTACAACAGTATTTAGCGCTTTTTGTATTATTCTCTATGTCTTTCTTATCCGATCCCTGTATGGAAAAGATTTAAAATTGCCAGTTAATTTAAACCTGAAAAATGCTACATTACTCATGCTTTGTATCTTCTTCATTGTTGTAGCAGGAGAATTTCTTATCAAACGGAATTATACACAACTGACTTCTTATACATATAGTTCGGATCTTACGCAAGTTCCTGTGACAACAACACCATTATCTTTTATCATTTCAAATCAAAGAAATGAAGAGATTTCAGGATTAGTCGGTAACTTTTCACTCAATCAATATACTGCGAATGATTATACCGATATACAGGCAATAGATATGAACTCTGGTAAACAAATTATGCTTGACAAGATAAATGATTTTGCAATTGGACACAGTCAGAATACTGAAATCCTTTTTCCTCAACATATTAACGCTTCACATATAAAAGTATTAATATTTACAGAACATAATTATAACCAGATATCAATTACTGGAACTAAGGGGAATATACTTCCTTATACACAGATTGATTTTCCTAATTACGACGCTTACTATTCTAAAAATTATGTATCCATAACTTATCCAAACCAAGTTCTTGCATTAAATATACGCGGAGTCTATTCGTGGAAAGATATTGCTTACAATCTTGGACATAATGTGAAAAAATCTCTCATATTTTTTATTGCTTATACAGCATTCATACTTTTACTTATTCTCTTTATCATATTTCCATTTATAACTTCCAGACATGCGAAACATAAAGGTTAAATTTCCAGTTGCATCAACTTCTCAAATTATTTTAATTGGGTTTGTCATACGACTAATAGTAATGATGATCTTTACCCATGTTTATGATAGCGGAAATATTATTGCATTCTCAAAATCTATTGCTGATACAGGCAATCTTCTTCCTGCATATAATCGGGTAGGGGGACAATTATTCGGAAAAATCTATTATCAAGTCATTGCATTTTGGTTAAAAGTATTGCAAAAGACCCACCTAGTTTCTCTTTCAAGCCTGTTTGTCATGCCACGACAATCTGCATATATGTCAGGATATCCTTCGTATCCTCCGGAAATGTACCAGTATGTTCTCATTAAAATGGTTTCGTTTCTTTATGATTCCATTTTGCTTTTATTCCTTTTTAAATTTGCAAATCTATTTGGTATTAAGAATAAGAAAGCAGTAGCAGCATTCTGGGCATTCAATCCATTTCTTATGTATGTTGGATATGTCATGCTTCAATCAGACCTGGCAATGATCGCATTCCTTACTGCAGGGGTATATTTTGCAGCAAAAGCATTAAAGAATAATGATGAAAAGATATTTTCTGCTAATAAAATTCTGAGTATGGTCTTTTTAGCAATAGGGGCAGATATTAAGCAGATTCCATTACTTATTCTCCCTATAGTCCTTATTCTTATTTCCAGAAATCTTTTACAATTTATTTTTTATATTCTCATGTTTGCAGCAAGTTATTTCCTTGTTCTTCAGCCATGGTCACTTGATGCGATATTAATAAAAAAAAGCTTTATTAATTCACAGGAATCAACGAACCTTTTTCTTTTTCAAATCAATGGAGTGAATGTATTCTTTTTTTTGTATTTCATACTCCTTGGATATACCGTTGCAATCAGGGAAAGATTACGCAAAGATCCCATGCTTTTTATTATGGTCATTACACTTGTAATTGCTATTGTCTTCTTTTCTGAAGACATATCATCGTTATTTGTGCAATTTGGAATTTGGATCCTGCCTTTTCTTGGGATTCTTAGCCTGAATGACAGTAATTTTACTTTCTTTCTTCCAATACCATTTTTCATTTTTATTCATAGCGCAATCAAAGACGGTACACTATTTACAACAACATTATCAACTACTTTTGGTGAACCTTTCCATGCTATTCCAACTTATCAATCAATAATCGATCAGTTCATTTCATCAGCAATTGTATACAAGGCAATAGATACCCTCGTTGAGGTCTGCGTAATCTTCCTCATCCTATATCTTGTGAATAGATTAATGAATGGTAAAACTCTATCATTTATTGATCAAATCGTAAGGAGAGTCAGACTGGATTTGATAAAAATGTCTATTGTACTTCTTATATTATTTTTCTTGTCAGGATTTATTGAATTCCTGGTATTTTCACAATATACTTTAGTAACAAACTATTCCTACCCCCATTTGAAAGTTGTAGTATTAGATAGAAAACCCCTCTATGAGACTATCGCAAATCCTCATGAGGTAAAGATGACCGGAGCATCAATTCTTGTAAGGAATAATGAACCAAAGGAATATGATAATACAATTATCCAGGTGATGGATTTATCTACCAATAAAATTTTGTTTACATCCAAAACGAATGATCTTCTTCTTCCTCAAGAAGGTTATTATGATTTTTACTTTCCTCAACCAGTCCAATCATCTCATATCCAATTAGCAATATTTAAAGAAAAAGGATTGAATAGTATTAGTATTTTTGAGGAAAATGATAACGCTTACAAACAAATGTCATTCTATCCACCGTATGACAGTCTTTATACTTCAAATGCCATAATTGTAAAAGGAAATGATGCAGTTATTGCAATGAATATCAGAGGAAACTATTCCATTGGGGAAATGGTATCACAATTTATTAAGGATATAAATGAGAAAAAGCAGTTCATGTACGGATACTTTATCTTTATATCCTTGCTTATCATTACAATCTTTTTCCTAGGAAAAATCAAAAAGGAATAGATAGATGAATATAAATTC
>JANWIC010000022.1 GCA_025450075.1 Patescibacteria group bacterium | reverse complement strand
TGCTATTACTATTAATATTTCTATTAATGTGAATCCTTCTTCTCTTTTTTTCATTGCTTCTTCACCTCCTTAAATGTGATCTTTTTTTCTTATACATAAGGTACAGGAAATAATTCATTATTGTCAATGGAATGCATATAAAAAAAAGAGGGCATAGCCCTCTTTTTTGACTTTTAGCAAATTTAAGATTATTGTACGACTTCCCCTTGCGTAGCATCATCAGATCCTGTTCCAGAAGGTGTATCTTGTTGTGGAGCTTCTGGAGCTGCTTGCTGATACATCTTTGTTCCGACATCTTGCATCGATGAAGATAGCGTATCTCGTTTTGTGCTAAGGATACTTTTATCAAGCGGTATTTTTGCTAGCTCGTCACGAACTTCCTTAATGCTATTTTCAAGTTTTTGCTTATCTTCATCAGAAATCTTTGCTTCATTATCTTTTACAAATTTTTCTGCACTGAAGCAAAGTGCATCTGCTTCATTCTTTAATTCAATAGTTTCCTTTATCTCTTTATCTTCTTGTGCATGCTTTTCAGCATCTTTTACCATTTTGTCGATTTCGGTATCGCTCATGCCTGTATTTGCAGTAATGGTAACTTTTTGTTCTTTTCCAGTTGCCTTATCTACTGCCTTAACATTTAAGATGCCATTTGCATCAATATCAAATGATACTTCAATTTGTGGAATACCACGGGGTGCAGGAGCAATTCCATCAAGCATGAACCTTGCCAGTGTTTTATTATCTGCAGCCATTTCTCGTTCTCCTTGCACAACATGAATTTCAACAGATGTCTGACTATCTGCAGCAGTTGTAAAGATTTGCTTTCTTTCAACAGGGATAGTGGTATTTCGATCAATCAATTTTGTTGCAACTCCTCCGAGAGTTTCAAGTCCTAATGAGAGTGGTGTAACATCAAGAAGCGTTATATCTTTGACATCTCCTGTAAGTACACCAGCCTGGACTGCTGCACCGATAGCTACAACCTCATCAGGGTTTACACTTCGATTTGGTTCTTTTCCAAAGAATTTCTTGACTGCCTCAATTACGGCAGGCATACGAGTCATTCCTCCAACTAATACTACTTCATTAATATCTCCAACTTTTTTCCCAGCATCTTCTAATGCTTTCTTTACAGGTATTATTGATTCATCTATTAGATCAGCGACAAGGCTCTCTAATTGTGCTCGAGTCATTGTAATGTTCAAATGTTTTGGTCCGCCTGCATCTGCTGTAATAAAAGGAAGATTTATTGTTGTTTGTGTAGAACTTGATAATTCTATCTTTGCTTTTTCAGCAGCTTCTTTTAATCTTTGTAAAGCAGCAGTATCCTGGCGAAGGTCAATTCCTGATGTTTTTTTGAATTCATCTGCTAAGTAATTGATTATTCTTTGATCGAAATCATCTCCTCCAAGATGGGTATCTCCATTTGTTGAAGCAACTTCAAACACGCCATCTCCAAGTTCTAAAATGGAAATATCGAAGGTTCCTCCTCCAAGATCATACACAGCAATAATTTCTTCATTCTTTTTATCAAGACCATAAGCAAGTGCTGCTGCTGTTGGTTCATTAACGATTCTTTTTACATCAAGACCTGCAATTTTCCCGGCATTCTTTGTTGCCTGCCTTTGAGCATCATCAAAATATGCAGGAACAGTTATAACCGCTTCAGTTATCTTTTCTCCTAAAAAGCTTTCAGCATCAGTTTTTAATTTTTGTAATACCATAGCAGATATAGCTTCAGGTGCAAGCCATTCATTACCAAATTTCATCTCTACCCCACCATTTGAAGCTTTTCGTATTTCAAATGGAAGAAGTTTTTTATCACGCTGCACTTCAGCATCATCCCATTTTCTTCCTATTAGTCTTTTAATTGAATAGAAAGTGTTTTGTGGATTTAATACCATCTGGTTTTTTGCAGTTGATCCAACAGCTCTTGAACCATCAGGTAGAAGGGCTACAACTGAAGGGGTTGTTCGTGCTCCTTCAGCATTCTGAATAACTGTTGGAGATCCACCCTCCATGACAGCCATTGCAGAGTTTGTAGTACCAAGATCAATTCCTAAAATTTTTGCCATAAGTAAAAAAAGTAATATATAAGGTTAAGATTTTTTGTTCACAATAACTTTTGCTGTTCTAATGACTTTATCATCTCCAGCTTTTTTGTATCCATTACTGACTACTTGCGCTATCTTCTGATCATCACCATCTTCTTGCACCGTTACAAATCCTATCGCTTCATGTAGTGTCGGATTAAATTGATCTTGAATCTGCACTTCAATTACTTCTACCCCTTCCATTTTCACAATATCGGCAAGTTTTTGATAAACCATCATGACTCCTTGAAACCATGGATCATCTTTATGTTCATTACTATCAATCACATGTTTAAAATCATCCAAGACATCAAGTATTTTTACTAAAAGACCATTTTGAGAATAGTTAATTAGCTCTTCCCTTTCTTTTTGAACTCTGTTTTTTAAATTCTGGTAATCTGCCAAAGCACGTAAAGTCGATTCTTTTTCCTTTTCCAATTGCTCTTCAAGTTCAGTAACTCGCGAATCAATTTTTTCATTTTCTTCGTCGACTTCTTGTTTTATATTTTTTTTCTTGTGTGTTTCCATATCTATTTGAAAATATATTTACCAACCGCGGGTAACCCCGCTTAATGTTTCAGCAGCTAATCGTACTCGTGGTATTACATGAGAATACAGCATACGTACTGGACCAATAACACCAATAAAACCTATCTGACCTTGATAAAGCCTGAATTCAGCATAAACAAGTGAGCATGGTTCAAATGCCTGAAAACCTGCCTCATCTCCAACTAACACCTTTATTTCAGAATCAGATAATGCTTTATTGAAAATACCTTTCAAAATACTATAATTTTCAATAATCGAAAAAATATTTCTAAGGTTATCAATATCCTGAAATTCTGGATAATCCAGAATCTCTGAAATGCCAGAATAAAATACTGAATCATCTGCAACAGCTACTGAAGCATATTTTAATGAGCCAGATAACATATCTACTGCAGCTTTAATTAGTTTATCTCTTTCAAATCGCTGTCGATGGAGAGCTTGTCTTAATTCAACTTCCTCCATATAGTCTAGGTCATCTTCTTCCATAAGCCTATCGATATAGTATCGAAAACCTAATGGAGTCGGAATTCTACCGGCAGAAAAATGTGTTTTTTCAAGGTACCCCATTTCAGCCAAATCTACCATTTCATTTCGAATAGTGGCAGGACTAGATTTGATTTTGTATTTTTCTGATAACACTACTGAGCCTATTGGTGAAGCAGTCTTCATAAATTCCTCGATTATCCCGAGTAGAATCGCCGTTTGTCTTTCTGTCATAGTAGTTTTCAATTATCCAAAAACCTTATTAGCACTAAAGCATCTCTAATGCTAACCTTAGTGTAACATGGATTATTTTTTGTTGTCAAGAGACATTTTACACAATAGGAATTAATAAGTATAATTTGAGTGTATGAAGAGAGCAACAATCATATTTATTGCTATTGCAGCATTTCTTATCTTTCCTTTTATTTATATACTAGGTGGACCGTTTATTGCTTCTCTTCACTCACCGACTTCATACCTAACTGTGAAGGAACTCAAAGGGGTAGATAATGTTTTTATTGATGGAAAATCTTTAGGAAAGACTCCATTATTAAATACTCCGATCGTTGAAGGTATCCATGATATAAAAGTCATATCAGAAACGAACGGAACTAATTATTATGTATTTGACAAACAAATATCATTTATTTCAAACACTAATAACATTGTTACAGTGCAGCTCGGCCCTTCATATACCTATTCCTTCTATAACTTTTTATATTTTAAATCTGTTCCAAAAGGAAGCGGCATATTAGTAAATGCAAATGAATATGATCCTTCTGATTCTACACTGACACTAAACAATGCTAAGATTGATAATAATTATTTACTTTTCAAACCTGGTGGAAATTACACAATCGTTTACCAAAAATCTGGATATTTAGGTATAAGTAACCAGATTACCATTACTGATGGATATATTGTTTTTGATGTCATTCACTTATTCAGAAAACCGATATAGCATGCAAGATAAACAAAAGAAAAAATTTTTATTTATAAACGGATTTAACTTTGTATCAGAGAAATTTTTGAACGCATTACTACATGCGTCTCCACAAGATGAATATATTCTCGCCGAAAAGCGTTTTGACCAGGATCTAATAAAAAAATATGGTGGCTATACTAATGTAAAGATTGTAGAATATTCACTATTTTTTAAAAATGATCTTTCTCATGAACACTTTGACTATATCATCTATAATTCACTAACTGAAAGCGGCACAAACTCTGAATTAGTAGATTATCTAGCAAACTTCAGGAATTTAATTCAAAAGACACTTGATAATAATAGTCTATTTCTTCTTTTAATTTCTGTTAATCCAGAAAGTATGGAAAGCAGGAAAATTGATTTTCTCAGCTCACTTTATGCCTTGACAGAAGAAGGAATAGCAAAGGGAGGTAGGATGAAGATCATCAATATTGGGGATGTTTATGGTCCTGAAATGGATCTAAGCAACAATCTTCCCATCTCAAATTTTATAAGGGATTCCTTAAAATCAAAAGATATAGTTATTGAAGATAATGTAAGTTTTAGGTATTACATATATATAGGAGATGCAATTAAAGGACTTTTCCAGGCAATTGAATCAAAAGACAGGGGTAGTTTTACCCTTGCAGATCCTTTTGATTTGTCATTATCTTCGATTGGACTCCGTGTTGCAGAAATATTAGGGAAAAGAGTTATTAATCGTTCACAAGAAGTAACACAAGATCATGTAAAGACTCTTCCATATATTCTTCCGGGATGGCGCCCAGACGTTTCTATTGAAAAAGGATTAGAAAATACATATGAATGGTTAAAATCTTCAGAATTTACAAAAAATCCTCAGGAGATACAATTACATCACATTGCCACTGAAGATATTGCACCGCCTATAAGAAATTACCAGCCACCAGTTTCACGAGAAATTCCTCCATTGCAAGTCAGTAATACCCCATCACAATCCGAATCAAATAGGACGGGGAGTTTACGAAACATTCAAGATGTAAAAGCTCGAATGGGTATTGAACCTGAGAAGAAAAATCGAAAGACTTCAACTTTTTCATTCAAACAGGGAGCTAATAAATTTTTAGCAGGATTTAAAAAACAGGAAAAAGAATCAACATCGACATATCAAACAATTCTGCATAAAAATAACATACCTTTACTTATTACATTTGGCATCATCTTATTATTATATATAACTGTTATCGTTCCCCTAGCATCCACTGTATTTGCATATATAACTCTTTCGCATAATCTTGCAAATTTTCCATCTTCTGTACAGTTATCTAATATATCCAAAGAATCTGATCAGTTTAAAAATGGATTAGTATCTCTCCAATGGTTATTTGAAGTAACCGGACAAGATACACGATATACGAATATGGCT
>JANWIC010000021.1 GCA_025450075.1 Patescibacteria group bacterium | reverse complement strand
CCTTATACCCTTCATTCGTACTCACTGCTGATCCTACCTTTACTTCTTTGTTACTTACCACTACCTTACTCAATGTCCCTTCTGATGGTATCGCTACTATCCCTTCATTATTCGTTCTCACTACTGTTGTAGATCCGTCTGAATTCGTAAATGTTACATCGACATTTGAGAGTGGTATATTCCCGTTATCTACAATCATTGCAACTCCATTTTCAGGGATATTGGTACATGTTATTCCTGTTCCTGTATGACATGTCACAACGGCTGGTGTACAGCTTGCGCTCCAACAGGTTGTCGTTGCAACGGTTGTTACGCAATTTCTCTGGTTGCCAATACACCGTGTCACACTCGGAGAGCAGCTGTTTCCCATACAATTGCTTGTAGTAGGATGGCATGCTTCGCCAATATATGAGGGTTGTAGCGTAGTACAAGGATTTTGCGCTATCCCGGAACCAACACCGCATGTTGTCGTAGGTACTGTACAAGGTTTTGTAGCAGTACACGTCGGTGTAGGTGTGAGTGTATTTGTAGGAGTAACGGTCGGTGTATGCGAAGGTAATAGAGTAAGTGTACCCGTTGGAGAATTGGTAGGCAAGCTTGTCGGAGTTGGTGTTGGAGTACTTGTAAGGGTTGGAGTATTTGTTGGAGTAGATGAAGGAGCCCCTGCAAGTTTTTGCATTTCGGCAAATCCATTCTTTTTTGTTACATCATCATGCAATACAAGTCCCCAATTTTCAGATACAGCAATAGTCGTACAACCGCTCATTGAGTTGTCATCCCGTATGGTATACCATGCAGCAACAGCAATAGCGCTATTTGCAGCTGAATAGACACTATCCAATAATCCGATTTGTTGCGTATCGTTCATACTTGATTCTTGCGTACCAAATTCTCCCAACCATATAGGTTTATTCGGTTGATTATGTGAGGCTAAAAGAGTTTGTAATGATTTTGCATCTCCTGTAATGCTGCTTCCGGTATATTCATGCCATGCCATAATATCAAAGCTATTTCCGCCTCCCATTGCATAAATATTGTTTATCCATCCAGTATTTAATGATGCTGGAGCACCTAAAATAACCTGCGCATTTGGATCGGCGCTTTTTGCTGCGCTATAACCGGGGATAAGGATATTTTGAACATATGCAGTTTCACCTGCATTCCAGTAATGATATCCATCCGGTTCATTCCACATCTCCCAATAATGTATTGATGATTTATACCTGCTTACCAATGTATTCACAAAGCCGCTAAACTCGACAGCAGTGGGGGATTGGGTAGGATCTGAATTAATCCATGATGGCGTATACACAATGATCGGTTGCAATTGAATGTCATGAGCAATTGCTGCATTGACGATAGCATCGGAACGAGTCCAGTCATACTGCCCCTGACTTGGTTCCATAAGTGCCCATGGAAATTCTGTTCGCAAAATCCCTACATTTAATTGTTGTGCATATGTCATATCATTAGATAGCCAGGTTTGCCACTGATTTCCGCAAGAAGTATCTTCCCACCATCCGTCAGGATTTCCCTTCGGATATCTCCAGGGACGCATACTTGGCATGCTGTTAATTGCAACAAGCGGTTTTCCAGCAGCACTGCTTTGTACGGCGTGATATACTACGCTTGTATTATTGAACGAATATACCGCCATCCCCAATGTGGTAAGCAGTAACAATACACTTGCACTACTCACTATATGCCGGTGTATTACTGACAAAAAGCTCGGTGAAGCTTGGGAGAAAGCGATTTCAGACATTTTATGTAGGCAAATACTTGCTTCAACTATATAGTTATAGTATCTAAACTGTCAATTTCTACAAATCCTGAGAGATTAGTTACTACGAGATCTTAGTACACACAATATAATTTCATTATTATTTCAGTGACCATACTTCCCTTCATGTAAGTACTTTACAATGTGAAGCACGTGATGTATGATACTATTCATTAAATTATCTTTATAACCTATGGCAACATGGAACACACTTCCTGATAATCAGGCAATTGAAAAAACAATCGCAACATTAAAGGAACATAATATTACAGCTTCCTTAGTACAAACAGAAGAGGAGGCAAAGCAGGCGGTATTAACTTTGATTCCTGAAGGAGCAGAAGTAATGACTATGACTTCTGCAACTATTGACCAAATTGGTCTTACAAAAGAAATTAACGAGTCAGGAAAATATGATGCTATTCGACCAAAATTAAATAGCATGGATAGACAGAAAGATCATCTTCAAATGCTTAAACTTGGAGCAGCACCCGAATGGGTTGTAGGAAGCGTACATGCAATAACAGAAGATGGGATAATCATGATTGCTTCAAAATCAGGAAGCCAGCTGCCAGCATATATGTATGGCTCGGCTCATGTGTTTTTCGTTGTCGGAGTCCAAAAGATTGTAAAGAATATGGATGAAGGAATGAAGAGAATAGAGGAATATTCCGTCCCATTAGAAAGTGAACGTGCAATGAAAGCATATGGAATGGATAGCGAAGTTGCAAAAATGGCTATTATTAAGAAAGATTTTTCACCTGATAGAATCCACGTCATCTTTATTAATGAAAATATTGGTTTTTAAGGAAATCTGGCAGGAGGCTTACCTCCTGCCATTTTCTGCTCTGCAATAATATTTTCATTGTGATACATATTACACCTCCCAACATTTTGATGTGCAATAATAATATCACTGATAATATCCTATGAATTTACTTTATGATACATCTGCCCGGAAGAAAAAATCACATAATTACCCTAAAAGCCTGACTCTTTGGGTTCATAATTCGCGTATGGATTAATTATATCCATATAATTTCCTAAAGAAATTGTAATCTATATTACATGATTTTTTTTTTGCCTTATGGTATACTTTCTAACGAGAGAATTGTAATGTTATGCATATCTCTCCCCCGTATATAACAAACATTACAAAAACCCTCAAATTTATCTGATTAAAAAGCTTACTATGGCTTTAACTTTTGCTGATCTACCAAGAGCTGAATATTCACCTTCTTTAATAACTGAAAGACATGGGCGATTTCCTTTAGCTAAAACTTTGCTTGCACGAGTATTTAATTGTTTTCACCACTCTCGCTATAGCTTGATAGAAGCAACTACTGGTAGACCTCTTTTCCCTTTACCCGACGCTATATGGAGAAGTGCTTACCAAAATGCAGAATATATTTTAGGTTTAGATAAATTACCTGGCGTAAGATCGTTATACTCTGCTCGTGAAGAATTCACAAGTGCTCTTGCTTATACTATGGTATCTGATAGAACAGCAGAGTATACCCCTATAGTCAAAAATCCAATTGATGGATTACCACGACATCTTTATAGAACCTGCCAAGTAAATTTTGGATCTGTTAATTTTGATGGGGAACAAGGTTATTTTCTCGCCCATGGAGAACCACATCGATGCGATAATACATTGCATGATCCAACACTATTGGTATATATAAATGGTGAATTATTGTATAGCCAAGAACAAAATCCAGACTTATACCGAGTTCTGGAATGTAATCTTGGTAACCCACAATATGGGGATCATATGCGTGCTTCAGGAATATGTACTCCACCTCCTACGGATACCGGTGTAACTAATGCACAAGTACGATTCTTAGGAGCTTTGAGAAATAATAGAATAGAATTTGTATAAATCCCAATGTACCCTAATTATTTGATAAATAACGCTGTTATGATATATAATTGCCAGCGTTAGTGCTCTCATAGCTCAATGGATAGAGCAACTCCCTTCTAAGGAGTAGGTTTGTGGTTCGAATCCACATGAGAGCATGTTTTGGTTCGAACCAATAATTTATTGTTAATAAAGCAATAAATAAAGTTTATTCCACGAGACAGTAAATCTCAAAAACATCCATTAAATATTTACTCAAATTCATCAGTAATATCATTTAACTTTCAATATGGTTGATGTTAGTATATAATTCTCCAAATGAGAAGAATATAAAGGCATGCCTATAAAAACTATCATTACTGCAAATATTGCTGAAGCATTTGAGCCTTCTATAGAAAAAATAGCATCTGCAACTGATCGTGAAGCAAGAGTACAGATCGAACATAATCTATGCGACAGAACTTTGTTATGGGAAGGAGACGATAAGATTGTAATAACCCCTTATCCTATTGACCAAGGGTTATTTGAACATAATAGAAGGACATTGGGGTATGAAAATATATCTAATCTTTCTCCACATGCTGTAAATGTGAGCTTGTCAGATGCAATATTAGAAGACAGACAATTATTTCAGCAACTTGTGGATATCATTAGAGCAAACCCAGGGATTACATTATCTCCATATTGCGTAACTGAAAAGTTTTTAGCTCTTGTAGAAACACTTAAAAAAGAAGGATTAGATTTTATAGTGCCTGAAAGACCGGCTAAATATGGCGATTGGTTAGTTACTTATTTGGATTCAAAGGTTGGCTCACGTGTTGAAATTGGAAAAATAGATAATCCTCAGATTGCTATTCCTGAAAGTATACCATGTAGGACAAAAGATGAAGCTCTGAGAGTTGCAACCTGGTTTTTTAGTCGAAGAAGATCCTGTGTACTCAAAGCAAATTTCGGAGAATCTGGTTGGGGTTTACTCATGTTGCGAAGAGAACAATTTAAAAATACAAGGCAACTTATTAAGTATATTAATCATGAATTTGAAAGTACGCCAATATGGAATGATGATTTAATTTTGGTTGAAGAGTTAATTGAATCACAAAGAGATTCAGAAGCTTACTCTCCATCATCAGAATTATTAGTTTCTGATAGAAATACTGTAATCACATATCTTTGCAATCAAGAAATAGGCTCTAACGGGACTTTCCTTGGTGTAGCAATAGGAAGAGGAATTATGAAGGAAGATCTTGCAACGCAAATAAGAGAAATTTCCACAAGGATTGGTAACAGGTTCAGATTACTTGGTTATAGGGGCTTTTTTGATATTGATTTTGTTACTTCAGGTAATGGAATCCCTTACCCAATCGAAACCAACATGAGAAGGACAGGAGGAACACATGTATTTGATGCAACAAAGTTTCTTATAGGTGACAATTGGGAAAATAATTGTTATGCCTTATCGAGTGATGATTTTGAATATGGAAATATCAATTTAAGTACACCTGATATTTTAGCGAGGTTACATGATATACTATACCCTATACAAGGTCAGAGAGAAGGAGTTGTAGTCTCTATTGTAAATAGAAGACAACCCAAGATAGGATTTATTATAATAGGTGAAGATCGAGAAAAAGCATTAGAAATATATAAAAAACTTTTAAATACTTTTGGATTACAAAACAGATAATTTATGAAGAAATTTTTAAACATAAAACCATATCAAGAAACTTTAAATGCAAGTATGTGTGGGCCTGCATCACTCAAAATTGTTCTATCATATTATGGAATTGATAAATCTGAAAATGAATTAGCTAAGCTTTGTGGGACAAATGAAGACTTGGGAACTGATGATCAAGGAATCAGGAATGCCGCTGAAAGCTTAGGATTTAAGGTCGCAATAAAAAACAACAGCAATATTGAAGATATTGAAGAATGGCTACAAAAAGATATTCCAGTTATTGTGAATTGGTTTACCAGGGGAAGAATTGATTACACAGATGAAGATGTCGCCGATGGACACTATTCTGTTGTTGAAGGAATTGATGAAGATTATATCTGCCTACAAGATCCTGAAATAGGTGGTAGAAGAAAATTGGAAAAAGAAGATTTCATGACAGTATGGTTTGACTTTACAGGAAAATATATAAAACCTGATGAGTTAATTATTAGACAAATAATTGCAATTTATAAATAAATCATATGCCAGATGTTTTAATTCTTTACAATAAAGCTACAACATTAGAAACAGGAGTCGAAAGCGACCTAATAAGTGAGCAAGAAATTGATATTATAGTTCCATTGGTAACTGAGCTGCTAAGAGCAAGAGGTTATGATACTGATACCATGCTTGCCGACTTAGATGTTTGGGAGAAATTGAGATTGCAAAAATCCACCATTGGAATAGTTTTAAATCTTGCAGAGGCATTCGGTGGGGGAAATACAAACGAAACTGTCGTTCCAGCGATTCTTGAAGGATTAAAAATTCCTTTTACGGGAGCATCCGCTTTGAATATGAATTTTTCTCAAGATAAGGAAAAAACCAAACTGGTACTAAAAACATATGGAATACCATCAGCTCCCCATCAGTTATTCAGAGAAGGGACTGAGCCTTTAAGAAGAGGATTGAGATTTCCCTTAATTGTAAAACCAGTAAGACAAGAAGCCAGTATAGGAATCTATGAGGATAGCGTGGTTACAAATAGAGAAGAACTGTATAGAAAAGTTCAGGAATCAATTCAAAGATATGGGCAACCGACCTTAGTTGAGCAGTTTATAAGAGGTAGAGAAATATCAGTCGGAATGTTTGGCAACGGCTCCGAATTACATGTATTTCCACCTTTAGAGTTTTTATTTGAAGATGCTCCTTCTGAGTTACAGCAAATCCGTTCTTATGAATATAAATGGGGCGGTAAAAAAGAACAAATGGTCAGAGCAGATTTACCTCAAGAAATGATTGATAAACTGGTTGAATATAGTAGGATTGCATTTACAGCTACAGACTGTAGAGATTATGCGAGGATGGATTTTAGGGTAGATGATCAAGGGAATATTTATTTACTTGAGGTTAACTACAACCCAGGAATAGGACCGAATACTCATGGGCTAAATAATACACTTACCATGATGGCTAGTTTTGAGGGAATGACTTTTGAGGATCTTGTGGAACAAGTCGTCCTTATAGCCCTAAATAGATATCGCAAAAGCAACGATAATCCAAATCCCAACGAATAGAAGCTATAAGTTAATTTAATAGATCTGACTAGATTGCAAAGCCGATCCGAGTAAAACGGTTCGAACGTCCTCCACGAGAGAGCAAAGTTAAAATTACCCCATTATCTCAACACTTTTTCGGTCTCAATGCTTTTCTTCATAGTTAATATTTGTTATACTTCACGTATAACTAAGTTTGTTATGAGAAAAGTATTATTAATTGGAGCTTCTGGAGGAATAGGGAATAAAGTAGCAGAGACCCTTTTAGAAATTGGATATGAAATCCACGGCACCTATTTCAAGCACCCCGAACGGGTGGAAAATCTCAAAAACAATCCTTTATTTACTTCTTCTCAATTAGATCTACAAGATATTCACTCCATTGAAAATTTACAGGACAAATTTATTAACAACGGATTGCACTCAATTGTAAACTGTTCAGGGGTGGTTTCTTTTGAAAACGATGAAATTGATCGCGATATCAAGATATGGAATGAAACATTGGCTGTAAATCTAACAGGAAATTACTTGCTTTCAAAACTGTTGAAGACGAAACTTTCAATTAACGGCAGATTTATTATGATAAGTTCAACCGATTCTTTTTTTGGAGGCGCTATTACAACAAGTTATGCTGCAAGTAAATCAGGAGTTAATTCACTAACTAAATCGCTATCTTTATATTTACAGGATAAGAAAATTAGAGTAAATTCTATTGCTCCTGGTTGGGTAATCACACCAATGATTGAAGGGAATGGAGAAGAATTCTTGGAGAAAGTCGCTAATATAAACCCATTAAAGAGAAATGCTCTCCCTGTAGATGTTGCAAATACAATCAAGTTTCTTCTTTCTGAAGATTCTTCCTATATCAATGGACAAGTAATTTCTCTAGAAGGCGGCTATACTAATCAAGACCCTACACTTTTTTTAGAGGAAGAAGCTCAACAATGATTGTTTGAAAGAATTGTTCGAATGTCCTCCACTAAAAAGTATGTACCATTTCTCCCATCTAAGAAGCATTTATTCCGCTACCTTCACATGGTCTCGAATTATCTAGTCTTGTGTTTTATAATAAATCTAAAGTAAAAAATATGTCCGCTGAAAGATTTACAATTAGAGCCGTAGTATTCTTACTTCTGATTTAAGAACAAAAGGTACTTTTATTAAGGCGTTTTCATACTGGTTGGGAAGATGGTAAATATGATTTAATCTCGGGCCATCTCGAAAAGAATGAAAGCATTCCCCAAGCTACTGTACGTGAAGCAAAGGAAGAGGCAGGTATTATAATAGAACCAATAGATCTACGGGTTGTACATACTATATATGCTCGTACAAATATAGAATATATCTATTTCTTTTTAGTGCCAAGTAAATGGAGTGGCAGCCCTACAATATAAGAAAAAGATAAAGCAGATAAGATGGAATGGTTTGATATGAAAAAGCTTCCTGAGGAAATAATTCCCTACATAAAACAGGCGATCAATGAGTACCAAAAAGGAATAACTTTTTCAGAGATAATCAAAAATTAAGATTACTTTGGATTAAAACCGTTCGAGCATCCTCCATGAGAAAGCAAACTTCCCTTCTATTAAAGGATTATTAGTATATTAATGACTTTCCTTATTGTAAAATTTACTATATACTCTAGAAATAATGATTGCTTATGAATTCAACAAAGCTTGCATCGATATTAAAAGCTTACAATATTAAAGAAGTTGTAACTAATTTCAAACCCCTCTCTTCTTTTGCGAATGAGGTCTTCCTAATAGAACTAAATCAGGTCTCTTATGTATTAAAGAGACATCTTGTTAGTACAAAAGAAGAAGTACTTATAAGGATTGGTATCCTTGAAGAACTCACCTCACAAGAAATCAATATCCCAAGAATATACAAAAATACTGATAATAGGTATCTAACAGATATTAATGGAGAAATTTATGAACTTAGTGAGTATATTAATCATAAAGATCTAAATTATATAGAATATAACATTACGAAAGAAGAGTTAGATAAGGCGGGAACTGAGCTTAAAAAAATCCATTCTGCAAAATTTGCTAACAAATCTTTAAAACAAATCGATTTTTCTGCAATTAATACAAGGGTATCACAACTCATCACAGATTTTAATGATTTATATAAATCAGATGTTGAATTAGATCAAAAAACAAAAGGGAAAGCAGGACTCATTAGCGAATTCATTCAGAAAACAGATACAAATAGATCTGATCTCTTCATTAAATCATTATTATACAAAATTCCAAAAAATGATTATGTTCTCATACATGGGGACTATAGTTTGTCTAACTTACTTCCTTCAATTGATGATAATAAGCTTTATATAACTGACTGGGATGGAATGAAATGTGCACCACAACTATTTGAACTTCAAAGAGCACTTGGACTCTTATGCAGTATGGGGCGCTGCAACGCAAATTTGGATGAATTCAACACAGATAGAGTCTGTACATTCTTATCTGGATACAACAAATCTAAATGGTTAGGAGAAAAGGAAATCGAGATATTGGTAGAGGTTGCGAAGTATTGTTTTTATATCTACTGGCTAGATTTTACCCTTTCTCAGACATTAAAAGGAGATTATCGTATTCTTGAGATCTTTCCTACAGATCTTGAGATTGCATTATATTGGGAAAGAAGTTTTGAAACGTATAGAGAATTTCTATTATCACTTATATAATCTTCTATCTTTATGAATCCAGCAGAACTAGGGGAATCACTATTATGTGAAGAATTAGAAGCGGTTATCAGGAATGCTGGATCAATCGCACAAGAAATACGGTCAAGAGGACTCACGCAACATGAAAAAACTGGAGCTGATAATATAGTTACAGACGCTGATTATGCCGTTACGGCATATTTAAAGGCACAATTAAGCCTTATGTTCCCTGGAATTATTTTTTCAGATGAGGAAACAGAAGATACTGAACCGATAGATTACTACCAGCACGATTTAGTTGCAATAATAGATCCCATTGATGGAACAAAGTGTTTTGCTAAGGGAGAAAAGGATTGGGGAATATCGGTGGGATTGGTAAGAAGAGGAATGCTTCAAACAGGAGTAATATTTTTACCAGATAGTAACGATTACTTTTCAGCGGAAAGAAGAAAAGGTGCATACCTAAATGGTACTCAAATACATGTTGACAGAGAAAAAAGACTTGGAAAAGCTAGAATAACCGCCAACACCCCCAGATTATCAGTCGATCCTGAAGACCATCATGCTTTTCAACTTTTGAGAGATATACTTCTTTATGATTTTAGTAAATACGTGCGAATTCTTGGGAGCCAAGTAGTGGAAATAACTAATATAGCAGCAGGAAGAGGTACAGACATAGCATTCATGCTAAAAACCGATAATTGGGATATTGCAGCAGGTTTTGTCATACTCTCTGAAGCTGGAGGGAAATGTTATTCTCTAGAAGGAGAAGAGTTAGGTCCTTCTGTAGACAGTATTCTTCATCATGAAATAATATTTACAAATGGAACAGATATTGCATTCCTAGTTGATTTAATCAAACAAGCGAGACAAAGGCACTCAGCCCAAGGCCAATAGGACGGATCGAACATCCTCCACGAGAGAGCAAATTTCAGCTTTTCCATTAAAACCAATATTTTCCTGATTTCTCAATTCATATTACTAATCTAGTAGTTCGAATATCCCCCACATAAAAGCATTTGTAAAATGATTCTCCTTTCCTGTCTTAAAGATTCTTTGTACAATTTAAAAGTAAATTGTACAATTAGTTTATAAACTAATCTATATGAAATCTGTACTCATTTCCGGCGCTGGAATAGCTGGCCCATCTTTAGCATATTGGTTAAACAAATATGGTATTCAAGTAACAATCGTTGAAAAAGCAAATGGAATTAGAAATGCAGGATATGCAGTTGATTTTCGTGGAAATGCAATAAAGATATTGGATAAGATGGGTATTCTAGATGAAATCAAAAAGAAGCAAACTCACACAGGAGATGTATCATTTGTTGATAAAAATGGAAAAAGACTAGTAAATATTCCTTCCATTTTCTTAAGTGGCGAATTAGAAATTCTTCGAGGAGATCTTGGTGAAATTCTTTATGAGCTAACTAAAGACACTACAACATATCTTTTTGGAGACGCTATAACGGCAATTCAGGAAAAAGAGAAAAGCGTAGTTGTTAGTTTTGAAAAACATAAAATGCAAACTTTTGACCTTGTAATAGGTGCCGATGGGACACATTCACATGTTCGTTCATTAGTATTTGGTGATGAAACCCAGTTCATTAAACACCTCGGTTATGGAATATCAATATTTACTATTGAAAATTATTTAAACATATCATACACCGGCCAATTTTTTGCTACTTCCGGAAAACTGGCTGCAATGTATAGCTCTAGAGATAATTCAGAGGCAAAGGCACTATTGTATTTCTCAATTCCAAAAACATTTATTTCAGGGCGTGATAATATAAATCAAAAAAGCGTTATTGAGGAAATATTTGCAAAAGAGGATTGGGAAGTGCCTAATATGATTTCAAAGATGAAATCTGCTACAGATTTCTATTTTGATACAATCGACCAAATTTGTATGCAGAAGTGGTCAAAGGGTAGAATTGTACTAGTAGGGGATGCCGCCTACAGTCCATCACCATTATCTGGTATGGGAACTGGTTTAGCTGTTGTCGGGGCATATGTATTAGCAAAAGAAATCGAAAGGAGTGGAGATGATTTATCAAAAGCTTTTACTTTTTATGAGCAAAAGATGCTTCCATATGTGAAATCAGCACAGCGAATACCACGAATTTTAGGTCCGCTTATCATTCCTCAATCACAAGTAATTATATTTCTTAGGATCATATTATTAAGAATTATAGTACGACTAAAACTTGAAAAGATAATTGCTAGATTAGGGAATAAACCAAGTGAATCAGTTAATATTCAAGATTTCTAATTCTTTAATATTCATAGTAATTTTGATTTAATGAGATCATCAACATTTTGTGTAATTTGAGAATATATTCTTTTACTTTCTCTCACTTTTTGTATTATCTCATTCTCATTATCATTTTGTAGGTCATCAAGATCTGGAATATCCCAGATTAGGTATGCTTTATTATTTAAAGGATATCTTTTCTCCGCTGATATAAAATTTCCATTATTCATAAAAACTATCAAATCAGCTTTTTTTAACATTTCCTTCGTAGTCTGGTTCCAGGCTTTACTTGCATAAGGAATGAGATGATAAAGTTCTATCAACCATTGTGCTACCCAACAGATAACACCACAAAGATCTTCTTTTGCATCTAATCCGCTTGAGTAGACATTTAAATCTGGAATATTCTTTGATGCAAGATATGCTTGAGCAAGCCTGCTTCGAAAAACATTTGATGTACATACGAAATGAATTGTCATACTTATTTAGTAATTTAATTAATGGTAACGAAATTGTTTTTGCATAGCAACTTACAAATTAAATTGCATATAAATCTTTTCAATTTTTAATGGTATCGTACTAAATCCCAACTGTTGGTATAATCAGTCCAATATATGAAAGATGTTGGATGAAAAATAGAATTGGTTTAGGAACATTTCCTTTCAGCAATGTATTTGGACAAACAAATGATGCTGAAGCGAAAGCAATAGTTCATAGATTTTTAGATCAAGGTGGAGAATATATCCAAACCGCTCCGTATTATAATGATGTAGAAGCGCTACTTGGTAAAATCCTTAAAAATATCCCGAGAGAAAGATATTTTTTAACATCACTTTGTGTAAAAGACAAAAATTCAATTCTTTCTGGAAAAAGAGACTCCATTTTTATACAATGTGATGAATCCCTCTCAAGACTTGGGGTAGATTACCTCGATTTATACCTCACATCAACCCCTGAAGCTAAAGATGCTCCTTTTACAGAGACAATTGCAGCAATGGTTGAATTACAAAAGCAAGGGAAGATTAGAGAAATTGGCGTATGTAATGTAACACTTGAACAATTGAAAGTATATAACGTACATAATACAGTCAAATATGTGCAAAATAGATTCAGCATTTTAGATCAGGAGCAAGATAGAGATGTAAGAGAATATTGTATATCAAATAAAATAAAGCTTATTCCATATAACACAATTGAATGGGGAATACTTACAAACAAAATATTAGTTGATTGGGTTTTAGGAAAAGGTGATTTGAGGAAAAAAGTGTTACCAGTTTTTAATCAAGAACAAATTGGTGTCATTAGAAGTTGGGTAATCAAATATTTAAAACCTATTGCCGATAGAAATAACTCGACTATTGAATCTTTAGTATTACATTGGGCAATAAGCCAACCTTCAATATTTGTAACTCCGGTAGGGGCAACAAAAGTAGAACAGATCGAATCTTCATTAAAAACAAATGATTTAGAAGGAAGATATGATATAACAGTTGAAATGAATATTGCTTATGAAAAATTATGCTCAGAAATTCAATCAAAGTATCAAATGCAATTAAATGACTTTTTAAGAAATTCCTACGGAAAATGGTAATAATAACTAACTAATGGGAATCGATTATTTTGCAATTGTTTCTAAATATGTGACGATATTATCTCCTTGCGAATTTCAAAATGCAGCTGTTGTTTTAGGGCCATTCAAACAATATCTAAAATTTGCTTAAATAATAAAACAATTTCAAGAAGCAGGTATTCATGTTCTAGCACCAAAACTATCATTTGTTGTTGATAATATTCATGGCTTTGCAATACTTGAAAGTGATAAAGAAATTTTACAACAATTAAGAAATGTTTTTATCGTTGATGAAAACGGGTATGTAGGACAAACTGTAGCATATGAAATTGGATTTGCAAAAGCAATGAAGGGAATGAGAATATTTGCATTAGAGCCTCTTGATCCAGCATTAGATTGGAATGATGGTTTAGATTATTGGGAGGGATCAATTTGGGCAGGATTTGCAGGAGGCATAGAATTAATAACACCTGATTCTTTTATTTCACTACTGCATACAGAAAGTGAGAGAATTAATAAAAGTTAGTAATATAATTTGGTAGTTTTCAGATACAAAAAGGAATTGATTAAGATACAAATATACTTCAAATGATAAAAAGTCCAGCTACTAGAAAAATTATAAAAACTTGCATAATTCTCTTGTTAATATTATTAATTGTTGTATCTTCATTATCTATTTTCTCACCTCAATGGCTTAGTGATCATTTAGGAATTGCAGTATATAGTTCCTATCTTCCTAATCGCATTTCATTTGCAAGAAGGCTATACGATAAAGGTTACTCTTGCTTAAGTCTAAGAGAGGTAAATGAAAAGTTTGAAGTATCAAATAATTTACCAAAAATTGAATCGGTTCAACCTAGTGGCTATGTCTGGAATTTTTTTGGCTTACCATTATCTATCTTTGATGCTAGATCTATTTATTTCACTTACTCTAGTACGGAAATATTCGTAAAATACAGAAATTGCTTCATATCGTATGGACTAGTTGGTGGACCTTAGGGAATAATTATCTATTTCTTACTGAATGTTTTATATTTAGATTTCCTACAATTATACCCAATTCTCTTTGTAACTTTTTTATTTTTTGCATTTGTTCTTCATTTATCCCTTGAAAACATTCAAATCTATTTAACACATTCAGTATTTCTTCAAATTCAATTCTTTCAATAACTATTGGATCTTCAATTTTCCCTCTTAAAGATTTAGTAGTGCTTGCTGAAAAAAGCGGGAAATTTAATAATGTTTCGATTAACTCAAGTGAGCTATCCAGTAAATATGCTCTTTGTACTTCCGGTGGAATGACCGGATTCATATTTTCAACATATCCAAAACATGCGATATATAATGCTACTATAGCAAATATGCTATTAGTATCTCTTAAAACAGTTTTTAAGGTTCCCCTGTAACTTGCATTTTTATGTGGTTGTCTATTTTCACCATCTAAATTAGTAAAAGATTCATCTCTAGGGAACTTTGTACTACCAAACCATTTTCTACATCTCGTCAATTCTGAACCTTGTTTAGCCAATAAAATGCTTAATAATTGACAGATGGTTTGTTTATCTTCATGTGAAATTCTTGACACAAATTCCCCATTTGCCAGTAAAGCATTTATAAATCGAGTTGAAGGAAATGTATGATAATCTTTCCTATTTACCATGCTTAGCAGGCTCAACATAATTTCAAATGCGATGAAATCATCAGGAAGTTTGCCATTCTCTAATTTATCGGTTAAGTTTGTGTCAAAGGTTTCATACCGCTCTTTAACAATCTGTTTGATTAACGTTCTTAGTGCAGTACTATTTTAGTTATTTGCAGTTGTAGCTATATTTAACCTCCAATAAATGAGTTCTGCAAGATTTGCAATAGCTGAGTAAGGCAACTCAGAAGTTACATCATATTCTTCAAGATTGTCAATGACTTCCCATGCACATTGCACTATTTCCGTTAATCCGATATATGGATATGTTAAAGTCCCCGCTTGGTGGGCAATAGAATTATAAAGAAGTTTGTGTTGAAGCCTCTTTTCATAATTCTTAAACCTATGAATGAGATGGTTTGGACTATCTATTATCTCTAAGAGGTTTATATCAGTTCCTGTCACCTCAATAGGAATACCATGCACGTTTCCCTCACAATCGAGTAATAGCACTTCAGGCCATAGATGGTTATCATCACCCATGATAACAACACGTACGGATTTAAATCTTTCATCATATTCTTGACAATAAGCACGGATAGATTCATATATTGCACAAAATGCAAGAGTATTTGAAACACAAATGAGATTTACGCCGTTATTGTAATCGTGTTCATCTATATGATGACGTTGTGGTAAGGTATCATCTCTAATAGCAATTCCTATTCTTTCTACCACATGTCTATTTACTCCAGTAGCCTTAATGAAATCAAGCCCTTTCATATCTAATACCTTACGATTTTTAAATAATTTGGTTAATCCACTATGAAAGCTTTCAGTATATCGAGAATTATCATCAAATGGGGATATTTCTTGAAGGGTTCTCCAGTCATAATATGTATAATGGGCTAATATGTTGTTTATTAACACAAGAACTTGATATGGATCCAATTTTTCTAATGCAACCGGAGATTCACTTCCAAGCATTCTCTCTATAAATTCAGGCGTTAATAATGGTAGTAAAAGTATTTCTGCAACCCTAGTCTCAAATCTAAGCATCGATCTAAAATCTTCATGTATTTTTGAGGTCAAATTATTAAGCGGATGCAATAGTTCTTCATCAGGATGAGGATGAATGCCATCTAGAGGTAAAAATTCGGACTGAAGAGAAACCCTATCAGTAAAATCAAATCCATATCGTTGCTGTTCAGTTTTAGGATCAAATGGGATACTCATAGCTCATGGATTATACAGTAAAATCATAATTTCTTAAACCTATAGCGATCCTTAAAAAAAAATAAATCATCAGGAGAAATGCCAGCATCTCAGTTTCGATATCCTACTCCAACAATTTTATGGAAGAAAAATAGTATCGAATTTATCAACCTTTCAAGGAAAAAGGATAGCCTTTTCAAAGCTTTTTTATTACTTCACCGCTTAATAAATGGAAATGAATATGTTTTGAATCTTGAAAGCTTCCTCCATTACTTACAATTTTAAAATTTGTCTTCTGCAAATTATGCTTTTTAATTAATAATGCTATAACTTCAAATATTTCTTTGATAATTTCTCCATCTTCTATTTCTAACAAATCTCGAATATGCTTTTTTGGAATAACTACTATATGAAAGCTCCAGGTGGGATGAGTGTGCCTAAATGCCAATATATTTTCCGTTTCATATTCGATATTTACAAACACTTTTCCATTTAATACATTTTCACAATAAAAGTCGTGTTCCATATAGTAATAATTTAGTATTTCATTATAAATAATCGCTCATCATAAGAATAAGAGACTTGCAGTTCTTAATTTATCAGTACTTTTAACTTCGGTATAATCTCTTTGCGTAAAATCAGCATATTATATCTTCCAATATTGCCTTCAAAAGATATGCCGAAAGCTTTTGAAAGTATTTCACAAGCTTTTTTGTAGGGAGATATAAATATATTCTCTCCCGTCTTAAAATCAGCAATGGTAAGAAAATTCCATGAAAGATCGAGATCTTCTTTCATCCGGGTAAGAATATCTAGGATTTTTTTCTTTTGTTTCAATACTTCGACAGATCCATATACTTCCAGCTGTGCGATACCGAATTTAACTCCATTCATTTCAAATTCCTTCGCATCATCAATCAGTGGCCCTTCAATATGATCGTTAATACCTTTTGATTTTGTTTCAAACATATCAGATATGAAATCAGAAGGAATTGGGAAATTAGATTCAATCCATGTAAGTATTTCTTTATCTCTATTTGTAGTTACATTTGCTTTTAAATTAAGAGTATTGGAATAGATTGCACCATATAAAAGCATAGCAGATTTTTCATCTAACACCATTCCAGCACTTCTATACTTTTCTGCAATTAAGGTTGCAGCAGCTCCTACCATTTCTATTGTAATCCGGGCATTTGGAAAGAGTGTAGAAGCATCATGAACCTCTCTATGGTCAACGACTTCAATAACCGCTTCAGGTTGAATATTATCAGGCATACCTTTCAAATCAGAAGCATCACAAAGGATATATTTATCAAATCTTTCTTCTGATTTGGAGAGAATATCATTAATATGAAATCGATTTAGGACATATTGTGCTTCTATATGTGGCCTGCCGTACAATATTGCAAAAGCATGATTTCCTTTTTGAACAAGCAGCTTTTGATAAGCATAAGCACATGCTACTCCGTCAAGATCAGGATGAATTTTTGGTGTTAAAAGTATAGATTCCATATTGTTGAGATTATACGATAAGAATTAAAAAAGTCCAATCTATTAAAATTTGACAAAAAATATATGATGGGTATATAATACCGTTCACTATGTGTACAAAAACTGTAAATACAATTATTAACGCAGCTATTCTACTCCCTTTTATTAGGTTGTAGCTTCTGCGGAGATATTTGTTTACTTACATCCAGATCTCCGAAAGGAGATTTTTTTATTTTAAATTCGTTCTTATGTCAATAACCAATGAAGATCAAACTGTTGAAAGACGGGCAACTTATGAAATAGAATATTCTTCAATTCTTGAGTTATCTCCATGCTCACATACTCTTCAAATTATTATATCTGAAGATGATGATAACCTTGACATTATTAACAAAGCTCTGTATGGGAGTAGTAATCTAATGCCTGGGGAAGATGGGTATCTTGAAGGAATATTAACTGTTGCTAATAAAAAAGAGCCTCCAATAAAAGTTGAAGTAATTGTACTTAATAAAGGTATGAAACTTTCAGAAATAAACTTGACGGGGGATCCTGCAACAAAAATAATATTGGCAACTGCAGTTTTAAATAACCAAACAACAAACTACACTCCAGATAGGACTAAATGTAGAAAAATTCCACTCTGGATCGATAATGGTGTAGATATAGATGGTCAATATTTTATAAATGGAAATGTTGTTGCAAAAAATGGCAAGGCTAAGGGAGATGGAGTAAGGAAAGATTTAGTAGGAGTGATTGTCTCAGATGCTGATAGACGTTTTGCATCTGTTTTACCGACTTCGTGGTATAAGAACTTTAAAAAGAATCCTTTTACGCGAACATTTCCAACAAGTGGCGGATCTCCAGCTCAAATAGAGGGTTTAAGTTTAGTTATATCACCCTCTGATGAAGAAAGAAAAAGAATAGATGCAGTTTTAAATGAAGCTAGAAAAACAGGTAGGCTTGAAATTGTAATTCCAACATGCCCATTTGATAGTGCTTATTGGATTGAATCTTTGAGACAAACAAAATACCTACCAACTACTACAGAAGATCCGGAAGGAAAACTTACTTGGACACACATGAACACTTTAGATGCACTGCGTGTAGTTCTTCCAATGTTAAAAGCACAAGGAATAACTCCAAGAATAACCTTTGCGACAGGAGATTACGAAGGTTACGCAGGTTATACTAGGGGAAAAACTATTGACCAATTTATTGGAGATTTAAATATCACTCAAAGGACAATTGCGAATCATGCTCAAGCAATTTTAAAATCAATTTGGCCAGGCGAATATAATGTAGTCGAAGAACAATCTCAAGATGAAAGCAATGCCTGCAAGACAAATGTAATAAAAATTTCCAGTTCAAACGGGGAACCGGAAATTATAGTACAAGGCATTACCAGATTTATACAAGGAGGTTTTAACACCTGGAATGAAAAGATGTTACCAGATGCCGCTCAAGTTTTTAGAAATAGATATGAGCATGATCCTAAATTCCGATCTTTAGTAGATGAAGCTTTTGAAAATAGAAAGCAAATGATCATGTTCTGGCTCATGCAAAAAAATTTACCAACAACAGAGGAGCTTATTAGAGAAGAATTTATGAAAGACATGGCTAACTATGTCGCTTTACATACATTCGCTATGGCGATTAGTAGGAATGGATTAGTGATAACCGGCGATGCAAGTAGCATTGAAAAGATTGGAAGCGAAGTTTTGCAATCAGCAACTTTAAGAGTTGAAGGTGGGTATATAGGTGGAAATTAACTTCTCCTTTGTTTACATAATTATAATTTATGAACAAAAATTCAATAAAATCAGAAACAGGTATTATTACTAATGAAACTGAAACTAGACCTCCTTTACAGTCAATTGAATTAGTATTGTATCAAAATGATCCGATAACTGAGCATTTATTAAACGCTCTACAACAAAGGCAAACAGAAATTGGACCTGATGGGAAAACTTTTTTCGAAAGGAAAAATTATAATGGAAAAGTAAATGTTATAGTTATTGAAAATGGAGAAGATATTTCTGATTATCCAATTGGGGATATCAAAAGAGTTGTGATTGCGACTATGCCATTTTTGACACATCGCGATAAGAGATATACCAGAAATCCTTTATCTACTCAAGCACAAAAGCCTCATTGGATAGGGGAGAACAGGGGATATGATGTTCTTTACCTAGCAAACGAGGTAGAGGTTGATAGAATGACTGAAAAAATGTTACGAGATTTTACAAATAGCATTCTTGCTGAAACTGGTATCTCAAGAGAGCTTCATTTCTCTTCGCAATGGTTTGACCAATACTATCGTAGTCCCTTTGGAAGAAGATTTACCGACTTCACTGGAATTGAATATGTTATACAGCCAGGAATGAATTTTATGGTCAATCCCGGTGGACATACTATCTATCGAATCAATCAAATGATTGAAAGAGTTATTGCACAGCATGAAAGATTACAAATAGTAATACCAACGTGTCCTCATGATGAATATATTTGGGATCCATCTTCAAATTCCATAAAATTTGTGGATGGAACTGAATTAGGAACCAATATTCCTTGGACGGCACAAAATACTCTAGATGGACTTCGTGCTATATTACCATTACTCCATGCAAGAGGAATACCAGTAGATATAACTTTCGCATTAGGAGATTTTGAAGCATATGATGGAGCTTTAAGAGGAATGCCAAGTATTGAAGCATTTAATGAAAGAACAAATAAAAGCGGATTACTTATACTCCAAGCTTTACAACAAATAATTAAAGAAGAATATAATGAAGATACAACAATAGAAATAAGTCCCGGAAGAACGCCCGGTAGTTATGATCTTAGGTTGATAGGTACTTCAAATTCTTCTTTGACCCCAATTGCCAGGTATATAGGAGTAACCAATCTTTTAGTAAATGGGTATGAGACATGGAAAAAGTTAGTAGAAATTGGTAAAAAAGAGTACGTAAGCCGAAGTGGAGAAATAGGATTAGTCAATGCACGACGAAGACATGAAAGTCAACGCCTACCAATGATAAGAGATTTTTGGTTACCTAGAAAAGGGCTTCCAGTAAATAATGATACTATTTCCCAGGAATTAGCTAATGATGCAGGAACATATATTGCAATGCATAACTGGATTATGCAACATTGGAATGAGAATGCTATTACTCTTACAGGGGATGGGACTGCAGTTGAAGGTCTTGCATGCGCATATACTGGATCAGCTAACATAAGGGTTCAAGGTGGTTACGAAGGAGGTCGAGAATAAGTTTTAAAGGAAATTAATAGTAAATTCTTAATTTAGTCATTTTATATATGAAAAAATCTCTACAAGAAAAAATACAAAAAGCCCAGGTATATTTAAAACAAAACAGAATTGATGCATGGGTAATTTATCAATTTATTGATAGAAATGAATTTTTTGATAATTTTATTGAAGAAAAAATTATTGCATCTAGAAGAACATTTCTAGTTATTCCTAATAATGATTCTCCCAAATTAATTCATAGTGGTGTAGATGGGGGATTTTCAGATCTTAGGATTAACGAGTTAACATATCATAGCTATGATGAATTTTTAACTTTGACAAAGGAAGTGCTGAGTAAGTTTAAGGTTATTGCAATGGAGTATTCTCCACAAAGCAAAATACCTCATATTTCTAAAGTGGATGCTGGAATAATAGATGTAGTAAAGTCACTAGGAATCGATGTCATTTCATCTGGAAATCTTCTTCAAGAAGTAGGTGGCTTAAACGACCAGCAAGTAGATTCACATCTGAAGGCTGCTGTTTTGTTAGATGAAATTAGAAAAGATGCTATTTCTGAAGTTGAAAGTAATCTTCGAAAAGGTAAAGAGGTTTCTGAATATTCCATTCAACAAGCAATCTTAAGGATTACTGCAGAGAAAAATATGGAAACTATTTACGAGCCTGAAATTAATATAAATGCAAATGCTGCTCGACCACATTATTTACCTACCAAAGATAACTCTCTTCCATTTAAAAAAGGAGATTTGCTATTGATTGATATGTGGGCAAAACTGAAGGAAACAGGAAGTATTTATGCTGATATAACATGGATGTTCTATCGTGGATATAAACTTCCTACAAAAATTGAAAATGCATTTAATTCTGCTCTTCGAGGAAGAGATACAGCTGTAAAACTATTAGAAAAAAGAATTAAAAAAGGAGAGCCAGTTTATGGTTGGGAAGTGGATAAAGCTGCAAGAGATTCAATAAATGCAGATGGCTATGGAGAGTATTTTACCCATAGATTGGGTCACAGCTTAGGCACCTTTGTACATGGAAACTTGGTACATTTTGATAATTATGAAAACATAGATGACCGACAAATTATGAATAATCACCTGGGGACAATAGAACCGGGAGTATATATACCTGGGGAATTTGGTATTAGAAGTGAGATCAATTTATTAGTAAAAAATAATAGTGTTCAAGTAACTACAAGTAAACAAGAATCTATGTATTTTATTACTTATTAAATGAAAACATTTAAACAATCTCCTCGACCTATTAGTGGCGGTGCAACGGTAACAACTTATTTACCATCACTTGATAAGCGAGTTTTTTTTGCACATGTTGAAATGAATGGGGAACGGTATCCAAAGGAAGGTGTCGCGATAAATCGAAGTCAAACAGAAGCTATATATGTAATCTTAGGAGAATTTTCTGTTACTTATAATAATGAAAGCGTGATTTTAAAAAAAGATGATATCTTGTACCTTGAAGAAGGTAACCCGTATGTAATTCAAGGGAGTGGAGAAATTGTTGTTGCTATCACTCCGGCAGAAGGGGGAACAACAGAAATCAAAGTGTAGATTATTTATTTTGTAGAAAGATAGCGTGATATTAGACATCAAAGCATCTACCCATAAAAGCATAGTTCCGATTCCTATTAGAGTGATATGTTGAATCAAACTTATTTATATAAACTTTGTACTATCCATCGTTTATATGCATCCTCTCGCTCTCTCCTAAAACGTTTATGTTCCTCAGCATAGATAATATGACCATCTTTCGTTCCAACCAAAGCATAAGTTAAAGTATCTTTTAATTGATTTTTTGTAACATCAAATACTCCCACACTTATCGTCGGAACCTTACCAGTTTTCCTGGAACTTGGAATAACATGTTCCGGCCATATCATAGTAACTTCATCGGTAATTAATGTAAAACCTCCATCATTTCTTTTCACTAACATTCCTGATACACATGGAAATGATGTATTGTATTTATTTTGTACAATTAAGGCTTCTCTGATTTCATCATGAGTCATTAAATTATTTGGATCTTGCGAGAAGTATATTCCAGCTGATTTTCTATCTGACAACAGAATGGCAAAATATATACCTTCTTTCGCTAAATCAGACAATATTTGTCTATATTCTTGATCTTCCTGCATATTTCTTCTCATTTTAGCTAATATCTGTGCTTTTGATCTTAATGTTTGAATACGGGGTAACAAAAGTCGTTCTGAAGGTTCAGTAATTGTATTAATACGAGTAACGGAATTTTCCATTAATATAAAAGGGAGACCATATCTCCTTTGTAATAGGGTAATAACACCAATAGCCTTATTATAATCATCAGGCGGAAGCTCATGAGGACCATTTGGATACCTTCTGGCATTAATAGCTGCCATTACAGCATATAGTTCCTTCGTAGAAGCATTCAGCTCATCTCTTAATTCCCTTCCAGGTACATCTTCATGCAAATCTTGTTGTGATTGATTTTCCATTTCGCTTTATTATACTTATAACGATATACTAACCAGTCAACATGAACCAGTCAATTATACTATATTTCTTGCCTCTCTTCCTATACATATAGTATAATCTTCCCGCAGTTATGATCCTCCTTTGGCAAGAGGGGAATTGCAACCAAACAAGTGAGCTATCTTAAGCAGTTTTGACAGGTAACTAACTAGGGTGGAACCGCGAGTCATTATTCATACTCGTCCCTAGATGGGGACTTTTTTTATCCCCAAAAAGCAACGATCCATTTGGCAAATGGGGAGCATACACAATATATTAAGTGCAGTCTTTCTGAACTGGAATAAACTGGAAGACTGAAGCAAGGTGGAACCACGGCATAAGTCGTCCTTGGATATTTAATCCTGGACGACTTTTTTGTTGTCTTAAATGAAAGGAGGCATGTATGCAAAGACAAATCTACGGTAGATAGTGTTGTCGATTCTTTTATACATTACTTTATATTTATGGATACTACATTACAAAAAATAATACAGCTTTGCAAAAAAAGAGGATTTGTTTATCCGAATTCTGAAATCTATGGATCAATGCAGGGATTTTATGATTACGGACCTCTTGGAGTAAGAATGAAGCAAAATATTAAAGATGCGTGGATGCACTGGATGACACAAGAGCATGATGACATCGTTCCGATTGACGGATCTATTATTACACACCCAAAAGTGTGGGAAGCATCCGGACATATTCAAAACTTTACAGATCCTTTAGTCGATTGCAAATCATGTAAAAAGCGATTCAGAGCAGATCATCTTGTAGAAGCATTTCTTTCTAAAGATGAAAAAGATGATTCTGAAAGCAGAATTGCAAGAATCTCGCATGTTTTCAAAAACCATACTATAGTATGTCCTGAATGCAAAGGAGAGCTCACTCCTGTCCGTACTTTTAACCTAATGGTCGAAACGACCCTAGGAGTCATAGAGGGAGAGAAACGAAAGACATTTCTTAAAGGAGAAGCGTGTCAAACAATTTATCTTGATTATGAAAATGTCCAGCGTTCTATGAGAAAAAAGATTCCATTTGGAATTGTTCAAATTGGAAAAGCATTCAGGAATGAAATTACTCCCGGAAATTTTCTCTTTCGGCAAAGAGAATTTGAGCAATGGGACTTACAATGGTTCACACATCCTGATGAAATGGAAAAATGGTTTACTTATTGGAAAGAGGAGCGGATGAAGTGGTATAAGTCGCTTGTTAACCACAAGGACAGGCTACGCTACAGGCAACATGAACCAGATGAACTCGCCCATTATGCCAAGATTGCTTTTGATATTGAGTATAAAACTCCATTCGGATGGAAAGAATGGGAAGGAATACACTGGAGACAGGATTGGGATCTTTCCCGCCACTCTCAGTTTAGCGGAAAAGATTTTTCATTCTTTGATGAGAAAACAAAAGAATCATACATTCCATGGATTGTTGAAACATCGGGAGGAGTAGACAGAACATTTTTATTCTTGCTTCTAGATGCATATACAGAAGAAGAAAATAGGGTAGTGTTGAAGTTAAAGCCATCTCTTGCTCCTTACAAAGCGGCAATACTTCCCTTGGTCTCAAATAACCCGGAGATTGTAACACTTGCAAAGAGTATTCATCGTATTCTTCAATCCCGATTTGTGATTGATATAGATATAAAAGATAGCATTGGAAAACGGTATAGAAGACAGGATGAGATTGGAACACCGCTTTGTGTTACCATTGACCATCAATCGCTTATTGATAAAACTGTTACCATCCGTGATCGTGACACGATGGAACAAAAAAGGATTGCAATCAAGAACCTTCACAAATATATTGCAAAACATTCGGAATAAAAGGGTGGAGGCGGTTCACCGCCTCCCCTTACTTGAATCTCATGTAAAGAAGAGATATAGTAGTAAAGAATATTTTATTTCTCCCAAAATGGACGAACCAGTCAATTCAGGTACAATGGTAAATGAAGCAATACCACAAGCTTCAGTGGCAGAAGTACCTTCTACACCTAGCCAAAATAACAAGAGGCTTTATGTACTGTTAGGAATTCTTGCAATAGTTATGTTAGCCAGCGGAATTATTTGGGCAATAACAAACAATAGTTCAGCCACACCAACTGTCAAGAATAACACTACAGCATTAACAACAACGACTTCAACTATCACAGCAACTTTAACTCCAACTGCAGTACCATCCCAGAAAGCACCAACAAGTGCGAGTGTAGCAGCTGGAAATCTTAATACTCTTGAACAACAGTTATCAGCTAATGTTTCATCAGAAAGTACAGATTTTACATCTATGAATTCTGATATTGCTAATGCTTCTCAAGACGGTTCTGACTCTACTTCATCATCACAACTATGAAAAAGACAACTCTACTTATTAGCGCTGTACTCATGATGGTATTGATGCAATCAGGAGTCAATGCTCAATCAATAACAACAATTGCAACATCAGCAACAACAACACCGACACCAACGAATAAAGTCCTACAACAGGTACAAAACCAGACAACGAGGATGCAAAATATTAAAACTAAGGCTGATGGGTATATTACTGAAAGAATTTCAGCAATAACTAATTTTATAGCCTTCATTAATGCATCCAAAGTCGCCTCATCAACCCAAGCTAAACAAGCAATAACTGCATTAAATACTGATATTTCAGGATTAACTTCATTAAAGACGCAAATTGATGCATTTAATGACCCATCGAATATCAAATCAGGATTGATGCCACTTGTACAGCAAATATTTACTACATATCGAATATATGCAATTGAATTGCCAAAGTATCATTTACTACTCCATATTGCATATTTCAATGTCCTTAACACAAATTTTACAGCAGCAGAACAAAACCTAACTCAAGATATTACCTTCGCACAGGGACAAAGCAAAAACGTTACTACAATCCAGGCTGATAACACAAAGTACAGTAATGATGTGGCAAAATTTAATAGCGATGTCCAAACTGCAGAAGCTGCATTAAATGCAATTACTCCTGCTGATTACCAAAAAGGTGCTAGCGCATTTACAACTGTAAAAGCAGATTATGCAATAGTTCATACTGATATCCAGGCTGTGCATAGTGATTTTACCCAATTTATAAAGGATTTTAAGGCTTTGTTTAACTTATAACTAAGAAAAGATTCAAAAAAGGGGGCATTTGCCTCCTTTTTTGTTCCCAAAATGGCTTAAATATGATATCATTAGTCCCGCATTTGCAAGAATATAATAATGGAACAAGATCATAGTAAAATTAGAAACATTGCGATAATCGCCCATGTTGACCATGGGAAAACGACCCTAGTTGACGGGTTATTAAAGCAAACAAAAACTTTTCGGGATAATGAGCAGGAAATGTCTCAAGATAGAATTCTTGACTCAAATGAATTGGAAAGGGAACGCGGAATTACAATCCTTGCAAAAACAACATCAGTTCACTACAAAGGGTATAAGATTAACATTATTGATACACCAGGACATGCAGATTTTGGAGGGGAAGTAGAGAAAACATTAAATATGGCAGACGGCTGTTTGCTTATTGTCGATGCACAAGAAGGTCCAATGCCTCAAACAACGTTTGTATTGAGAAAAGCTTTGGAATTAAAGAAGAAGATAATCCTTGTTATCAATAAAATTGATAAGAAATATGCTGATGTAGAGGCAACACTGGAGAAGGCCTCAGATTTATTTTTGGAACTTGCAGTTACAGATGAACAATTGGATTTTCCAATATTATACGCAATTGGACGAACTGGTAAGGCATTTAAAGAAGTGCCAATCGGTGATATTGATTCCATGGAAGCAGACCTTTCACCAATTCTTGATGCAGTAATAGAGGATATCCCACATGATGAGCCAAATTTTAATGGAGGATTCCAGATGCAGGTAACACTCGTTGACCATGATAATTACCAGGGATTGTATTGTATCGGTAGAATTATTAGAGGAACTATTACTATAGATTCAAAACTTACCATCATCCATAAAGATGGGAAAAGAGATGCTGTTAAACTAAGTAAAATATTTGTAAACGAAGGTCTGAAACGTTTAGAAGTAGAAAAAGCATACGCTGGAGATATTATTGCAATTACGGGGATTAAATCGGCGAAAATAGGGGATACGATAGCAGATGCCAGTAAACCTGAACAGTTACCTGATATTAAGATTGAAGAACCATCTGTAAGAGTAAAAATAGAAGCAAATACATCGCCTTTCGTAGGAAAAGAAGGAAAGTATGTAACTTCCCGTCAATTAAAAGAACGACTTGAAAAGGAAATGGAAACTAACCTCTCCATGAAACTAGATATTGCAGAAGATGGTAGTTATTACGTATCCGGACGAGGTGAACTGCATCTATCAATCTTAATTGAAACTTTACGTAGAGAAGGATATGAATTTCAAATTTCAAAACCAACCGCTATTATAAAAGAAGGAGAGAATGGTACTTTATTAGAACCATTGGAAGAATTGTTAGTTGATGCTCCTGCAGACTATATTGGAACAGTATCAACTGAATTGCAGAAAAGATCAGGTAATCTTATAAATATGCATACTGATATGAATAACAATGTCAGAATGCAATATACGATTCTTACCAAAAATATATTCGGACTTCGCACAAGTCTTTTGACACAAACCAAAGGTACGGCTGTAATTAATACTTTCTTTAAAGAGTATGTACCCAAAGAAAAAGAACTTGCCAGTTCAAGAAAAGGTGCTCTAGTTGCTTCAGAATCAGGAACAGCAACAGCATATGCAATTGAAAAAGTGCAAGAGAGAGGTGATCTTTTTATTAAACCACAAGAAGATGTATATGAAGGAATGATTATTGGAATTAATAAATATGATAATGATATGAATATGAATGTTTGTCTTGCACGTCATAAAACTGGAGTTCGCATATCACATGTAGAAATAGATGTCCCTCTTATTCCACCAATTCCCGTTACGCTAGATAATGCATTTGGTTTTTTAGAAGATGATGAACTTCTAGAAGTAACTCCAAAATCACTTAGACTTCGTAAAAAAATACTCCAATCAAATTTACGAGGGATAAAAAGAGAAACTCGATATACCTAATTTGGTACTAACTGCAAAACAGGTTTTGCAGACCTTCGATGTTGATGTATTCTTCTATAATTTTTCTTTGCTTCATTATTCTGATCAATTTGTCGTAAAGCGATGATTCCTCTTTCCGTATATTGTCTTTTAAGCCATTTTCTGACATTATATGGCAAATCTCTTCTAACATTTCTAAGATTAAGTATAATCCAATTCCTGACAGCTTCAATTGATGTATTAGACCGTAATGCAAGCGTATATTCATCAAATTCTCCATTATAATATCTTAACAGTTCAATAAAATTAGGATCGGTAAGATTTTTTCCATGAAACAGATACCAAACGATAAGCTCTTCCGTTCCTCTTCTTCTACCAGGAACTTTCATTCTGTAAATATATCGGAAAACATTCATAGCATCACGTTTTACTGCACTAAATAGAGATAAATATTGAGTAAAATACAAAAGCTCAACATTCTCATCAAAACATAATCTCTCCAACACTTCAAAATATAAATCATACATGATTGCTCTCTCCATTAATTCAATCCTTGTAACTCCGGGGTCAGGAGAACCATCAAATTGCGTGGTATACAAATTTTCAATTGCAGGTTGATTTAAAATATGATTCAAAATTAAGTTGTTAAATACCATCAACACTTTCATTTTATTCCGATAAAAAAGATACTGCTGGCATCTGCTACATCTTTCTTCAATAATCTTTTTATATATTTGTAATTCCATATCCCATACCGGAAGATCATCCATATGCTCTGAATTCCTAGATGCAACACGAGCTCGGAAAATATCAATTGTAGGAGCCATTTCAGGTAAACCCAAATCCTCAAGTTCTTGGGAAAATCTATTAATTAATGCCATAGGGGGGGTTGCATTCTTATCTGTTGTTGCTACCTCAGTAGCAAATTCTGAATCAAACATTTTTCCATTAAATAATCATAGCATTTCCTGCTGAGGTATACTGTAATCTAGATCATATTTCAATACGTGAAAGCTTGGGTTTCTGCCAATAGATCATGCAACATCGTTTCATCTTCATGTTTTAGTGCATATATTATATCAATGCAAATATATACCACAATTAAAAGCAGCCATAGAGGAAGAAAGGCTGGAAACAAAGCAAGAAGAAGGATAAATAGAAAAAAAGGAGCATTCAGAATAAAGATGCTTCGGATTGATAATTTATGATCTTTCTTTTGCAACTGAATATGTACTTTTACTAATTTTTGACCTAATGTCGCACCTTTCCAATAGGGCAGGAAAGTAAAGAAAACATTAAAAATAATAAGTGCAATAATACATAAAAGTGCATATAACACCCATATATTTCTTATCAGCTCTGTTGATACAGGAAAAGAAGTTAAAAATGAAAAGTAGAACATAACGAAATAAATTATGAGAAAAGGACTTATGGTCAAAATAAAGACAAGCATGTCAATAAGATATGCGATTCCCCTTTTTACAAGAAGAGGATGTTTTGCAGTAAAAGAATTTATCATTATGATAAAAATATAACAAAAGATGAGTTGTTAATCAATCATTATATTTTTTTCAAATTCAGGATGATTTCTGATCCTTCATATGCATATACTCAATACCAATATTTTAATTAAGTTTTTGATAATGTTGGAAATTTATCGGAATTCTAGAAATGATTATTGCATTTCCCATTCTTTAAGGTATATGATACATAAGTATATTATCTTGTTCATATGAGTCAAAAAATCGGTTTCATCGGGCTTGGAAGAATGGGAAATGCAATGGTTGAGCATATGTTAGAAAAAGGAATTGAAGTTGTTGCATATAATCGGACAAAAGAAAAAGTTGATGAAATTGCACGGGAAGGTGCAACACCAGCATATTCATTAAAAGAGATGTTTGAAAAACTTCGAGGTGAAGGAAATGAACGAGCAATTATCTGGTTAATGATTAAATCTGGAGATCCTGTAGACCAGTTGCTTTTTGCTCTTGCTGATGGATGGAAGAAAATGGAGGAAGAATCATTATCGGATTTTTTACATGAAGGTGACATAGTTATAGATGGAGGAAACTCATATTACAAAGATACAAAACGACGTGCTGGACTATTAAAAGAAAAGGGAGTCCACTTTATGGATTGCGGAACATCAGGAGGAATTCAAGGTGCGAGACATGGTGCTTGTCTTATGGTAGGAGGAGAAAAAGATGTTTATGACGAAATTGAATGGCTTTATAGATCACTTGCTCAAGAAAATGGATATGGTTATATGGGAGCAAATGGATCTGGCCATTATGTCAAAATGGTTCATAATGCTATCGAATATGGAATGATGCAATCTATTGCAGAAGGACTTGATCTTCTTGAAACAGGTGCTCAAGATTCTCTAGGTAATCCATTACAACTTGCTGAAGTACTTCGAGTTTGGAACCATGGTAGCATCGTTGAATCCTACCTCACTAGAATTACAGAACATGCATTAACTGTTGACCCTCATCTAAACCAGATTGGGGATAGGGTGGATGACAATGGTGAAGGAGCCTGGACAATTCTAGAAGCGATATCTGCAAAGATCCCATTCCTGACAGTAGCTCATGCACTATTTATGCGATATACAACCCGAAGAGACGAATCTTTTGCAATGAAAGTAGTTGCAGCACAACGGAACGAATTCGGGGGACATGAAGTGGAGAAAAAATAATATGGACAATATTAATATCATCATTTTCGGAGCAACAGGTGATCTTACAAAAAAGAAGCTTATTCCCGCCTTATTTGAAATTTTCACAAATGATGAACCTGTCGAGATTATTGGATTTGCACGGCGAGAGCTAAGTGATGATGAATTTAAAAACAGTTTTTCTAATACAGGCGGAAATAATGAAAAATGGCAGGAATTTCTATCCAGCATTCATTATCATAAAGGATCATTTGAAGACTTATCCGCATTTCAATCACTTCGGGGACAATTACAAACTGATAATCTTTTATTTTATTTGGCAGTTGATCCGGGTTCTTATGAGACAATTGTTAAGAATTTGCAACAGAGCAATTTAAATCCTCCTCAATCACGTATCATTATTGAAAAACCATTTGGAGAGGATAAGCAAAGTGCAATAGATTTGTATCAAACCATAACTGAAGTATTTAGTGAAGAGCAAATATATATCATAGATCATTATTTAGGAAAAGAAACGGTACAAAATATCCTTGCATTCCGCTTTGCCAATGGCTTATTTGAACACATATGGAACAGTGAGGCTGTTGATTCGATTCAGATTACTTCAAGTGAAACTATTGGGACAGAAGGAAGGGGAGGATATTATGATAAAGCAGGTGCAATGAAAGACATGATCCAAAGCCATATCTTACAAATTCTGGCCGCCACTTGCATGGAACCTCCAAGTTCTTTTGAACCAAGAGATTTACATATTGCAAGAAAGAAGCTTTTTAATGCACTTCGAATTGTTCGGGATGAAGATACGATTAGAGATACCGTTGTATTTGGACAATATGAGGGTTACAAAACTGAAGAGAAAGTTGATCCCCATTCTCATACTGAAACCTTTGCCGCACTTAAAACATATATCGATACCGATAGATGGAGTGGAGTTCCAATTTATCTCCGCACTGGGAAAAAACTTGCTGTTCATGCAACAGAAGTATTCATAACATTTAAGAAAATGAACCATCATCTTTTTCCACATCAGGAAGGAAATATTCTTGCATTCCGTATTCAACCGAATGAAGGGATATCATTAAAACTTTTTGTGAAAAATCCTGGAAAAGAAATGGAAGTGCAGGATGTCAGTATGGATTTTTGTTACAGGGATTCATTTACCATTTCAGACAATTCTTATATTAGGCTGTTGCAAGATGCTATTAAAAATGACAGGTCACTTTTCACATCTATAGATGAAATCGTTGCTTCATGGGAATTTGTTGCGCCATATCTAGCTTTCAAAGAGAATCATCCTGAACTAGTTATTCCATATCCACCTGATCAATGGGGGCCGGAAGGATCAAATGCACTGGTTGTTAATGAAGATAGAACCTGGCTTAGCCTATATCCGTATAAATGTGATATTAACCTAACGATCTAAGGGAGAAGGAGGAACAAGCACTGTATGGAATCCATATGATTTTCCTATCTCAATATTTTTATCCCGATCATCAATATATAAACTCTCATTAGTTGAATTGGGAAGCGAGGAAATTAATGCTTCAAACATTTTCCTGCTCGGTTTATCTGCTCCATAATCATAGGAAAATATTTGAGATGTAAAGTATTGCAGATAATGAAATTCCTGATCCAGCATCATGACACCTTCCCTCATATTTCCTGAAAATAGAATCAAAGTATATTTTTTTGCAAGGTCTGGTAAGAGAGAAAGCATTTCTATTTGATCTTGTGAATACACAGATAAGTTTACTTCTAACTGATATGGTTCTATGAATTGGTGGAGAAGAAAATCTCTTGAGAAAGTGAGTGGATGCCGATGCATATACAAAGAAAGCACATAACGAAATTCTTTTGGAAAAAGTATCTGTACCTCCTGTTCATATCTTTCATATGAAATATCCCCGGAAATATATTTCTTTGCCCAAATGCCATGAGGATGAATGGCATCATAAATTTTTTGACTGTCAAATCCTTCAGATATGAGTCGTTGCCGTATTTGATGACCAGTGGAAAAGATTACTCCATTTAAATCAAAAACAATAGTGCGGATCATAATTTCTTTCTATCGAGTACTCTATGCACAGCGCTTACTACATTATTTTTATGTATCCCGTACTTTTCAAAAAGCGCATCAAATGGTCCTGATTCTCCAAACGAATCTTGCATTCCAATTAATTCGGAAGGTATACACATATGTTTCGAAACTAGTTCCAGTATAGCAGAACCAAATCCAGCCATAACCTGGTGATCTTCAATTGTAACAAAACAGTTTGTTTTTCGTAACGAGGTGAGAATGGTTTCTTCATCCAATGGTTTTATGGTATGAACATTGATTACTTCAGCACTAATTCCTTGTTGTTCAAGTTCTAATGCCGCATCCATTGCTGAAGCTATCGTTATACCAGTACTTAAAATCGTAATATCATGTCCGAACGTATATACATTAGCTTTTCCGATAGTAAATGGGGTTGCTTCTGTTGTGTAGATTGGCATTGCAGGTTTAGCATATCGAATATATACAGGTCCTGGGATTGAAGCAGCTGCAATTGCTGCTTTCATTGCTTCAACGCTATCAGATGGAGCTATCACTGTCATGCCTGGTAAAACTCGAGTCAAGGCAATATCTTCTAAAGCTTGGTGAGAAGCACCATCTTCTGCACTGCCTAACCCCGTATGAGATGCTAAAATTTTTACATTAGCTCTTGAATAGGTGATACTGACACGAATCTGATCCCAGTTCCTTCCTGGAGAAAATACTCCAAAAGATGCCATATATGGGATTTTCCCAGATAATGCTAATCCAGCTGATACTCCTGCCATATTCTGCTCAGCTACACCAAGGTCAAAATACCGCTCAGGATATTTTTCTTTAAATTCCTTTACTCTTGTTGAATCGGGTAAATCGGCACACAATACAACTACCTGGTCATTTATTTCTCCCAATTTCACCATGCCTTTCCCGATCCCGTCTCTGGTTGATTCTGTTTTTGCATCAAACGTTAATTGTAGTTCTTGGTTATATTCCATTATTGTCTTAGATATGATAAAGCTTCTGCGGCTTGTTCATGATTCGGAACGACACCATGCCAAGCAAAGTTGTTCTCCATAAATGGAACCCCGTAGCCAAGGATAGTATTTGCTGAAATAATTTTGGGCATTCTATTCCCAATTTGGGAAAGAGCATGGGGAAGGATGTACATAATATCCTGGATATTGTTTCCATTCATCTGGAAAACATCTAGATTAAATGCCCGTAATTTATCATCCAACGGTTCAATCGGCATGACGTCTTGAATATATCCATCAATTTGTATGTTATTTTTATCAATAATGAATATCAAATTATCAAGATGGTATTTAGCGGCAAATAACATTGCCTCCCAAGTTTGTCCTTCCTGATTTTCCGCATCACTCATCAGACAAAAAACCCGATACTCTTTTTTATCAAGTTTGGCGCGAAGTGCCATACCTACTGCTTGTGAGATTCCTTGTCCAAGAGGACCTGACGTATTTTCAATTCCAGGCAATGCTCTATTCCAAGGATGTCCTTGCAGTCTAGAATTGAGTTTCCGGAGTGTCAGTAATTCTTCATTAGGAAAATATCCTGCATGTGCCATTGTCACATACAAAATGGGGCAAACATGACCGTTTGATAATATTAATCTATCGCGCTCATCATTTTCCGGATCTTGCGGATCATATCGTAATATATTGAAATACAATGCTGCAAAAATATCTGTCATTCCTAAAGGTCCTCCGGTATGACCGGATGGTGCATGGGAAAGAGTTTCAATCAATTCAATTCGTAATTCCCTTGCCTTTTGGATAAGTTGTTGATCTGAGAAGTTAAATGGGTTATTCATAAATTTTGCATTGTTTGAAGTGCCGATATTGGGTCATCACTTTTAAATATATATGAATTTACTGCTAATCGATCTGCTCCCGCATCAAGACATAATTTTCCAGTTACATTATTCATCCCTCCATCCACCTCTACTAGTGTATCATGTTTTAGAGATTTTAAAAGTCTGATCTGATCCAAGCCTTTTTGTGAAAAACCTGTTCCGCCATACCCTGGCTTTTCTTCAGCAAGAACAAGGTAAAAGTCTGGATTAAAGCCATCCGTTACACAATCACTTCCAAGCAGAAAAGAAATACCAGTTTGTAAGTTCTGTTGTTGAAATGTAGTAACAGATTGTGCAATGTTTTCAACAGCATCTGAATGGATGATGACAGAAGTAATATTTTTGACACGAAGAATTGAATCTATGTATTGAAGAGGTTCCTTTACCATTAAATGTAATTCCATATGCGGAACTTCCAGCTTTTCAATAGCATCAGCAATCGCATCAATAGAAAGCGAGAGGGAATCAACATAATGTCCATCCATTACATCAATATGAAGAAGTGAGGCATATGGCATTACGAAAGTGATTTTATTCACTAGGTCATTAGTATCATCTGTTAGAATTGATGGGGAAATGTTTGCCATACACTATATCTTATCTATTCGCCTGATATGGCGCTCTTCATTTGAAAATTCAGTATCTAAAAACACTTTAACAAAGAGTGTCATTGTTTCAAAATCTGTTGTCTCAGCTCCTAGTACTAGTACGTTAGCATCATTATGTTCTCGGGACCTTAAAGCATCGAAAATGCTTGCGCACAACGCTGCCCTTATATGCTTGTATCGATTCGCAACAATGGACATACCAATACCAGTATCACAAATGAGTATCCCTTTATCGCTATCCCGCATTTTTTCACATAGTTTATGGGCATAATCAGGATAATCATCTCCAGGGGTAAATTCTTCAGGACCGACATCTTCAACCTCACGATTAAGTGTTTTTAAATAGTCCTTTATATTTTGTTTTGCCTTAAATCCGGCATGGTCTGATCCGATGTATAGCATAGGGCATTGTTCTACATAGTATATGTATATACAAAAGAGGTTGTCAATGAAGCAAAGAATATCGGGAAATACCGGTATTTTGATATTTTTGAATACATGATATAATTTAGCTCGATTATGGCAGACGATTTTCAAACAAAACAATTGAATAGAGAAATCATGCGGTGCAGAAGCTGTTCATTCATATATGATCCAAAATTCGGAGATCCTGAATCCAATATTGATCCATGGACTGAATTTAATGATATTCCAGAGAATTGGGTTTGCCCAATTTGTGATGGGTCAAAAGAACAATTTGAACTATATACTGAAAGCGAAATTTTAAAGCAAGAAGAAGATTAATTTGCACCTATAGCTCAGCGGATAGAGCAACACGCTTCGAACGTGGAGGCCGGGAGTTCGAATCTCTCTAGGTGCGCCATTATTTCCCAAATTTAATCCTTAAGTTTTAATACTCCTTCTTCATATTCCACGAGCTGGTCTTTTACGAGCGAATTTATCACTTCGTTAATTCGATCAAGTGATATTTCCTTCTCAAAATGTTTCTGAAGGAAATGAATTGAAAGCTTTTTATTAGCAACTAACATTTTTACCATTGATCCCCTGTAATATCTGTTTGATCCGATAAATTTAGATTGTTTCGGAATTGAGATTTTATATTCGTGTAATTCCATTGCGGCATAATCCATTAAAGCCTGATTCCATTCATACGCCTTTTGGGGAGGAAGAAGCTTTGTCGCAAAATCTTTTAAAGCAGCTTTAGAAGGGGAGATTCCATTGAAAAAATGTATTGAGATTACTTTTCGAACATTTGTATCAATAACAGCAATCTGCTCATTAAATGCAAAGCATCGAATCGCTGATGCAGTGTATTCACCGATTCCGGGAAGTTGCAATAATTCAATACCGTATTTTGGAAATTCACCATGATACGTTTCTTTAATTATTTTAGCGGCTTTTTGTAAATACAAAGCGCGCCTGTTATATCCAAGCCCAGACCACATGGTAAGGATATCAGATGTTTTTGCATCCGCAAGATCGCGTAGGGTAGGGAAGAGATCCATCCATTGTTCATATTTTTCCATAACTCTATTAATTTGTGTTTGTTGTGACATTACTTCTGAAACAAGAATGGCATAAGGATCTCTTGTTTTTCTCCAAGGCAAGTCACGCTGGTTTTTATCATACCAGTCAAGAATCTTGTGTTGAAATTTTGAGATATCTTCCATATACCAATTATATCAAAGATCGAAGTTTACTTATGAATTGATTTCAGCTTTGATATGCATCTTAAATAGGTATATGGCTGTATAAGTTTTAAAAATGCTACATGAAATAAATACTAGATTTACAACAACACTTGGAGAAAGTACAGTGTTTATTTCCGCAAGCAATTTGACCTTTCAATTATTGCAATTGATGTACGCTTGTATGAAGTATGTTTACTTCTATAGTAAAATAAGCTAATATCTATCATTATTTAAGTAATTATGAGAGAATTTAATCAAGGTGAAGGGTTAGGCCCAACATTCAATGAACTTGAGAAATTAACTTCCAATCCTACAGTTTTAGAAAATATAATGGTATTGGATGGTGTTTTAAATAGATTGGGATTTTTAATTGTTGATCCAAGAAGTGAAACAACGTATCAATTTATTGTATTCATAAACCAAGAGGGAGAGATCAATGAAGATCCCTTAGAAAAGTATATTTTGCTTCCCCTTCAATATGTTCGAGAACAATTGGATGGTATTACCATTTCTCGTATATTCGTAGATGGATTTAATGTTATGCTGCTTACCCCTATGGCACGGTCAATATTATATGTAACTCTTCTTGAAAAGGCAGTACGTTTACAAGTTTCAGACAGTGAAGAAGGAATAGTAAGAAGCGGAGTTAATCTTAATTGATTTTTTCTTCTTTACATTTTTCAAATTATCTTGTACTATCACGAAACATCATTTTTCCATTATGTTTCGAGATACATATCTAGATGAACCTCATCAATCTAATATCGTTAAAAGAAATATTGAATTGATATTATCATCACTTAATCCAATCACAATTACGACCCGAAGTGGAGAAACAACCTTATTTGATACATTTCCAATTCTGTTTATCAACAAAAATGGTGAAATTTATCTCCAACAAATAGATAATCAATTATTACCGATTTTTGTTAGTTCACGAAGAGTCAATAGGCATATCCGGGAAATTGTCATAGATACTGTAAATCAATTACCAGCTGAAGCAGACGTCATACTCAATGAGACAGTTAGTGAAGTAAACAATACATTAAAACAAGAGCAGGAAATGTTAACACTTACGATGCTTAATTAAGCGTTTACACCGCCACCACGTAGGTGTATCATACCTCCACATTAATAAACAAGACAGGTAAAATATGAAGGATGGTCTATGAAGAAAAAGAAGTGATAAAACAGAATATCTTTAAAATAATATATTCAGAATTTCTGCAGGAATTTCATCTTCGATATAGCCTCCTAACACTCCGCGCATCTCGAATATCAAATGGTGAATGAAGAATTTTCCCATCTGTACTTCGCGAACTAAATAAGACCACGATTCCTGTAATTACTCAAACTCTACAAGAGATAAATTTTAGAATAATTGCAAATATGGAAGAACTTCATCTCCTATCAGGAAGAGATGGATTGAATTAAATTCATCCATATACTATTATTGTTTTATAACCACTGCCATGGAAGTAGATAATTCACACAAAATCACAACAACAATATCCCGGCTTCTTGGAATATTCTGGATTATTGATGGGATATTACAGTTGCAACCTCGAATGTTTAGTGCTGATTTTGTGAATAATGTACTGACTCCTGCCTCCCTTAACCAGCCGGATCCCCTTACACATCTTCTCCAATTTGGTGCTCATTTTTTTCAGTATAACATTGTGGTTACAAATCTTTGTGCAGCCCTTATTCAGTTAATCATCGGGATACTTTTGTTTTTCCCGCTTTCAAGTATTTGGAATAAGCTTGGATGCAATATCAGTATTGTCTGGGGAGTGATTATATGGGTATTTGGAGAAGGTCTTGGTGGAATATTAACCGGAAATGCCAGCTTCTATTCGGGGGCGCCTGGATCTGTTCTCGTATATATCCTTATTACATTATTTATCTTGTTTAAAAATCGATTTAGTATTTACAAGCTTCCTTTTCTTCTTGGACTTCTCTTTATCCTTGATGCAGGATTACAGTTACAAAATGTCTTCTGGACTTCCGATGGGCTTCAGTCACTGTTTACCGGTGCTGCTTCAGGTCAGGCAGATTGGTTAACTGCACCAGTAATTGGAGTTGCAAATACAGTTGCACTTAATCCTAAGATTGCTAACATGGTACTCATCCTCCTGCTTCTTGGCCTTGGTACCCTCATTATCTACAAACCAAACTATATATCTGCAAGTATTATCGTCGGGTTCTTGCTTATTGTATGGTGGTTAGGTCAAGGTTTTGGAGGAATATTTACATTTTTAATGGGAACAAGCACTGACCCTAACACAGCCCCGGTTATGATACTTCTTCTATTCCCACTGCTAATGCAAAAAGTACTTCTGTCTCGGCCTCAGGTTGCAAATACGCCTGAGAATCTTTAATATATATCCTAATTACTGCTTACTATGGATAATTTTAATAATAAATGGTTCGACAGGCTTTTGTTAGATAATCAAGATTTTTCTTTACTGAGACAAAATCCCGTAGCATATTTTTGTGCGGAATTTGCTTTATCTGATATTATGCCCATCTATTCAGGAGGGTTAGGAGTCTTAGCAGGTGATCTTATTAAAGAAGCGGATGAGCTTGGCATACCGTTTGTTGGAGTTGGTCTCTTGTACAAGAAAGGATTTTTTAAACAAACGATTGATGGTAATAGCGAACAGGTAGAACAGGAACAGCAGATTAATCCCCGGACAGCAGGCATGAGCCTTGTCCTAAATAGTGAAGGAAATGTCTTCATCCAGTCAATACCTGTCGATGGACGTATCATACACTTTCAAACATGGCAATTAAAGATAGGCTCAGTCGACATGTATTTCCTTGATACACATGTTGAGGGAAATTCCGAAGAGGATAAGGCCATCACTGACACACTTTATGGAGGTGATAACCATACCAGGATTCTCCAGGAAATTCTTCTTGGTATTGGGGGAGAGAAGATGTTATTTGCTCAAGGCATTTATCCTGCAATTTATCATATGAATGAAGGTCATAGCGCTTTTGCAGCGCTTGGCATTATTCACCATCATATGAAACTAACCAAAGCAGATTTTGCTACAGCATATGCCTATGTACAAAAGAAGCTCATCTTTACCAACCATACATTAGTTCCAGCAGGAAATGATGTATTTCCAAAAGATTTAGTTGAAACTAACCTAAAAGAATATGCTATGGAGGTAGGTGTTCCTCTTGATGAATTCATACAAAAGGGATTGACACCGGATGGAACACTTTTCAGCATGACCATTTTTGCCCTTAATCTCTCATTTAAAGTAAATGCAGTAAGTATCTTACATAGCCAGAAAGCAAAAGCATTATGGCCGAATTATGAGATGATTCCGGTAACAAACGGTGTTAACCTTTCAACGTGGATTAATCCGGTGCTGTATCATAAGCTTCTGGATAGCTCATTGGAAAACAATATTCCTTTTGAAGAAGCAGTCAACTTCATCTCACGGGGAGATTTATGGAAAATTCATCAAGAGATGAAAGAAAATCTTTTGAAAGAGGTTTTCAATATTTCAGGAAATATTTTAGACAAAGACATTATCACAATGACTTGGGCACGAAGAATAGCTGGATACAAGCGCCCTGATCTGATGTTTTTAGACATAGAAAAACTTAAGTATATTATGAATAACATTCAAAAACCTGTTCAGATAATCATTGCTGGAAAACCTCATCCACATGATGAAGAAGGGAAAAGGATATTACATAATATTCTAGAAAATATTAAAAAGATAAACGAAACAAATCGCATTGTTTTCCTACCAAACTATTCAATGACACTTGCAAAGTCGCTCGTGTCAGGATCAGACTTATGGTTAAATAACCCGATGAGAGGGTATGAGGCAAGCGGGACAAGCGGGATGAAAGCAGGAGCAAATGGAGTACTTCAGTTCACAGTCAAAGACGGATGGACTGATGAGGTAGACTGGAACGGAAAAGGATGGGTTATTGATGATAATGATGCAAGCCAATCTCTTTACTGGCAACTCGAAAGTGACATTACATCCACATACTACAATAGGCAAAATGGTCTTCCAGACACCTGGATTGAAATGATGATTAATACAATGAATACGGTATTAAAGCAATACAGTGCAAAACGTATGCTCATCGACTATTTCAACAAGATGTATGTCCCATCAATGAATGCTCAAGCAGGAAAGTAGTTACTTACCTTTTGCTAAAAGCTTCTTAGTTTTCTCATCAAATGTTAATCCTACATCTTCAAGCTGCTTTTGCGAGATTTCAGATGGGGCATTCATCATAATATCTTTTGCATCGCTTGATAACGGGAAGGCATAAATTTCACGGATATTTGGTTCATCCCGTAAAAGCATTACTAATCTATCAACTCCTGGAGCAAATCCTCCATGAGGAGGAGCACCATATGAGAAGGCATCAATCATATGATGAAATTTTGAAATAACCTCTTCTCGTGTATATCCTGCAATTTCAAATGCTTTTATCATAGTTTCAGGCTCATGGTTCCTAATTGCCCCACTTGAAAGCTCTAATCCGTTTGCGACAATATCATATTGATAGGCAAGAATATCTAACGAATCTTTGCTCATTAACGCCTCATATCCTCCTTGTGGCATAGAAAATGGATTATGCATAAAATCTAACTTATTATCTTTCTCATTCCATTCATACATTGGAAAATCTGTAATCCATGCAAATGCAACAATATTTTTATCCCGAATACTTAACATATCACCTAAATACAAGCGAATAATATTTAACACCTTGTTAACGACTTCATGTGTATCTGCCGAGATAAGCAAGAGACTTCCCGGTTTCATGTCATGCTCTTCTTCGAGCTTTAAAATTACTACATCTGGAATGAATTTAGCGATAGGGCCATCTAATTGGCCATCTTCCTTTCGTCTCATCCATGCAAGACCTTTTCCTCCTGCTTGGATTGCCATGGCGCCTAATTCATCAATTTGTTTCCTGCTTAATGTTGCATTTTGCAAAACGATTCCTTTAATTCGATCCGCTTTTTCAAATACTGTAAAGCTAGTCATGTCTTTCAGAAAATCCAGGTTTTGCAGTTTTAATCCAAATCGTAAATCAGGTTTATCAGAACCATATTCTTCAAGTGCAACTTTATAGGGAATTCTTGGAAATGGATATTGCATAATTTTTTTATCAGTCAATTGTTCAATCATTTCTTTAAAAAGCGGTTCCATTTCATTGAACAAATCTTCCTGAGTAATAAAGGACATTTCTGTATCTATCTGGTAAAATGCCCCCGCATGCCTATCAGCTCTTGGATCCTCATCACGAAAACAAGGAGCTATCTGGAAATATTTTTCAATTCCCCCAACCATTAAAAGCTGTTTAAATTGTTGTGGAGCTTGTGGTAAGACATAAAATTTGCCTCTATGCACTCGAGAGGGAACGATGAAATCTCTTGCTCCCTCGGGAGATGTAACGGTAAGAAGAGGTGTTTCAATTTCAACAAATCCATGCTTTTTGTACCAGGTTCGAACAAAATATATGAGTTCATTTCTGAATGCCAACATTTCTTGCATTCTTGGTCTTCTAATATCAAGAAATCTATACTTGAGCCTTATTTGCTCTTCAATCTCATGCCCATTTGTATCAACAGAGAAAGGAAGGGTCTTGGATTCTGAAAGTATCTGAATATTTTTTGCTTCAATCTCAATTTCTCCGGATAGGATTTTAGGATTCTCCAGTCCTGTTTGTCTTTTCACAACTTTTCCTTCAACTTTGATGACATATTCATTCCCCAGAGATTTTGATATCTCACGAAACTCCGGATTTTCACTATCCATTACAACCTGAACAATTCCTTTCCAGTCACGAAGATCAACAAACAAAAGCTTCCCATGATCTCGAATTCTTTGCACCCATCCTTCTAGCATTACTTCTTCTCCAACCTTTTTAACAGTTTCAATAGTATAGATTCTTTTCATTTAATATGGCGGATAATATATATTAAAAAACCCTTGAAGAGATACACTCTTCAAGGGCGATAGGTTTCGCTGTGCCACCTTGATTCCTTAAGCAAGAAGCTTAAGCTCGTTTACCGTATTAACGCAACGCTAACGTCGGGTTCTACTAAGGAATTCCTTTTCTTCCCGAAGCTCGAAAGTGTTAGCTTTCTCAAACGCTTTTCTTATTTATATCACAAAAGTTCCTATATATCAAGAAGATTTGACACAGGTTCCTCCTGCATCAGGGATATTTCCAAGTTTACAGGTATAGCCTGTAGGGCAAGTTTCTGGATGAGCAATGAAGCCACCACAATGAAGGGGTGTTGGTGTTGTAAGAACAAATGTACTTGTTGCAGTTTGTAAATCCCGATATTGCTGGTATTGCATACCAATATATATACCAGAAACAAAAAACAATAATCCGCAAATGAGTGCTGCAAGCTTCGAATACCAAGTTACTTTATTCCATTCAATCTTTGTCATTTTAACTGAGTTTATTGCTTTAAGTATAGCATGAGAAATCACCGTTGAATACAGCCTATAGCTTAACAACGTATACTTAATATGGTATAATCTTGGCTATGGGCACAGCAACTTTACAACAACCCGAAAGCGCTACACTCGAGGCAGCATACACACCAAAAGAAGTTACTTCTAGTACTTCAGCTGAATTATTTTATAAAGAAATACTTCCCAACTTATCAAATGCTCCAATAAATGGTTTAGGACAAATTGTTGTAGCAAGTAGAAATACATCATCTGGTGACCCCTACAAGATTAATGTTCCTGCCTTTTTTGAATGGTTAGCATCACCAATATTAAATAGACGACAAGCTAAAAAAGCTCTTACATCATTTGGGGCATCACTAACACATCCTCTAGAAGATATTGAAGCAAATGATGCAGCAGACCAAGCACTTTTGACATTTCTTTATTTCCAGGCAGTTTCAAAATCAAACCAAATTCTTAATATAGTAAATGGAGAAAAATTTGATGAAATGATGGACAGGGCCTATGACTATTTTTCAGAAAAAAGGGTACAGGTAGTTCGTCTTGATGATGACAGACAATGTGCAATTATATTCATGGAATATATGGATTCAAAAGGAAGAATACACCATCGCCCAATGAGGTTTGTATTAGATGGAAGAATAAATCCTGAAGAATGTATTAATGATATAAAGAGGGCATGTTTAAATGCAGACTTTACCGAATTTAGGAAAATCATTGATGAGCTGCCTCAAGAAATAATATTACAGCGGGGAGAAACAGAAGTAATTCAACTTGTAGATTATAATAATAAGTCTATTAAAAGACGAAGCATTCATTCAACTGTACGTGCCTATGCCCTTTATGCAAACACTCGAGAAATAACAGATGGATCTAAGAATAGACTATCCAGAAGGGTACATATCCGTGAAATAACTTATCCAACCCACCCTTCAAGTTACGGGTATAGGGGGAAATTACATCCGGAAAAAATAGTTGCTTATCCAAAAGAATCCGGAATTCCTAAGATTTTAGAAGATGAAATTAAATCAATGGCAAAAGGATCTTTACGACTGATTCCACAAGAAGGAAGACCGGGAAAGGCAGGAAGAAGAAGAGAAAGAAATATGGAAGATTGGATGCAAGTAATAATTTTAGATAATGATTGTTCACTATTTCTTGATGAAAAACATATCTATTTTATTGGTGCCGACTTGCAAATTGGATCAAGAATGGAAGAACATACAAATAGAAGCTTATATTTAGATGATCCTTCACTCTATACTGTATTAAGAAGAGAACTTGCCGGAAAACAAGGCAGAAGGATACCTGCAAATGTTATATCTAAACAACATTCCAGTTCAATTTATAATCATGGTCTCTATACAGCAATTGGAACTCCAGATGAATTGGAAATTTATTTAAATGAAATCTTAAGTGCTGCGGCTTAATATTTCTTAACATTTCTACAAAGCTTTTTTCACATAGTACATAAGATTTGTTTCATCAAGTCAAGAAATAGGATATACAAAAAGGGGGAGGAGTACCAAGTAGATATTCTATTTGGTGAGCCGTACAGGACTCGAACCTGTAACCAATAGCTTAAGAGGCTACTGCTCTACCATTGAGCTAACGGCCCATAACTTGCTAAGGAATTATATCACACCTTCTCTATATTAAAAATACCCAGCTTTGAGTATAATATGGCAAGTTAATACTCAAGCATGAATATACTCTATCTCACAAACTCACCCGTGATTGGAGGGGCTGAACTTTCCCTGCTTTCACATATAGAAGCTATGGACAAAAAGGAATTTCGTATAACACTCCTTTGCTCCGAGAAGCTTGCTGAGAGAGCTAAATTAATCCGAGGAATAGATGTAAAAACGATGCATTTTCCCATATTGCACACTTTGAATCCAATAGTTATTTACCGATATATAAAGATGGTAAGAGATGTATTGAAAGTCGTAAAATCCAAACATATCGATATAATCCATAGTAATTCTGTTAAAGCCCACTATATCGGAGTTTGGGTATCACTATTAAGCAAAGCTAAGCTTATCTGGTGGATCCGGGATGATACCATGAATAAACTTATCTTCACCCTTACTCGTCGAATTCCATTTCGTATCATATATATTTCAGAATATATCGAAAAGTTTTACGGAAAACGAAGGAATTCTATTGTCGTATATAACGGAACTAGTATATACAAACACGAAATAGGGAAGGTAAAGAAAGAAGAACTTCGTAACCATTTAAATGCCACCGGAAAAATCGTTGTATTGTGTTCAGAAAGGCTGGTTGCCTGGAAAGGAGTTCGCTACTTGATTGATGCGCTATATATTCTAAAAGATCAGGAATTTCTATGTCTGATTGTCGGAAGCGGTAAAGGCCAGAGGGACAATGTAGAATTTGATCTTATCAAATATGTTTCTGAATTAAAGCTTGTTCATAAGATTAAATTCTTGGGATGGAGAGAAGACATGCAAGAATTGTATCAAATTGCCGATATTGTTGTACATCCAGTTATCAAACCTGAGCCGTTTGGTCTTGTTGTTATTGAGGCTATGTCATTTGGGATTCCGGTTATTGCAACAAGCATTGGTGGCCCTGCAGAAATTATTGCGCATGAAGAAGAAGGGATACTTGTCCCACCACGGGAAGCAACAATTCTTGCCAGTGCTCTCAATGATTTGATTCTTTCAAAAGAATTACGGGAAAAAATAGGATATAAAGGACAAGAAAGAGTTATGCAATCATTTACCCAAGAGAAAGAGACATACACAATTGCATCACTTTACCGGACTATCAAGTCTTCCTTATTTACTCCAGTAGAGATGTAGGAGATTTTTTTATCGAGATATCTTTCAATTCCTTTGATAAATGCCTTTGCATTTTTTGGAAGATCTTCAAATTTACTCATGCCAGAAATATCTTCTTTCCACGCAGGGAATGATTCATATACTTTTGTGATATGTTTCAATCCGTCATTATACCCCGGTGTATATCTGATTTCTTCATCAATGTGTACATCCCAATATGCAGTACATACTTGTATCTCATCAATATTAGTAAGCACATCAAGTTTCATTAATGCAAATTCATCTATACCATGTTGTAATACATACCTAAGCATTGGAATATCTATCCAACCGATTCTTCTTGGCCGTCCAGTAGTCGCGCCATATTCATTCCCTTTTTCTCGAATAATATCTGCTGTAGTCGAAAATATCTCAGTAGGTACTTCTCGGGCTCCAACTACAGTTAGATACGGTTTCAAAACTCCTATCTTTTTTAACGGGAATACATATCCGGTTCCCTGGGTAACACTTGATGGGTCACATACGGATGAGGTCACATACGGATAGGTTCCATTAAACACATCCAACATCATTCCTTGCGCTGCTTCAAAAAGTATTCGTTTGTTATTCTTTGTAAGTGAATTCAACAAATCATACACATCAAGAACATATCCTCGAATTTGTTCAAAACTCTTCACAAGAAGAGTATACTCTTTCTTTAAATCAAGGGTATCCCCTCCAAATACTTTTAAGATATTGTTTTGGATTACCCCCTCATCCATGAACCGTTTCTCAAAATCTTCTGCAAATAAGTCAATAAGCCTTATTCCTCGCCTATTTATCCTATCTGCGCTTGCTGGTCCAATGCCTTTTACAGTAGTTCCGATTTGTGTCCCTGATGTTGCACGATCCATAGCAATATGCCATGGCATGACTAAGGTACACAAAGGACTGATACAAAAATTTTTTGAAGTAAGTTTAATACTGAAAGCATCTAATCCATTCATTTCTTCAACAAGAAGAGAAAGGTTTAATAATAATCCATGGGATATGATATTAAGCACATGTTTGTTTAATACACCTGATGGTATCTGGTGCAACGCTATCTTTTGTCCTTTGTAATAGATTGTATGACCTGCATTTGCTCCTCCGTTAAATCTAACGACAGCATCAAAATCATCAACTAAGCTGTCAATAATCTTGCCTTTACCTTCGTCACCAAATTGCAGTCCTACAACTAATGTGTGTTGTGTAGTATTCATGATGGGCAGTTACTCATGCTTTCTTTATCCTACTCGCTCTTAAAACTAATGGCAATATGGGAAATATTTTGTTGCAGTAGCAATACGAATCAATTTACTTTCAATACCATACCAATAAGAAAGCCTGCAAATGCGCATAATAGCCCGATCAGAAGGATTTGTAGACCTGACTTCCACCAGGAGCCGACAAGTATCACCGCCTTATATGCGCCAACAGCAAACAAAACAATTCCTGAAATAATCACGGCAATGAGCATTCCGGTTATGCGATCTGGAAGTAGAAATGGAGCAAGAGGAATGAAAGACCCTAATAGGGCAGATATTGCAACAACCCAAGAGCTTAACAACAAGCCCTTTGTTTCAACTGGCTGGAGTTTTAAATCTTCAGATAGTATAGTGTTCACCCATAATTCCTTATCTGATACAATATGATCTATCATCGACTCAAGCATACCATCGTCAAATCCTTTGGCTTTGTATATATCATAAATATCCTGCCTTTCCACAACTGGCATTTCTTCCAATTCCTTTTTAATAAGTTCACGGGATTTAAGATAGAAATCGCGTTCAGCAAGAGAGGAGGTATAAACAACCGCACCCATTGATATCGCCTCAGCAAAACCTGCTGCAAGCCCTGCAACAATGATAAGTCGGTTAGGGGAGTGGGCAGCAAAAAGTCCAAGAGATAATCCAAGCACATTTACCAATCCATCCTGGCCACCAAGAATAATATCGCGAAAAGCAGATTTTTTCTTATGCTGATGTTTTAATTTTTTTCTGCCAATCTTTACCATTACAAAAATAATTTGAATTTTTCGAAGGTTTCTCTTATTATTTCCATTTGTTCAGGAATTATACTGCCGAAATAGTATTCTTCAATCTTCTCCCTATACGGAAATTTATCGTTGAGTTCAGCATACAGGAATTTGATTTTCTTATCAAGCAATAAATCAGATGGATCACCCCTTTCCACACTTTCTCCATTGGAATCTGATACGCAATTGTAAAATCTTACTCACCGCTAGAGCAATAAAAGAGGCATCCTGGTGATAAATTTCTTCACTGTATTTCCCCCCGATATCGAAATTTTTATGAAGAGCAGATCCATATGAAGCGGTCATCAAAAAATCATAGCACGAAATACGGAAATGGGAAGGTTTAAAATCCGTCAAATCGACCATCTCTTGTTGAACAGGTACGGTATAAGACTTCAAGCATTCTAAAATTTTGGTTTAATTGTCCTGCAATATTTCGAATCCAACTTGCTATAGTGGAATTGCTCTTAATAATCTCTTTTGGATTCGATCCATTAAACATGCATGAAGTGTCAAATGCAATTGTATTATCATCGTTAACTCTACACAAAAGTCCGAATACATTTTTTGTACCTGCATCATTATTGGTGGAATATACTGCAATGAGCAGCATTCTAACACCATTAATTTGACAGCTTTTTACGAATAAATTTCTTTCTACCTTATTTAATGAAGCATCCATTACTATTTGTATTACATCTCTTCTATTGACATTGATTAAGCTTGCAACTTCTGAATAATCACAAGCATAATTTACCAAGTCATGTAAGGTAACAATTCCATTATTAATTTTAATTGCTAAACTGTTCAAAAAGAGCTTTATATTATCATCTTCTGGTATTTTTAACTCTTGACTTAATTTCTCTACCCAATCATCAAATAGTTCTTCTTGTTCAGCTTTTTCTTCTTGATTTAATTTCATTCCATGTATTTCAATTGAAGGAGATCTTACATATCCCCTTTCTTGCAGTTCAATAGCACCCATATCTATTATTTCCCCGCCTCTATCACCATTATTCATTATACTGATAGAGTGATTATCACTTCCTGGATACCCATAACGAGTAAGAGATATTATTGGTTGTTTAGTTTCATCTGTATTTCTCCATACCGCATATTCAATGAGAAGTCCTTTCTGAAGAAATTTTGATTCTACTCTTTTTACTCCTGTATTTGCTGCTTCTCCTGCAATTTGATAGTCGATGCATACTTGATTTGCCCACTTCCTCATTAAATCAAAAAGGATTGCATAGCACAAGGCAAAGGGTTTTAATTCAGGAGGAATTTCATTACTCAGAGGGAATGTACCCAAGTAGGATGAAAATGAAAAAGCGTCGGCTGTCAAAGTATTCCATATAACGATAATTTCATCAGAAATTCTTGGGTCAATTGGGTTGAATTTGTATTCTATCCACCTCCGCATTATTTCATTTGCATCAACATCTACTTGTTCAGCTGTAGCAATGGCCGTAGGATTTTCGGGACATGTTAGTTTATCATTCATATCACTATTCATGAGGTGAATTGAGTCGTATTGTACTATGAATCAATTAAGATATCAAAGCCCTAGTCAAATTTCCAAAGATACGAATTATTTCAGAGCTTTTAAAACAAGCATGCCACATATCAAAGAATAACATGTTAATGTCATTATTACTCATTCCATCTAATAATCCGGCATCTCTCATAAACTCTTCCAATCCTGAATTCGTCTCTCGAAATGTAGAGATATCTGAACTTTGAAATGTACAAGAACGAGTCAGAATATTATTTGTCCCTTCATCAATTCCTATTATTCCCATAACCCTATATCCTCCAACTTGGAAAAACATTCTTTCATAGGTATCCCGTCTTTCATTTGGAACACTTACCGCCATCATGAATATTCCTTTTTTCTCATGATTAAGTCTGATCCCTCGAGAACCTGCAACTAATTTGATTCTTTGGGTCTGATGATATGCATCCACGTCAATAGAAGTACTGAATCCAATCCTATTATGTCGGAACTGATTTCTTGTAATTGAATGTATTATATCTGCAATGATAGAGGGAGAAATGCATCCATTACTCAATACATATTGCCTAATTTCATTAACAATAACCGTTATAACCTGCTTGCGCTCTGTTTTTCCTCCATGAGGCCAATCAGCAAGCGCTTCAATTACTGACCTATGCCATCTAAGAATTGGTTCTAAAGATTTTTCGACTTCTTCATAACCGGCTGTATCACTAATAGTCTCTTCATCTGATAATGGAGTTCTCATAATTACTTCTCTTTCGCAAGTATACTCTTCATCTATAGTCAAATCTGTTTGTGAAGAAATTACTCGCGTAGCGTTTCGAACAGTATGAAATCCAACGATTGATTGCATCATTCCCTCATCTTCTTCCTGCATTAATTCTAAGATTACGATTCTATCTGATGGATCTGATTCTCTCACATATTCGGCACAACGAATTTGTTGGTTTCTTTCTAATCCT
>JANWIC010000020.1 GCA_025450075.1 Patescibacteria group bacterium | reverse complement strand
GAAGATTGAATGATATTGAAAAAACTTTTGTTAAACAAGTTTGTGATACAGATAATCCTTTTAAGGATCTAGATTACACACAATTTGGCAAAAAAGTTGATATGCAATAACTCTTGAATTATAATAGAGGGCTAATATTACTCACATGAGGTTTTTAACTAATAGAATTTCTTTTTTCATCACGTTAATTTTAATTTGTACTTTTGAATTTCTATTTCTTTCTGCGCATATTATTCAAGCGGATTGTAATAGCTTAACTGCACCAACACTTGATTGTAGCTTTGGACTTGTAGGAGATGTTATAACCAAATTTTTAGGAATTTCAGCAATTGTATTTTTTTTCATGATCCTCATTGCGGGTTTTCGTTTTATTACTGCAGGAGGAAATCCTGAAAATTTAAATGGTGCAAGAAAATCTCTTCTTTTTACAGTAGTTGGATTTGCACTTGTTTTCCTCCCATTTATTGTTTTTCAAATAATCGGAAAAACTTCAGGTGTCAGTAGCGGACTTGTCGTAGATAATAATGGAAATATTTCATTTAATCCTCTATCCACTTATACTCAGACACCGGTTCCAAGTTATCTTATTAATAGCACAACTGCAACACCGACCCCTTCACCAACAGCCCCAGGGGGAGGATCTGGAGGGATTAATGCTGATTGGTGGAGTGGGGTATGTGATTTAAATAATTATCAAGCAGCTACGAAAATAGCTTCATACCCATTAGATAACCAGGCATTTCAAGGACTTCTCGCTTGTGGTCCTCGGCCATCATGGGATAATGGACCGAACTTAACAGTTCAATTTTTTTCTGGTGCCTATGGGGTATTAGAATGGCAATGTGTTGAGCTTGTCATGCGATATATGTATATTCGGTATGGTGTTGATCCATATCCGGCAAGTGGAAGGCTAGTGGTATCAAACTATCATGGGACAGCACTTGTTGCCTATCAAAATGGATATGCAAAGCCTGTAGTAGGTTCCATTATAAGTGATGGTACAAGCGGTAATGGTCATACGGCAATCATCACACAGGTAAATATAAATGCAAGAGGTGATGGTAATATCGTCACAATGAATGAAAATTTTGCGGGTACGAATAATTCTCCATTGGTATATTATCAAATTCCTGTTAAAAATTTCTATATTAATGATCCATATAATGGACCAGTGCTTGGATGGTTAGCGCCACCTGGATCTGGATAATAAAATATAATGGAAAATATTCAAAGTACTTCTACAATGGGAAATAGTGCTACAAATTTAAATTGGAAAAGAGTTTATCTTGTTCTTGGTATCTGTGTATTTTTAATACTATTCATCATTTACATTATATTTTCAAGAAATACAAGTAATAATACACAACTGACTGTTCCTAATAACGATTATCGAATTTATACCAATAATTCTCTTCATATAAGTATTACATATCCTATCCAGGCTTCAGTGCTTGTCGGATGTGATAGTCTTCTTCATAATACGAATTCAAAAAATCCCACACACGAATTACAAAATGTTCCTGTTGCGGTTTATGAAGACCTACCTGATAATGCTATCTATATTGCAGCTGAAACATTTTCCGTTGTATCATTGAAGCAAATAGCTCCTGGTGCTTTTCAGGGAATTGCTTCTTGTATTGTAAATAATACTACTATAAATGATTTGAAAAACGATGTATCGAGTTTTTCTACTCAGTATAATTTCGTGAATGAAAAGTTTTCTTTTGCAAATGTGACAAATGATACCCAGTTTCTTTCTTTTATTCATAAACAATTCGGAAATAATGTATCAGTTGCTAGTAAAAAATTAGTCGATACAGCAACACAATCTTTTTCATATATATTGAAAAGTAATTCTTCACAAGTGGGAGAAGATGATACAAGCACTGCTGATAAAGTAATATATTCTGCACAAAAAAGGCTTGCAATTGCATGGACAGAGAATATTCAACAACCTGAATGGCAAATTGTTGACAATAGTGGAAACTTTCGAATTTTGCAAAATCCTGAACCTATAGTAACTCAATAGCTTGTCAATGCTCTACTGCTGAATTATAATGAACTCGTTAAGAAATGAAAGAAATACAAAATATTAAAACGAAATTATTAATCCTTACAACTGTTTTAGCAGGTTTTAGCATAACAGCTATATTCCATCCCACATTTGCTGCTGTAGATTGTAGTGGAACAATTGCTCCAACAATTGATTGTGGTTTTAGTATTATAGGCGCTGTTATTTATGCTTTTATCGGTATATCAGCTGTTGTATTTTTTTTCATGCTTCTCATATCTGGGTATTCTTTTATAACAGCAGGAGGAGATTCAAAAAAAGTTGAAAGTGCAAGAAAATCTCTTTTCTATTCTGTTATTGGATTTGGATTGATATTTATGCCATTTATTATCTTCCAAATTATTGGACGTGTAACCAGTGTCAGTACAGGACTTCTTGTAAGTAATAATGGGAATCTTACATTTAACCCCGAATCAACTTTTACTGAAACCCCTCTCCCAAGTTATTATATAAACAAGACAACTTCAACCCCCACAAGCACTAGTGGAGGATCTACTTTACTTGGTCCTGGTTGTAATGTAGGTCTCGCTTTAGATGAAACGCCTATTTTTTATCAGCAATGGGGCCCAACTAATCCGCCAGATTATGCTAATCCATTCTGGTACAATACACCCTGTGAACATTATGGTGAATACCAGACAAATGGGCAACTTGATTATAACAAATATAATAATGATGGCTATTCTGCTTGTAATCCCTCCTCTTTAATTACGGTTGTTGATACTTATCTTAATAGATTAGATGGTGGCGGCAATCTTATAATTTCAGATGGTATAGATGCATTAAATAAATTCGGCGGATTTGATTCTAGTTCCGGATATCAATGGTCTCCTGACGTAGCGCCATATTATCGGTTTGGACATGATCTACAAGCAGCAAATTATTTAATGCAGACGAAAGCGGGAAATCAAATTCATTTCAAAGCATATGCAATTCAAGGTTCAGGTTCTGCACCATATGGAACAAGTGCGGATTTTGATAGGGTAGCAAAGGCAGCAAATGCAGGATATCCTGTTATCGTTGGAATGACAAATCATTATATGACAATTTTGAATGTTGATTATTCAAGTCCTAATATTACTGTTACAGCAGCAGATACAGGGCATATTACTGCATATGGTTGGGGAACAAGATGTTTTAAATCACGTTGTTATTTTAGATTCAATCCAGACGGAACACAATCTGTTTCAAAGCAAGTATTTATGAATAACTGGACAGGTGCAGCTTTACTTCTAGTCCCTGATAATATTAATGTTAGCCTTTAAAAGAGAAAACCTAAAAAAATATATTGTTATTTATTTTTCCATACTTTTTATTGTAACGATTGTTTTTGGAATTATGTCATTACATCAAAAGAAACTTTCGAACAATGGAAATGTATTAATTACACTCATTCAAAAAGTACAAAGCAATACTGAAGAAATAGCTGATAATCACAATATAAATAATCCAAGAAGTATAAATGATTTAGAAATAACTTTACATGTAATAAACAATACTAATAAAAGCTTTAAAGTAGATAGCACCAGCTTTTTATTATCAAAAGATACTGACCAATATTTGCCAAGTGGAACAACTTTCAATGGGAAAGCTGTTTATGGATCATATACATTCAATCCAGGAGATGATATATATGTACAGTTATACTATAATCCATTTGCCCCAACACTTCCGGCAGTTATGACTTTTCCAGGAGTTTCTGCACTGAAAAGTATGCATTTGACTATTCAATAAAACTACTATATGCGTTTTAAACCAGCAATATATCAATCTATCGGTATTGGGCTGTTTAGTATCATCCCACGGATGATTAATCTTTCCTTTCCATTTGGTGATTATGATGAAGGGGTATATATTGCAACTGTAAGATCAATCCTTCATGGGTTTCCTTTAATTTCACAAACGTATACATCCCAATTTCCTCTTTTTGCATATATTGCAACTGTGTTTTATACGATTTCTCAAACGATTTCCACTGTGAGGTTATTTCCTATACTCATGTCTGTAGGATTAATCGTAGTATCATTTACTACAGTTCGGAAATATATTGGAACTTATGCAGCAAGTGTTATTGGGATATATTTGGCGCTGAACAGTATATTCCTATCAGTATCGCGAACTTTCCAGCTCGATATTCCATGGACGGCAAGCACCTGCTTTGCACTGTACTTTCTACTTTTATTCAATGAAAAAAGAAGATGGAGAGATTTAGTTTTATCAGCACTTTGCTTTAGTATTGCTATTCTCATGAAAGTGAATATTACATTTATAATTGTATTACTTGCATCATTTTGGATACTACGGAAGGATAAAGCTATTTATATGCAGATGCTTGCTTACGCACTGATATTCATTATCCTTGCGATCATCGTTATTCAGCCTGGAAATATTGTTAATCTGTATCATCAGGCATTTACTGTTCGTACAAGCATGCTTGGATTTTCATTAACAAACCTTATCCATGGTACAAGAAGAACATTATTGTTACATGAATTCCCGATAATTCTTTTAGATTTTGCAAGTATTTTCATCATTTTCAGGAAAAATTTATGGTCAAATCGATTTGTCTTATTTTCTTTTATATGGCTTGCTGCTACATCCATTATCTTTTTATTCTATAATCCTTTGTTTATCCATCATCTTGTATTTTTCATTTTTCCTTCTGTACTTGTTTCATCTGTTGCGATAGAGGAAGGTTGGAAAACAAACAAGAAAATTCTCGTTTTCATTTTCTCTTTTCTTATCATTTTGTATGCATCTTTTAATTATGTCTCAGATTTGAATATATTATTCCCAATCCCAAGTCAATATGACAATTCTCTGCAGACTCTTAGCACATATATTGATATTCATACCAGACCGACTGATTATGTCATAACTGATGAACAGTTATTATTGTATCTTTCAAATAGAAATACACCTCCAAATGATGTTGATACTTCTTATGTCCGTATCCAGTCTCATTCACTTACGAGTTCTGAAATGATTCAGGATACTCAAAAATTCCATGTTAAAGTTGTAGTTTTAGTCTCCAGCCGCCTAAGCCAGTTACATGATTATGTAACTTTCCTGCAAAAGCATTATTCCTTTCAAAAAGAAAGCGGGGGAGATGTTTACCTTGCGAAATAGGAAATTGAAGATAACCTGATAAAGATGGTAGTATATATGTATGCAAAATGCTACTGCCCAACATGTACCCCTTAATGTCAGTAAATTTCTTTCCCGATGTTTTGACATGTATATAATCTATACTTTTGTCATAGTTGTATGTGTTTACCAGATTCAAACATATCAAGCCTATATCTGGGGTAGCATTTTTATTTTATGCCTTGCAGTGTTTCCAGTCATTGGAGATATATTCCTTTTATACAAAAAGGTAATAAACGACTGGGATTTGTCTATACGAAAAGAAAGAGTGGAATATATGGTACTTGATACACTTTTACTTGCAATTCTTTTATTCGCGGCAGAAATAGGTTCTGCTCCGCATCTCTTAAAGGTTATGCTCCTAATTTTTGTGACACTGCAAACCTGCTTTTCATTTATTACATTTTGGTGGAAAATCAGTATGCATGGACAACTTGTCTCCTTATTTATCATATTTTCATGTGTCTTTCTTGGAGGAATTTGGTATGGAAGTATTCTTTTCTTACCATTAGTTGGATTTTCTCGCATATATCTGAAAATGCATACTCTTGGACAGGTAATTGCCGGCTCAGGTCTTACATTTGTGATAGGCTTAATTATCCTGAAAATATTCCATTACTATTGACAATGTTTGGGTATTATTGTACCCTTTCCTTGCTGCTGGAGAGGTCGCATAGTTGGTCTAGTGCGCCGGCCTGGAAAGCTGGTATAGCCCAAAAGGTTATCGAGAGTTCGAATCTCTCCCTCTCCGTTTTCCTTGAATAACAAGGCTCATTTAGATTATAATACTGACGAAATATACGCGGAGAGGTGGTCGAGTGGTCTATGGCAACGGTCTTGAAAACCGTCGTGTGATGAGCACCGTGAGTTCGAATCTCACCCTCTCCGTTTTTGAACAAAACCACTAATATTACTATAACAGCAATATATCCCATTTCTAACACTTGAACAGGAGGATGAGACAGTAGAACTATGTTGTTTTTTACTCCACAACAGTGAATCTATTAATACTTTGCCTCTTAGCAAAAGCATTTAATTTTGTATCTACCTTAATGTCTTCAGCATTTAAAAATTCCATAAATGAGCCTATCTCAATACCTACAAGTGAGTGTATAATTTCAAGTATAGTTTTTTCATCTCTATCTGGAATCTCCAATGATTTCTTTCCTTTATATTTACTAGAAAAAAGATTTATGGAATCCTCTAAAGCAAATAATTTCTCTTTATATATTTCATTGTAAGTTGGTAATAATATAAGTCTTGCTTTAATAATT
>JANWIC010000019.1 GCA_025450075.1 Patescibacteria group bacterium | reverse complement strand
TCCAACGATTGATTGCATCATTCCCTCATCTTCTTCCTGCATTAATTCTAAGATTACGATTCTATCTGATGGATCTGATTCTCTCACATATTCGGCACAACGAATTTGTTGGTTTCTTTCTAATCCTAATAGATAAGAAAAATCTCCATCGAAAGTGCGATTTAAAATATCTGTTGCCCAACGGATTGTCATTTCCGAGACAATGGCAGCAACGGGATTTGCATCAGCCGCATGCATTTCAAAAAGTTTTTTTGTATTTCCAATATTATCACAAGCATCAGCTAACGTTTGCTGTATACCATATGAAACAATTACTGGAAGTATTGTTGCGTAGTACGAAACCCATTTAAAGAGATTTGTGACTCCTTCACTATACTCCTCATTCCTTACTACCCATTCAGGAAGCAAATAAGGTGGAGGATAGGCTCCTCTTCCATTATCAGCAGTTTGGATATCTTCAAACATATTGGTATCTATTTGCCCAGCATTTTACTCCAATCTAATGTAAAATTCAAAGAATTCAAATGGGTATCGAATATATACTTACTAGTTTCATTCTCTTATCTTTTTGCTGTATCATAGTTGGATGGAAGATTGTTTATCAGTTACACAAGTAAATACACTGGCAAAACAGGTACTAGAAGAATACTCTGTATGGATCAAGGGTGAGGTTTCCGGCTGCAGTCCTGATAAATACTATTACAAATATTTCAAACTAAAAGATGAACTATCAGCAATAGATTGTGTATTCCCTGCATCAAAGCTCCTGGGACTTGGATTTAGTATTGAAGATGGGATTACGATAAAAGCATTTGGAAAATTAAGTATTTTTGAGCGGGATGGAAGATTTCAATTTAAAGTGGAAATCTTAGAAAAAGATGGTGTTGGTGACCTGCAAGCACGAATTGAAGAGATAAAACAAAGACTGCAAAAAGAAGGTTTACTTGATGAGGCACGAAAAAGAAAATTACCTTTAATACCTAAAAAGATCGGTGTCATTACCTCAAAAGACAGTGCAGCATGGAAAGATTTTTTTAAGATACTGCAAGAACGTTACCCAAATGTTGAAATTCTTTTATACGATGTGCTCGTTCAGGGAGACAAAAGTGCAAAGGATGTAATCAAGGCCATGAAGTATTTAAATACCATTGATGATCTTGATTTTATCGTTATTACCAGAGGTGGTGGATCATTAGAAGACTTAATGGCATTTAATGATGAACAGCTAGCTCGAGAAGCAGCTCAATCCCGTCATCCAATAGTAAGCGCAATTGGACATGAGAAAGACATATCTGTACTTGATCTTGTCGCAGATCTTCGAGCATCAACCCCATCTAATGCAGCTGAGCTCATTGCGCCACATAAAGATGCGTTATACCAAGGACTTGATGTCGTGCTATCAAGAATGCAGACATGGGCGAATAACCGTATCGCCGTATGCAATTTAAATATGTCAAACACAATAGCACGTTCTGATATTGTGGATGTCCATCGATTTACAAAACGGTTTTTAGATGAATTACTTTCGTTATCAGGAAAAATGGCTTCGAATAAAAGGATATATGAAAGTTATGGTTATCAATTATCAGAAATACAATATAAATTTCAATCATATTCAAAAAATTTAGTTCCGCAATATATAACATCTCTTGTAGATACAAAAGAAAAATTTCGTTGCGCTTCAGAAGACTTGATACAAGAATATACCCATATTCTTGAAAAGATTGGCACGCATATTGAATTAAGGAATCCTTTACAAATACTTGAAAAAGGATATAGTATAGTAAAAGATAGTCAAGGAAATATAATCAAAAGTGTTAAAAGCCTTAAAAAAGGATCCGAATTAGAGACACAGTTTTCAGATGGAAGTGTGAAAAGTAATATTTTAGATATCACGATATCATGAAAAATACTGAAGTCGACTTTAACGAAGCACTTAAGCAGTTAAAAGAAATTGTAGCTAAACTTGAAAATCCTGAATTAAGCCTGGAAGATGGATTAAAGCTTATTGAAGAAGGTATTAATCTGCATAAACTTTGCAAAGAAAAGCTTGATAAAGCACAAATCCGCATTACAAAATTATTTGAAGAAAAAGCGGAGTAACTATCTATCCCCGAAGTTGTTTTACATGCCTGTAGATATATGCAACAACTGCAAATACAAGAATTACTCCTATAAGTACATCAAACTTGTGGAAGTAGGCAGCTATTACATCCTGATGACTACCAATTTTTTCACCTATAAACACGAGTAAATAAGACCACAAAAGTGATCCCACGAAAGAATAGATTAAAAACTTCTTTATATTCATCTTAACTACACCTGCTGGAAATGATATGAAAGTGCGAATAATCGGAAGTATTCGTGAAATGAATGCGATCTTATCTCCATGTTTGGCAAATAGTCGTTCTCCAAGATCAAGATCGTGACGAGTTAATAGAATATATTTTCCATATTTTTCTAAAAATGGTCTTCCACCATAATAACCAAGATAGTATGAAACAACAGAACCAATGACACAACCCGTTGCTCCTGCAAATGCTGCAAGATGGATATTCATTTTCCCCTGATATACTAAAAATCCGGCAAACGGCATGATAAGTTCAGATGGTAAGGGAATATTGGCACTTTCAATTGCCATAAGAAAAATTAAACCAAGATAGGATAAATGTGTAATGATAAAAAGAATAAAACCAGTGATGGCTGCAACAATTTTTGTGGTCATAGGTTGATGATATAACCCGATCATTATATAGTTATGGAGACAAAATGGCAAACAAATGTTGTGCTATCAAAGAGACAGGGTATAGTTGGCATTTTATAAATGGAATTATATAATGAATTGTCGACTTATTGCTGATGAAATATATTAAAATAATCATAGGCACACTAATCAGTGCATTTTTTTTATACCTAAGCCTAAAGGGAACGGAATGGGGAAGTGTCTGGCACGTGATAAAGACAGGAACCTATCTATTCATAATTCCTGCCATAATTCTTCACTTTGTCAGCTTCTATATAAGGGCTTTGAAATGGGCGATAATAACATCAAAGTTTAAAAAAACTGATGGAAATCAGTTATTTCCACTAATTGCAATCGGTCTTGCAATGAATAATACACTTCCTCTTCGAGCAGGAGAATTTGCAAGAATCTTTTTATTATCTAATAAGCTTCAAATATCAAAAGTAAAATCTACCATTACCCTTATTATGGAGAGATTATTCGATATAATTGGATTACTTCTTGTCGTAGCAGTATTTATTAAATTTAGAACATGGCCCGGCTATATTAATTCACTTATTAATTTTTCACTTTTATTCCTTATCATATTTATTCTGATCTCACCTGTTCTTATCTCAATCTTGCAAACTTTTTTTAATCAGAAAAGACTGAAAGAGCTTCAAAAATATATTGTATTTGGTTTTATAGCTGATAAGATTAATGAAATAAAAGATGGATATGTCATATACAAGGATATTCCTCTTGTATTAAAAATTTGTGGATTATCAGTTTCTATTTGGATCCTTGAAGGGGTAAGTTATTTCACACTCTCAATGATGTTTCATATGCCGCTATCCCTAACTGATTTTATTTTTGTATGTGCAGTTGTCAATATTTCTTCTGCGATCCCTTCATCTCCTGGCTTTATTGGAACATTTGAATTTTTTACTACAAGACTTTTAATTTTTTTAGGTATAAGCAAAAGCCTTGCACTTGGTTATGTCCTTATCCTTCATTTAGAATTGTTGATTCCTGTTACTATTGTTGGTATGTACCTCTACTTCTTTAAAGGGTATCATAACCTTATGCATGTTCCTACATTACACTCAACATTATGAAAGAAAATACAAATCTCGCAATTATCGGATCAGGTGTGGGAGGATTGGCTTGTGCTTACTTCCTCCTTAAGAAAAATCCGAAATTACATGTTGAGATATTTGAAAAAGGAAATGTAGTGGGTGGACTTGCAGCTCCAATTTCTATTCAAGGAACAAAACTGGAAAAATTTTATCATCATATATTTACTACGGATAAAGAAATAATGAACCTGATAACAGAATTAGGAATTGAGGACAAACTCCATTGGTACAAAGATAATCGAGCGACATATTGGGGAAATACTTTGTACCCATTCTTGGGTGCAAAAGACCTTCTATTATTTTCTCCACTTCCTTTTTTATCAAGATTTCGAGTTGGTTTAATAACATATTATCTAATGAAAACTAAAAATTGGAAGAAGTTTGAAAATACCACTGCAAGTTCATGGCTTTCAAAATATATGGGGAAAAAGGCATACGAAATATTTTGGCAACCTGTACTTTTTGCAAAATTCCAGAAATATTTTGACAAGATTACCATGTCATGGGTATGGTCACGAATCGAAACGAGAGGTAATTCAAAAGGGAAGCTTGGCTATATGGATGGTTCATTCGGAACATTGTTCGATACACTCGAAAAAAAAGTTCGAGGGAAAGGCGGAATGATCCAAACAAATATGACTATAACAGGAATTGAGAAAACAAATGAAGGAGTTATCCTTACATTTAATGATAACTCAAAAAAAGTTTTTGATAAGGTAATTATTACAACACCTTCCCATGTTTATACAAAACTATTACATGGATTAACTGAAGAATACATACATAATGTAAACAGCATTGATTATATTTCTGCTCAAACAATCATTTTGACATTAAAGGAAAAACTAACAGATTATTACTGGATTACTGTTGCAGATACAAAACAGCCAGCGCTCGTAATTGTTGAACAAACAAATATGGTAGAAGGATATAACGGGAAGCATATTATCTATGTGGGCAACTATTTGCAAAACGACTCAGAAATTCTTACAATGTCTGATGATGCATTAAAGAAAATATACTATCCATTCCTGAAAAAATTAAATAAGAATTTCAAAGACTCTTGGGTCGAAGATTTTCAGGTTTTCAGGGCACCTTTTGCCCAGCCGATTGTTACTACGGAATATCATACTCATATTCCTGCAGTTCAATCACCGATTGAAGATGTATATATTTTGAATATGTCACAAGTGTATCCTGAAGATAGGGGTATGAACTTTGCAGTAAAAAATGCGTTTAACTTAGCAAAAAATATACAATAACGATGGACAGCATTATTAACGCTAATATCTGGATTTTAGTTATTGAAGTATTTTCATTTGCTACATATCCATTAATATCCATCATTTTTAAAGGTGTAAGTGATAAAGGATTTGCAGTCTCAAAACTTTTGGGGATTCTTGTAGCCTCCTATATTGTTTGGCTGGGAGCATCTTTGCATATTTTCCCTTTTACCCGCATTACAACCACTATTGTATCACTCCTATTTTTAGGACTTTGTGTGGGTCTTTCAATTCTGCGAATGAAAACTCGGGAAAAAATTTTTGATTCCATGCTAGCAAGTGAGCAAAACGTCTTTCACCACCCAGTAAATCAAACATTAATAGTAAAAATGGTTACAAAAGTCCAGGCATGGTTTATAAAACATGAAGAATATGATGACAGGGATAAAAGGAAAAGGACTGCACGATTAATCTTTATAGAAGAAGTAATATTTCTGACTTCATTTTTCATCTGGACATTTTTACGAGGAACAACACCTTCAATAATTGGGACTGAGAAATTTATGGACTTCGGTATTATGAACGCTCTGCTTAAGAGTTCATATTTCCCGCCACATGATATGTGGTTATCGGGATTTCATTTAAATTATTATTATTATGGTCAATATATTTATACGTTTCTCACAAGCTTATCAGGTATTCCCTCAAATTTTGCATATAATTACTCAATTCCTACTATATTTGCATTGACCTTTCTATTATCTTTTTCATTTGTATTCTCTTTAACCAAGAAATTATATGCAGCCTTTATTTCAGGATGTGTATTAACACTTGCAGGAAATTTACATTTTGTTACACAAGCTATCCAGTATTTTTTCCAATACCATAATCTAAATGCCTTTACATTCTGGTATCCATCTTCAACTAGACTAATTCCATTTACTATCAATGAATTTCCTATATATAGTTTTATTGTTTCTGACTTACATGCCCATGTGACAGATATTCCGATTGTTCTCGTATCACTCATTTTTTCTCTCAATATATTGAATAAAAAAGTATTTAGTCGATTAGATCTTGCAATTTCTGGTTTAATACTTGGCATCATGGCTGCGGCAAACAGCTGGGATGCATTATTATATGCATTCATTCTCTTTTGTGCAATTCTAGGTACATATCTCTTGGAAGGAAAGAAAAAAGATTCATATACAGCAAAAGAATATGTAGAAAAGATAATGCAAGGTATTATGAATTTGAAAGGGAAAGGCATAGCGGCAATACTGGAAACACCTCTTGTTCAAGCTATTCTTTCTATTACCTCTGCAGGAATTATCGGTATTCTCCTATTTCTTCCATTCTATATCGGATTTAAGGCACCGGTTGACGGTATAGGAGTAAATACAACAACTCATAGTGATCCGACTATTGAGCTCTTGTTATTTGGATTTTTCTTTTTCTTCGTTATCTCCTTTGCTATTTTTCTTATGTTTGCAACAATTACAAAGAAAAAAATAGCAATGCTAGATCTTTTTATTCTTCTTTTTATGGTGTTAGGAATAGGCCTGATTATTGCAGCAGAAATATTCTATCTTAAAGATATTTTCTATAAAGCAAATCCTCCATATTTTAGAGCAAATACAGTTTTTAAATTGTATTATCAGTCCTGGATTCTTTTTTCAGTAACTGTTGGATATGTGGTTGCAAAGATCAATAGCATCAAAAAAAATCACAAAATCATTCCTGTTCATATTGGGGTATGGTTTTGGAATACCATTACAGCAATTCTTCTATTTTGTGTTTTTCTATATACATTTCAAGCCATTAACGAAGGATTTTTGAATGTAACTAAAAAGTCAGCATCATACGCATCACAAACATGCATAGGTCAAGTTTGTTTTAATCCATTTAAAACAGATGATGGGACTCAATATATACAGGATCAATATCCGAATGATTATGCCATGATTAATTGGCTAAATGAACATGCTAATCAAAACAGCGTCATAGCTGAGGCAGTAGGGGATAGTTATACCTACTTTGCTAGGATATCAGCAAATACCGGCCTTTCAACTGTATTGGGCTGGCCAAACCATCAATATCAATGGAGAAACACATATACCTATTCTGCTGAGCGAATAACTGATATTAGCGACCTGTATACTTCCCCCTCTTTACAAAACGCGGAGAATATAGTAAAGAAGTATGGTATTAACTATATTATCGTTGGGGACCAAGAAAGGACAAAATATCCAAACATCAATGAAGCCATCCTCCAGCAAACCGGCAAGATTGTTTTCCAAAGTGGTGGTTCATACATCATCAGTGTAAGATAGTAAATTTTACAAAAATAGGAAACATGCTATAATCATTGGGCATATTTTGTCACTATTACAGGCGATCCCTGCAATATATTATTTAACATTTTGACCATGACCAAATCAAAAACAAAAAGCAAAAAAGAATTGTTTGATGATGAAGAATTTGATGCAAAAGCAGAAGATACGATGGATGAATCAGAAAATGATGAAATAGCTCTCGAAGACTTGGATATACAACCTGACGAGATACCCCCTGAAGAATTGGTAGATGTCAGTACAGAAGAACTTTCTAACATAGAAGAAATTGCAAATAATATTGAAGAAGAAGATGATATTGTTGTTCCTCTTGCGGATGTAGGGGATGATATTGAAGAAACAAAAGAAGAAGAGGTTACCACAACAAAAAGCGTCGTTATACAATGCCCCCATTGCAAGGAAGAAGTACTTGATATGGATATTTGTCCGTTATGCGGAAATAAGCTGCAACTTACAGCAGATGCAGTAGCACCACGTGAAGAATTCGATCCAATTATGGAAGAAGATGAAGCATATGAGGTTGATGAAGAAGAGAAATATCTAAAAAAAAGAGGAATGGATTCACTATTTGATGGACTTCCATATCAAAATGACTATCCAAGTTCAGACACTATTTAATATATATATTGATGGAACAAAACGCAGAAACTGTCGAGTTAAAAAAGGAATTACAGCCTAAAAGTACCATTAAATTGACTATTACTTCAAAAGTTGAAGATTTTCAATCTTCCATGGATAGAGCATATAACAGGCTCTCACAAGAAGTTGAAGTAAAAGGATTTAGAAAAGGAAAAGCTCCTAAGAATATGATCGTGGAAGAGCTTGGACCAAAATTGTACGATGAGGCTTTAAACCAACTTATCTGGGAACTGACAAACAAGGCATTGGTACAGGAAAAACTTAGCCCAATTTCTGATCCTGAATTTTCACTGCTTTCTTTTGATCCAACAAAACCTATTGAATTTTCAGTACAGTTTGCAGTATATCCTGAAGTGAAGATTGGAGACCTTTCAACAATAAAGCTGGATAAAGATGAAGTAAATAAAGCAAAGGAAGCACGAGAGAAATCAGCTCAAACTCCCAATGAAGAAAAAACTGAAGATTCAAAGGAAGCTGAAGTAAAACAAAATGAAGAAAAGAAAGATGAAACTCCTCCATTTAATATGGATAAATACTACAGTGATATTTTAGATAAAGTATTTGCAATTTCAGAAGTTGATGTTCCTGAGGCACTTATTGAAAGAGAACTGGAAAATCATATCCAAAATTTTACTGAAAAATTAAATGAACTAGGAATTCAGGTAGATGATTATTTGAAATTACAAAATACAACACTTGATGAGTCGAAAACCCATTGGAAAAAAGACATCGAATTCAGTTTTAAACAGGATTTTTTACTTGCCGAATATGCAAAACAGCAAGATATCAAGGCTGATAAAGATGAGGTCGAAAAAAGTCTTCATGAAGTATACACTCCGGAGCAAATAGCAACTCTTGACCAGGGGATGTATAATTACATTAGCTATGCTTTAGTTCGACAGAAAGCATTTAATGATTTAATTAACAGAATAGAAAATAACTAATATGGCAAGCATTTTAATTCCAACAGTAATAGAAAGAGATCCAAAAGGTGAACGAGCGTATGATATCTATTCAAGACTCTTAAAAGAGCGGATCATATTCGTAACTGGAGAGATAAACACAGATAGTGCAAACAGCATTATAGCCCAACTTCTTTTTCTTCAAAAGGAAGATGAAAGTAAAGATATTACTATGTATATAAATAGCCAGGGTGGAGTAATTGACTCTGGAATGGCAATAATTGATACAATGTATCATATAAAGCCAGAAGTATCCACTGTAGCTGTAGGTTTAGCTGCTTCTATGGGTGCATTATTACTTACTTGCGGTAAAAAGGGAAAGAGATTCTCACTTCCGTCTGCTTCCATTCTTATTCACCAACCTTTAGGTGGAGTAGAAGGTCAGGCTACAGATATTGAAATCACTGCAAACTGGATCTTAAAACGTAAAAATAACATCATAGACCTTATTGTTCGTCAATCAGGACAAAGTAGAGAAAAAGTTGCACAAGATGTGGAAAGAGATTTCTGGATGACGGGTGAAGATGCAAAGCAATACGGACTTATCGATGATGTGTTAACATCAGAAAAAGAAGTAATCTAAGGGTTTATAGCTCAGATGGCTAGAGCATTACATTGACATTGTAAAGGTCGCAGGTTCGAGCCCTGCTAAACCCATTTTTTCTAAAGTCAACAGAATAATTAGAAATCAAGCATATTATTGATGAAATAGTAATTGACTTGCTACTATTGGATCATCTGTTTCTAATAAATCAAACATTTTAAATAAATCTTTAACTTTATGCATACAAATTATTCTGCCTTTAACCCAAGGATATCTTTGAATTAACTCAATAATTTTTTCTTGTGCTTTAAAATTGTTTGCATCATCTCCTTCATTCGAATAATAAATTACAAATTTTCCCAACTTTGCAGCTTCTATAAGAACTCGAATTCCTTCTCCATATAAGCCATCAACAATAACAAGACTATAATTTTCACTCTGGTGTAATTGTTCAATTGCTTTAGTAGCAATATCTCTAGCATTTTCTCTTTTATTTACACCTTCGCTTCCGAATCTTTTATATTTACTTTCAGCAAGCATTTCACCTACATCATGAAAACTGTGTTCATCATCTACTCCCAAAATTTTATATTGTAGGGGATATTGTGGAGAAGTAGTTGGTAATTCAGTGGGAAAATCTGTAGGAATTCCAAAATCTGGATATGCATTGCCAAATTCTAAACCATTAAATGATGTAAAAGGAAAACCTTGTGACATAGAATATATTATAAGTTATAGCTTGCGCATTATATCTCTATTCTTGTATTTTAGCAAGCTCTTCAGAGAAGATAACGCCGTTCCTACAGGATTAATCCTGTGCAAATAAAAATAGATTCATCTAGTATTCCCCTGTTCAAGAGTGTGGTATCATGGTAGATAATGCTATGAAAAAATTCATATTTATTCTAACAATTTTCTTCTTTATTCTTTCTGCAAACAGTTTAGTGCTTGCAGATTCAACTAGCTATAGTGCATATTTTGGTGCAGATCTTGATCAACAAACAACTACTCTTTATGAGAAGCAACTTTCCTCGTCTAAATATAAATTCTTGACTGTAAATGACATATCAACAATATGGCAACCAGCTACAAACCCATCGCTAGCACTCGGAGGTCTTAAATTGATTCCTCAGGCAAATCTAGAAGTACAAACCAGCATTGATCCTAAAAGTAACCTGCAAATAGATAATTTAGGCTATCTTGATGTTTTGTTAACGCTTGGCATATATCATGCCCAAGTACATACAATCATCTCTGATATTCCTTCCACATTCTCACAATCCATTGCTGCTTATAGAGATTTTGGTTACACCATTGAATCAAGCAGAATAAAAGACGCCAGAAAAGGCCTTGACATATATACTACAATGGTTATGCAGACGAAAAGTGTAGGGAAGGTATCAGATGTATTTTTTAACATTGAAAAAGGGATAATGGCTGATCCGGATCTTGGATTTGCCACAAATACGATAGTCGATACTTCATTAAAAAGAGATAACATTACCTTACCAGATTCGACCAAACAATCACTTTATGCTTGGTCATATCAATACAGCAAAGACGGGAATTCATGGAATGGGTTTTTTAGAGAAATAAATCCGTATGAAGTAAATAAGAATGGAAGTATACAGACAAACTATCAGGTTCTTTTTTCAGCATTGTCGCAAATACCTGATCAACAAGCTACCTCTAAGAAGATCCTGACCGTAACACTTTTCTTAGCTTTTGTAGCATGTCTTGTTTACCTTGTATATAAAACAAGAAAATATAATCATATATCATAAATTTACCATGGATCAGAAAAAAACAATAGTGATCGGATCAGGACCTGCAGGATTAACTGCCGCCATTTACCTTGCTCGGGCAAATCTAAACCCGACTGTATTTGCTGGATCCTCATTTGGTGGACAACTTATGTTAACAACAGAAGTTGATAACTTCCCGGGATTTTTGGACGGCATAATGGGTCCTGTCTTAATGGATAATCTCCTTAAACAGGCAAAAAAATTCGGTGCGAATATTATATTTAAAGATGTTTTACGGACAGATTTTTCTCAAAAACCGTACCGGGTATATACTGATGATCAGGAATATTCCGCAGAAGGAATTATTATCGCGACAGGTGCATCTGCAAGAAAACTAGGATTACCTAATGAGGCACAACTTACCGGAAGAGGTATTTCATATTGTGCAACATGTGATGGACCTTTTTTCAAATCAAAACAAATCGCAGTTATCGGAGGAGGAGATAGCGCAATGGAGGAATCGTTGTTTTTAACAAAATTTGCATCCAAAGTATACCTTATTCATAGACGAGATACATTTAAAGCAAGTGCTATCATGCAACAAAAGGTGCAAGCAAATCCCAGTATTGAGCCAATATATAACAGTGAAGTAACTATGCTTCAAGGAAAAGATAAACTGACAGGAATTACAATCCGGGACGTAACAAATGGCCAAGAAAGAGATTTAAATCTTGACGGGTTATTCATTGCCATTGGCCATAATCCAAATACAGGAATATTCCAGAACCAATTAGCCATGGATGAACATGGATATATAGTAGTAACAAACCATACCAAAACAAATGTAGACGGCGTATTTAGCGCAGGTGATGTTGATGATTTTCGATATCAACAAGCTATAACTGCTGCAGGAGAAGGGTGCAAAGCTGCACTTGATCTTGGAAAATATCTTGAAGGAATAACGATATAATGGATAGCTGGGAACAATACCTGCAGGACCTCAATGAAGAGCAGCAAGGGGCCGTCCAGACAACTGAAGGGCCTGTTCTCATCATTGCAGGTGCAGGGACTGGAAAAACGAAATCGCTTACGCATCGAATAGCATATATCATTGCTAAAGGTTTAGCTAAGCCTGAAGAAATTCTTGCACTTACCTTCACTGAGAAAGCTTCTCAAGAAATGCGTGCACGTGTCGAACTTACCCTTCCATATGGCAAAAGCGGGGTAGATGTATGCACCTTTCATGCATTTGGAGATTATTTTCTAAAAGAAAACGCCATCAGTATCGGTCTTACACCAGATTATAAAGTGATGAATACTCCTGAAGAGATATATTTTTTCAAAGAACATTTATTTGCTTTCCCGCTTTCATATTATCGACCAATTTCAAACCCATCCAAATTTATCGAAGCACTTTTATCATATTTTTCAAGATTAAAAGATGAAGATGTAGATATTACATCTTATCGTCAATTTATTCATTCCTTACAAGATGATATAAATCAGGGGAAAAGTGGAGAATTTGATAGTATTAAAACGCTGCAAGAGTATATTTCTATCCAGGAAGAATTATGTAATACATATGAACAATATGAATTACTTAAAAAAGAGCAGGGTATACTCAATTTTTCTGATTTAGTATTTTTAACACTTGATGTTTTGAGAAACAAGTCGACAATACGAGAATACTATCAAAAAAAATACAAATATATCCTTGTAGATGAATATCAGGATACTAATTATGCACAAAATGAAATTGTAACAATCTTATCCCAAAGACATAAGAATTTATGTGTATGTGGAGATGATGACCAATCAATCTATCGTTTCCGAGGAGCTTCAATTTCCAATATCCTGCAATTCGAAGAACATTATCCTGATTGCAAAAAGATTGTCCTTACGCAAAACTACCGATCATCCCAAACTATACTTGATAGTGCATACCGTTTGATAAATAACAATAATCCGGACAGGTTGGAGATTATTGCAAAAGTTGATAAGAGATTAAAAGCAGTAGGAAACAAGAGCAGTTATCCTGTTATAAGTCATGAAAGCGAAAATGTAACAAAACAAATGGAATATCTCATAGAACAGATTCAGCTCATAATGGGAGAAAACACATCTCTTCATTATTCGGATTTTGCTGTGTTGATCCGCTCAAATTCTCAGGCTCAACAGATAATCAGGCAATGCAATATATCTGACATCCCTTTTAAATATGAAGGCAATACAGGATTATATGAGACAAAAGAAATTAGGATATTATTAAGCTTCTTGTATAGCTTAGCTCGATATGATGATAATATAAGCATTTTTCACCTGGCAGCAAGTCCTTTATATGATCTACAAATGGATTTATTAAGCGCATGCAATAGCCTTGCAAAGGGGAACAGTAAACCTCTTTCATATATCTTTCATCATATAGATTCTTATACACACGAATTGGAACTAAGTGATGAAAATCTGGAAAAAATACATACACTCATTGCAGATATTCAAGCTTATCAAGAAAGATCACGAAATGAAAATGTGGGAAGTATCCTCCTTGCATATATAAAAGAAAAAGGGTTTTTAGAGCTTCTTGATAATGAAAAGGGAAGAATCGAAAATGTACAGAAATTTTTCCAAAGAATCGATCGCTTCATAACCAATACTACCTATACCTCAGTTGATCAGTTTTGTGATTTTTTGGATTATTCTCGAGAAATGGGAGATGATCCATCAAGCGAAGAAACTGATACCTCAATTGATGCGGTAAATATAATGACAATACATAAAGCAAAAGGAATGGAATTTCATACCGTATTCATGATTGATCTGATTGAAGGAAGATTTCCTGTAAGGGACATGCGTGATCCTATAGAAATTCCAACAGCTCTTGTAAAAGAAATTTTACCGGAAGGAAATTTTCATATACAAGAAGAACGTCGTCTTTTTTATGTAGGTATGACCCGTGCAAAAGATAGGTTATTTTTGCTTTGGGCTAAAGACTATTATCAAAAAACGCTCAAAAAACCTTCTCCTTTTGTGAAAGAAAGTACGACACAATCTCTTACGTCTACCACTAAGGAAAAAACAGAAAAAATAATAAAGGATGAGATTGATGAGGTAGTAGAAGAGACTATTATCCTTACACTTACACAGTCTCAGATGGATGAATATGCTCTTTGTCCACTTAAATATGACTATATGTACCGTAAGAAATTGCAGGGAATAATGCAGTTTCATGCAACACTAGGCTCTCTTATGCATGATATAGTTGAACAGGTTTTGATGCGAGAAATGCAAAAAAATCCGGTTTTTCTAGACGAGATTATGACATCTCTCAATGATAAGTGGAGTGATAAAGGATATCTATCACAAGGCCATATTGACCAGGCTTACTCACATGTAAAACAGATGATTACAAAGTTTTTAGAAGAAAGTAAAACATTTAAACCAAAATTCATTGAAAAAAAGTTCCAGGTTCCTTTTACTTCCAAAACCATTATTCAAGGGAGGTGGGATCTCATAGATGCATCAGGGAAGATTGTGGATTTTAAAACAAGTGTCGTGCATAACTCAAAAGAGGCAATAGCAAAAGCGAAAGAAAGTCCTCAACTGAAAATATATGCATGGGCGTATGAAAAGACTTTCCATGAACTTCCAACAAAACTTTCCCTCTATTTTCTTTCAAGTAGTATTGAAGAAGGATATGTACCAGATGCAAAAACAATTCGCGATGCTGAAAAGATTATTCAATATGCTGTGAATGGGATACGATCCAATAGGTTTGAGGCTAATCCCTCATATTTGGCTTGTACATATTGTCAATTTAATAAGATTTGTGAATTTACTCAAGCAAACTAATCAGATGCGATATTGACTACATTGCTGCGCTGAGCTTCAATAACTGAACCGAAGAATTGCTCAATTTTTCTTGCATCGCTTTTTGTGATTTTATCAATGAGAACTTCACTTTGGTCAGAATGTGTTATGGTAACAGATGCACTGACAATTCTTTCTGAGATTTTAGCATTATCAATTGCGCGAATTCCAACATCGGTATTGTTTCTAAAAAGTCCCCACAAGACTCTTCTTTCGATACTTACTTTTCTCACTCCAAGTCTATATATGATTGGACTAATAGGGGTTAAAAACCACAATGTTGATACTACAATTATTTCATCCCGATCAATTGCATCCATTGCCTCTTTAATACTTCCTTCATCATATCCTTTTTCTCTTGCGGCAGTCACCATTGAATCATCATGCAAATCTTTTGCATTCCTAAGCATAAATCCTACAATATCAAGATTAATCATGTTATTACCACTAATATATTTCTACTATAATGCATATGGTTGTGGATGTCAAAGAGATTTTTATATACCTTTCAATATAATACCCGTATTTTTTGACAAAATAGGGCTTATTTGGTATCATCAAAAGCGTTAATTATATCTACCATTGGCGATATACAATAGACAGTTACAATATAAACCAAAGAATACGTTAGAAAGTAAGTATAGATGCAACGAACAGATCAGTTCTCCTACTCTTCGAGTCATATCCGAAGAAGGTGAGCAACTTGGAGTCATGGATACACAAAAAGCTTTAGAGTACGCAAAGGAACGGGGATTAGACCTTATTGAAGTAGCAACAAATGCTGATCCACCTGTAGCCCGGGTGCAATCATGGTCAAAGTTTAAGTTTGAATTGTTAAAAAAGGAAAAACAGACCAAAAAACATAGTAAAAGCAAAGAATTAAAGGAGATGTGGTTTCATCCTCTTATCGGAAAAAATGATTTAGATCATAAACTGAAAAGAGTTAAGGAATTTTTAGAAGAAAAGCATAACGTGAAATTAGTAATAAAGATGCAGGGAAGAGTGAATTATGAACTTGGGAAAAGCTTGATGAACAATATTATCACTGCATTAGCAGAAGACAGTATTGTTGATACAGCGCCTAAATATGAAGCAAAACAAATTCTGGCAATAGTCAGACCGGGGAAAAAATAATTTATCATGCTGTATACATGAAACAAAAATCAAGAAAAGTTCTTTCAAAGAGATATACTCTTTCTAATCCAAAACATGCAAAACCAAAAGTGATGTTTGAAGCACATGGTTTTTCACACAACGCATCAAAAAAGAGAAAATTTAGACAATTTCGAGGAAAAATTGAAAGAAATCTGAATAATAGTAATCAGGCAGATGTTCTCATCAAATCATTATCTTAATATACAACTATGCGAGTTAAAACAGGTGTAACCCGAAGACAAAACCACAAAAAGATCCATAAAGCAACAAAAGGCTACCGGATGAGTAAGCATAAATTAGTTCGCGTATCAAAAGAAGCAATGCTTCATGCAGGACAGTATGCATTCAACGGAAGAAGAAAGAAAAAAGGAACATTTAGAGAATTATGGATACAACGCATTAATGCTGGATTAGCATCTCATAACGTGTCATATAGCAGATTCATCAACTTGCTTTCAAAAGCTAAAGTTGGAATTAATAGAAAGATGCTTGCTGATCTGGCTCTCAATGAGCCGGAAATTTTCAACAAAGTCGTTGAAGAAGTAAAAGCTTAAAACAATTTCCCTTATACTCTAAGGAGATACGGATACTGATCCGCTTATTGTCCCTTTCCCTGTAATAACGGCTGTTCCATAGATAGTGTAACCACTCTCAGGAGGGAATTGGTATGATGCATTCCATTCGTTTCCACCACCATTTCTTGAAGCATTAATATGGGATCCATTGATTGCCGTTCCGTTAGAATAGATATCAAAATATACAGATGAAACGGTAGATAAATCAACACCATTAATCGTTAATTTCAGTGGGGTAGGAACTGAAGGAATAATATGCTGACCAGGATATGGTGAAGTAATAGTTATATTTCCACTTTGTCCGGGAGGTGGAGTTGGGGATGCTATACCAACATTAATCTGGATTGTTGCATCTTTCTCTGCACCGGTATTATCAAATGCTTTTATTGTAAGTGGATATGATCCATTTCCAAGTGTTGCAGGAATAGTAAATGAAGAGGTATATGTTCCGTTCGAGCCACTTAAGGATCCCACTTTATCGCCATTAAAATACAAGTCGGCATTTGAGTATGTATTTTGCGTATTTACTGCAATGATTGATGCATTTACACTTACCTGGGTTCCTGCGGCGAAAGTTGCGCCAGAAACAGGACTTGTGAAAGACACTATTAATCCCTGAGAAGTTGTACAATACGCTGTTGGGACCTGGTTTACACCACCATTCTTTGTAACGAAATTATCAAGCATTGGTTGAAAGAAAGGATCAGGTGTCTTGTAGGTTACAAATGTTTTTGCTACTGCAACCCCGGCTGTAACCATATCCGGTGTTGCCAATTGATTCGGGTTATCAGGACAGACATTCACCTGAACATGGGCATTATCTACAGGAGGTAAATGATCTTTTTCGAAAACCCCTTGCGTAACAGGACAATTAGTTGTTCCAGATTGATATAATAAGCCGGTGTCAGAACAAATTTGTGTCGTCACAACATCTGCAGGCCTTGAGAATTGATCCTTTGGAAATTTCGGTAATACTTTTTCCATATAATCTCCCCAATACGGGATGAGATATTCTCCTTCAGGAATATATCCTCCATATGTAGTTAATGGCTTACCCTGATACTGCTGGTTACCAAACCAGAATTCAGATACCAGGTCAGGTGTATATCCTACAAATGTTAAAGAGGAGGCATTACCTTCATTACCATTAGCATCTACCGTATTATTAGTTCCGGTCTTTCCAGCAAGACTGGTACCATAATCTTTAAATAATTGCGGTGTATAGGCATTACCTACTTTAAGCAGATATACATAATGCTGCAACATCGTATCTATCATATATGGATAAGCTGGATCAACAACTTTTTTCCCAACACTTGTCGGATCATATTGGTACAAAACTTTCCCTTTTGAATCTGTAATTTTAAGGATTGCAGTTGGAGGGTAGAGGGTCCCTTCATCTGCAAATACTCCATACGCATCAGCATGCTCAAGAAGTGATACATTTTCACCTCCAATTGCAAAACTTAAATCATTTGCATGCCCACTAGGAGATATATTGGAATACCCAAGAGATTGTAAATCATTGATGAATTTGGTTGGTGTAAGAGTGTAGAGGGCTTCTACAGCCGGGATATTTAAGGAATAGCTTAACGCATGGTCGATATTCATAATCGGTAAATCGCTTATCTTTTCACTTTCTCCTGCAAAGTTAGTAGGTGAGTATGGACTAGGATATGTATATCCGTTATAACTTGGGATTGAGATTGGGACATCCGGCATAAATGTGGATGGCGCCCATCCAAGGTTTTTAAATGCACTCATATACAACATTGGTTTAATAGAAGATCCTGGCTGCACTCCATTTCCTCCCTGGGATGCCATTCCGCTTGTAACAATGTTGACGGTGGTACCTCCTTTTGGAGATCCAACCATAGCAAGTATTTCTCCTGATTTTGGATCGATGCTGACCATAGCTGCATCATCTCCATTAAATTTATACTTATTATTCAAATCGTTATATTCTCTATTTATTTCGCTTTCAGCTACCTGCTGCATACTGTAATCAAGTGTGGTATATACTTGGTATCCTGCACTGGAAACCTGTGTACCATACATATTCTCTAAAAGATTCTTAACATACCCGACAAAATGATATGCTTTGTATTGAGAAGTATCCTGAGTAAATTTGAAGTTTTTAATTTCAGCTTTTGCTGCTGTTATTTGTGTCTTGGTTACATGAGTAATATCACTATGCTTTAACATATTGTCCAGTACATAATATGCCCGATCGACATATGCAGGATTCCCATCTGAAAGAGTTGGATTCGTGCCATATAGTGGGGAATAATAACTTGGAGCTTGCGGAAGTGCTGCTAAGAAAGCACTTTGAGCAAGATCCAACTGTGAAGGTTCAATATTGAAATATTTCTCAGAGGCTACCCTTACTCCAGAGATATCTCCCCCAAATGGAATTTGGTTAAGATACGCTTCAAGAATTTGATCTTTTGAATATTGTTTTTCTATTTCAAACGTTAAGATGAGTTCCTTAACTTTTCTTTGTATCGTCCTTTCATCTGACAGTTCTGTTAATTTAGCAAGCTGTTGTGTGATAGTACTTGCACCCTGTAGTCCTTGCCCCCGGTGGAGAACATCTTCAATTGCAGCACGTGCAATTCCCAATACATCTATTCCTGGTTCATTATAGAAATTGACATCTTCTGCAGAAATCATTGAAACCTGCATATTTTTACTGATAGTATTTAATGGAGCCCAATTTCTTTCCACATTTCCATGAAGTGCAGCTAAAAGCACCCCATTCTTATCATATATATTCGTGTCCTGGGCAATATCCTGCGTTGCAAACGGTTTACCCGGCGGAGGAAGTTGCTTACTGTATGCAATAACCATAATACCAAAACCGATAAGTCCGACAATAAGGACTAAACCAAATAACCCTCCACCTATGAGAGCAATCTTAATAATTAGCTTTTTTCTGTCTTCATCTTTTTTTCCATCTTTTTTTACATGTCTTTTTACCGGTTTTCGCTTACCTTTTAAAGGCTGTTCAAATCCTAAATATTCTTTTATCTTTTGATATGTTAGTGTTCCCATTTCACAGAGTGATGCGCATATTATACCATATATATATGAAAAGTAGAGAAGTAATTTTTAGGAATTTATGTTCGAAGTTCATCGAGTAGGATAACAACGGGCAATCTATTTCCATAGTCTGATGATATCAAATCACTTAAGTTGCTTGTTAAAAAATAATCAAGAAATTCAATATCAGTAAGATTCAAAGCAGAAGGATCATTTCTTTCAAGCCATTCTTTTAAAGAATTAGTGATCAAAATATGACCCTCAAGATGCTTGATTACATACCTCGCAAATTTCTCATTTGTTAAACCTCCTAACCATTTGTATTCATGCGGAATTTCTCCAGTGTTTAAGAGATGCATTAAAACACGAATATCTCCTTCTAGTTCACGCAATACACTTCTTCTTTCTAATGATTTTTGAGTATAGAAATCAGCTCGAAATCCCGGAGTATTAGATTGAAAAACTTCATCAGTACCAATAACATAGACAGGTTCATTATTAAAATAAAATGGTTCAAATCCAGTCCTAGAGTAAAGATGAAGCCCACCTTTTATTATTATTACCCTATTTGGATAATCGACAATTATTCGTGAGAGATCTGCCTCTTCTGTATTTGCTACAAAAGCACCATTATTAAGCATATAATAGTATAAAATTTAGTGGATTTTATACTATTGCTTCAGGAAATACAACTTTGCATCAATTTAGTAAACTTTACAATATACATTATGATATCTATTTTACTTTCCCCTTTATTTGTCATGTATTTCAATTAAATGATACAATTCTAATTATGAAAATACGAAAAGCATTACTAAAACATCATAAAAAGATATTCATCACATTCATGTTTATTGTTATCATTTCCATGATCCTTTCTTCTTTGCTTTTAGTCATTTAGCAATGGATTTACACACGTATGTCGATGTTCTCCCATTTGTCGGTGAGGCAAATGCAAATAAACTTGCAAAGTTAAATATATATACTATAAAAGATCTGTTGTATCATCTTCCTTTCCGATACGAAGATACATCGCAAATACTTGCTATAAAAAATATTCCAGCTGATACACAAAATCTTGTAACAATACAAGGTAAAATCCTTGAAATCCGTAATATATATACAAGGTATGGCAAGAAACTTACCGAAGCAGTCATAGAAGATGCGAGTGGAATTGCAGATATCATCTGGTTTAATCAGCAATACTTAACAAAAACTCTTCCTGTCGGCCAGGAGGTTATGATAAGCGGAAAAGTGACATTTGAAGATTTTTTTAAACCAAAATTCATTTCTCCATCCTATGAAGTATTAAAAGAAGGAACTGCACTTCATTTAGGAAAACTGACGGCAATCTATCCGGAAACCAAAGGTGTTTCATCAAAATGGCTTGGAAGCAGAATTCATTATGCTCTTGAAAAAGTAACCATTCAAGAATGGCTTCCTGTAGAAATACGTGAAACTTATAATCTGGTGGATCTAGATAAAGCAATTCATGCTATCCATTTTCCTGAAAGTGTAGATGAAGCGAGTAATGGGATAGCACGTATTGCATTTGATGAAATGCTTCTGATTCAATTGTTAATGCAGGAAAAACGAAATATTGCTAAAAATGGATCTGCAAAACCTATTCCATCTGACAGCAATACAATAGCTACATATGTTAAAAGTTTGCCATTTTCCCTAACTGAAGCACAGCAAAAGGCAACGACTGAAATACTTTGCGATTTGCAAACTAACACTCCTATGAACAGGCTTTTGGAAGGAGATGTTGGATCTGGTAAAACTGTTGTCGCTGCAGCTGCAGTATATCATGCATACTTAGCTGGAGAAGATGTGGCAATTATGGCACCTACCAGCATCCTTGCAAAACAGCATTATGATACATTTGTAAATCTTTTTTCCATGTATGGAATTAAAGAAGAACATGTATCATTGGTTACAAACAAATCAAAACCGAAAAAGGAATCAAAAATTTTTATAGGCACGCAAGCGTTATTATTCAAACAAGAAATTCTTGACCGAATTAGCCTTGCAATAGTTGATGAACAACATCGTTTTGGTGTTCATCAACGAGAAAAGATGGTAAACAAAAACGGGAATCTCATTCACTCTTTGACATTAACTGCAACCCCAATACCTCGAACCCTTGCATTAAGCATTTACGGAGATCTGGATATATCATATCTTGATGAATTGCCAAAGGGGAGAAAAGAGATTCTTACTCGAATAGTTCCTGAAAAAAAACGTGATGATATGTATTCGTTTATCAAGACACTACTTGATGAAGGGAGACAAGCCTTTATCATCTGCCCTCTTATCAGTCTTTCAGATAAATTAAATGTTGCATCAGCAAAAGAAGAATTTGAAAGATTGAAAAAAGACATATTCCCGAATTATCGATTAGTCTTGCTGCACGGACAAATGAAAGTAGGGGAGAAAGATGAGATTTTAGAAGCATTTAAAAGACATGAGTATGATATTCTCGTATCAACCCCTGTGGTTGAAGTCGGTATCGATGTACCGAATGCTTCTGTCATGGTAATAGAAGGAGCAGAGCGATTCGGACTCGCACAGCTGCATCAGCTTCGGGGACGGGTAGGAAGGGGGGAATACCAATCATACTGTTTCTTGCTCACTTCTCAAGCCGAGCAGGAAAGCATTGAACGGTTACAAGTATTTAGTCAAAACACATCTGGATTAAAGATTGCAGAATTTGACCTTCAAAACAGGGGACCGGGTGAAGTTTATGGCGTAAAACAATCAGGCATACCAACCCTAAAAGCAGCATCTCTTCTTGATGTTGGGCTAATTACCAAAACAAAAGAAGTCGCGCAGGGGATATTGACGAAAGGTTTAAAAAGGAATAGTAGTATATATAAGCAATTGGAAGAATTCAAAAAAGAAATTGCTAAATTAAATTAACAACTATGAGAGTCATTTCAGGAAAAGCAGGGAGTATACCCCTCATATCATTAGATATGAGAACAAGACCATTATCTGATCGCGCAAAAAGCGCTCTGTTTGATATTATAAGAGATAAAATACCAGAAAGTGTTGTCCTTGACTTGTATGCAGGGTCAGGGGCTTTAGGAATTGAAGCCCTCAGCAGAGGAGCACGTAATGCAACTTTTGTTGATATATCAAAAAGATCATGTCAAAGTGTCAGGATGAATTTACAAAAGACCCATTTTGAAGAAAATGCCGATGTTGTACAAATAAAGGCAGATGAATTTATTAAAGAGAATATTGGAGAAGAATATGACATTATATTTGTATGTCCTCCATATCCTGAAGCAAAATATTATATGGCAAAAAGTGCTGCACAATTGCTGGCTCCTCATGGGATACTCATATTTGAGCACCATAAAAAGGATCATTTTAAACCAGTAGAAGATATTGAACTAATCGATACAAGAACGTATGGAATCGTGCAATTTGATATATACCAAAAAGAAGAATAACCTTTTCATATCAAGTTTATCATATCAATTGCTGTTGCATTTTTTTCTCAATATGATATCCTAGAGGTATTAAAGTTACGCAGCATGCGAAAGTTGTTTTTTGTACTTTTAGCTCTTTCTCCATTTGTTTCAATAGCTACAAGCGCATCTACCTATGCTGCATCCGTAACAATTTCAAAAATTTCAGCGGTTGATACTAGTCAAAATAGCACAATTAATCTAAATGACAGCCGTCCTTCCGGAGATCAAGTTAGCTTAAGTATTTCTGCAAAAGGAAATGGAGTAACAACTGTATTTTGGAATATTGTTGAAACAGATATGAATAACACATCTCTTTCACAAACCACTACAAATACTGGTTTTACAGACTCTTTTACCCTTGCACCGCTAACTATTAATAATCTTACTGGACAGCCTGGTGATACATATTCATATAAAGTGACGGCATTTGCTACTGATTCCAATGGAAATAGAAGCAGCAACCAAACATTTGTTTTCTATACAGCAACACAAGTAAACGCATCTTGTAAGACTCCTGCAACAGGCGCTTTATTAACTACAGATATAGTAAATAAAGATCTAATTCTTTTTGATAACAATCCACCTGACCCAAATGACTCAAATGCAACCTGTAAAACAGGATATTTTACAAATACAACAAATAAACAAAATGTAATAACAACTGTCCCAGGTCCATATTATAATCCTACTTATAATAATATTCCTAAAGATTCAGTCATATATTATCCTGGCACAGATAACGCAGCATTTGTAAGTACTGTACATGGAAGAGACATTTGGCTTGTAACCTGGAATTGGAAAGCAAGTAATATTAATAACGAAGTTGATCCACAATCTGTCCGTGCTACCCAAATTGTTTTCAATATTCCTCCTGGTGCACAATGGGCAATTGATATGGATACAGGAGCTGGTTATCTTTTCATATCATGCGGGCCTAATTATATTCTTAGGATTCCTTTTTCATCAATTTCGAATGCATTAAACGGTTGGTTAATCAATCCAGGAAGCATTGTATCACCTGTAAATGCGGTCAATGATACTTTCTTAAATCAAGGTTTTATGCAAAATATAAATGGGATTGTGTTGGTAAATGCAAAAAGCGGACCATTACTATATTTGTCATATGTAAGTAATATCAATGGACATAAAATATTTGCTGCTTATCCTGCTAATAAAGGGTTAAATCCAAAACCAGTGTATGTTTTGGACACCGGGTTCGGACCGCAGGGATATACATTTAATAATCATGCACTCGCTCTGCAAAGCAATTGGGGAATGGATGGGATGACAGTAAGTTATGATAATAAATATATCTATTCTGTAACTGATTACGGCAAACTTATATTTGTATTACAAAATGTTGATAATAGCGCACCAGGTAATAAAGGCGCATCAATTCTTGGACTGACCTATGCACCAAATATTCCTGATCCGACTCCTGCAAAAAATGGTATGGCAACTGGACTTGATGGAGCCGAAATTGATCAATTCGGTCAGTTATATATCGCTGGATATCTCACGGGAATATACTCAACAAATGCAAGTGATGTCATAAAAGCTGCTATTGGTAATAATCGAAATAGTACTACATATATTGGAACTCAAGCAATTTATCAGGGATATACTATTCCATTCATCCAATATTATGGTGTTCCTAATGGTGAATCATGGGATGATATAGCACCATTTAAAAGTATTGGAGCAGCCCCCTCCCCATATTATTTAACTACTCAGGGAAATGTCTATTCAGAAGGTGGGTATGCAATTTCTAAAGTCATGGGTAATCCCTTCTCTACATATTCTCTTATCTCAGATGCAACAAATACAATTTTGAATGGTACAGGAAGTTTTTACCATTGGGAATTCCAACATTATGCTTCTAATTTAAATCATTCAGGTGGACTCAAAGCAATATATACTGCCAAATCTCTCTATTCACAAATTTGTGGAACACAAAAATGCCAATCATACAGTGGAACAAGCCTTTCAAGCACTCCTAATAACATGAGCGGGGGAGTATATACATATAATTGTAATAGCAGTTGTACTTTTACAATCGATGCAAGTAATGGAGGACTTTATGGAGATGGAGTATTAATCGTTTTAGGTGGAGGTAATATTAATATAACAATAGATAATATGGATGATTTTGCTAAATCATCTAATCGAATCCTTCTCATAACAGACGGTAATGTCGATATCCATCCTGCGAATCCTCCGTACAATATTCAATCTAATCAAATTCTTAAACAATATTTGTATATGATGGTTGTGGCTGATGGAAACATCACTGTTGATAATTATGTAATAGCACCAAATGTTACTCAACCAATGGTAATAAAGGGGATGCTCATATCCTATGGAAAAGTCTCATTAAACTTTAATGCAGGGAGCCTTAATCAATTTGATCCTGCTGTAGAGATTGATTATGATGCAAGTTATTTAACAAAATTTTCACACTTTTTTGAAGCACCTGTATTTTCACAAGAAGTAGGATTGTAATTCTCTACTAATTTGCCAAAATTTCCTTCACCTGCTATATTTAACTCATAAAATGCACTGCATTTATCTATTATGCATAGGCAAAAACCAAACCAAGGTTTAAACCATGAAGTTTATTTTAAGAAGTATTGTTTCTTCTCTGATAATCTTTCCCCCAGTCCAAGCTCATCAATAAAAGAAGTTAATTCAAACATGCAAATTGATAATATTATTATTGATAAAGTTGATTATATTTGCTATAATAGCCCATAATATTATCTACAGAATAAATGGAGACAGATAGTGGAGATTCAGGTGAAATAAATGGAGGGGTTGAACTTCAACCAGTTGATTATATATATGCAGAATTAGTAGAATCAGCTGACGGTGATACTTTAGAAATTGACATCGACAGAGAATATGGATTATTTTTAAGAGAGTTAGTTAGATCTATTGACCCTCAAGCACGGCAAGTGACACGTCGAACAGCTTTATTTGCTGGCGGTGCTGTCACATGTTATTTTGCATTAAGAATGCTAGATAGGCATCGCAATAGAACAATTACTCCAGCTGCATCTATACAATCAACAGATGGAAATTTAGTAGGAGATCTAGAAAAACGTGCTGGAAGTTTAGCAAATGGGTTAATAAATCTTGCCGCAGTAGAAAGTTGTAATTTTGCAAGTATTTCATCTCATACAATAGGAAAGAAGATAAACAGAGCATATAATGGTCCTGATGCAATCCGAATTAGTTCAGGAATAAAACTGCTTATTGACAATGGATATTCAATAGATACGATTTTCCAACAATATTACAATCAACTTATAAACTCTTCAATAGAACAATGGTTAACAAGACTTCCAATTGAGCAGGTTCTATTTTTAGCAGCAATTTTATACCCATGGAGCCAAACTCAATTAGCACTAACTGGGGATAATCCTTTAGGAAATGCTTTGACTGCACTTTATACTGCATATAATAAAGATCCTTATAATCAAGAGCAATTAAATGGAGCTCTTGAAAATCTTTATGAGCATTGTCCAGTCTACCCAATTTCTCGTTTATAGATTTCTAAGAATTTACTTTCTTGATTTTTTCTCAGCTTATGTATATTCTATATACATAAGAATTCGTCCATGACTGCCAATCGACATAGATTTATACAAGTGCTTCGCCTATTTTCAATAAGCATTGCTTTTATAATTGCATCTTACTTTCTTTTTTCAACAAAATCTTACGCTAGTGTTAGTTGTACGAGTGATTGTGATTGTAGTGGAGGTCAATATTGTACAGCTCATGGGGGTGGTACAGGACGATGTGTTTCCGGTGGGCCAAATCTTTGTAACACATGTCAAAATTATCAACCTTTAAGCGGCATTTGCGGGGCATCAGGATTTTATTGCGGGTATGGAACACAATGTATGTTTTTCGGATCATCATTTGCTTGCACGCCATCGTTATCTTCAAGTGGGTGTATAGTTAGATCCGCGGCATGTGAAGATGCTGGGGGGAATTATAAAAATGTTATATATGCAACTAATTGTTCTACTCCAACACCAACACCAACCTCAACACCAACACCTCCTCCTCCAAAACCTCCAACTATTAGCCAAATAACGGCAATTGATACTTTCCAAAATAATACACAGGTAAATGGAGGAGATGTAAAACCTGAAGGGGATTCTGTTACAGGTTCGGTTAGTGTTTCTTCAACGATCTCATATACAACAACCTGGATCTTAACAGTCGTTGACACGAATAAACCTACTTCAACAGCATCATATGCAAACAACGGAAATGCATATACTTTTTCATTAAACCCAATAGGAGGAGATCCGGTCACAGACCTTTTCTCTTTTAATTTGCGTGTATCTGCAAGAAACGCTGCTGGAACATCAAGTACAAGCACACTGCTTTTTTACGCAACTGCTCCTAAAAACTTTCAATGTGGAACACCAGCTACGGGAACACTTCTTGCTAGTGACAATACCAGAAGCGTTTTAACTTTATTTGATAATAATCCTTCGGGTTCAGGAACAACACCGTGTCAAACCGGATACTTTACAGGGGTTGCAACCAATACTATAACTACATCAGGAGTATATAATAACCCAACATATAACGGTAGGGGGAAAGACTCAATCTTGTATTATCCTGGCTATGATAATGTCGTTTTATTATCAACTGTTGGAAGCAATGATATCTGGATTGTGACTTGGAATTGGAGCAATAATACTAGTATACACAAAATTGTACAACCCGGAACTGTCCGGGCAACTCAATTAATTAATAATTTTCCTGGGCAGACCGTTGACATGACATTGGATGCATCTAATTTATTCATTTCAATTACCCAGGGATATGTTATTAGGATTAGTTTTGCAACAATTAATGCATCCTTAAATGGATGGATCAATAACCCCGGTGTATTAGTCACACCAATTAATGGTAATCTTGCAGCATACCAATTCCTCCACACTGGATATATGTCAGTACTTTTCGGAATTACTGAAGCCCAAACAAATCTCGGCTTTCCATTATTGTATGTCGCATATATCAATAACTCAACAGGTGATAGAGAAATTCAGCCATTTAATGCATCGGGAGGAAATCACCCGGCACCATATAATGGATTAACCTATAAAACGCAGATGGGTAATTCATTTAATGGAGGGAACTTGGTATTTAATGGAAAAGTCATATTGATACAGGGTAGATGGGGAATAGATGGGATGACAATAGATGCAAGCGGCAATATTTATGCAGTTACTGATTATGGACGCGTAATCTTTGTCATTGCTCATGCTGACTGGAAAGGCGGAACCCCAACATTAGGAGTTACATATACTGATGATGTACCAAACCCAGCTCCTCCTAGTCCGCCGACAGGATTTGACGGGGCAGAAGTAGATGGATTTGGACAATTATATGTTGCTACCTATGCAGCCGGCATATACTCTTTCTATGGACCAGATGTGGTAGCAGCCGCTATAGCAAATAATCTTGGAAGAGCATATTCTTCAAGTTCGATATATATGGGATATAAATTTCATGGTAATCTGTATTATCCCACACAAGCTGGAGTATCATGGGATGATATCGCCCCTCTTTATGGGTACGGATCTGCACAGCAACATTATAGCCCATACTATATAACAAGAATGGGGAACACTTTTTCCCAAGGCGGTTATAACATTAAGCAATTATCAAATAATACACAACCTCTTGGTGGTCCAAATCCAAGAGGTTTTGGTTCGAATCCAGCTTATTTCTCAGAATATGGACTATTATCAGATAAAACCAATGTTTTTAGTAATGGAGGATATGGCTCATTCTACAACTGGGAATTCCAGTATTATCCTTCATATATAAACCATGACTCAAATGGAAACCTTTCAAATGTCTATGGATTTGGGAGCTTAAATCACGAGTTGTGTGGCACCGGAGTAAATACCTGTACACAGCTAGCTGCTGGGTCGTTTCCTTCAAATACGATTGATGCAAATACAAATAATCTTAATAGTGGTATTTACCAATATACTGACAATACAACTGGAGCAACTCTTTCCATAAACGCTGATAACGGTGGACTGACTACAGACGGAATTTTACTTGTATATTTCCCGAATGGAGGAACTATCACCATTACAGCTGACCATCAAAACGATTTTGCTAATACCACCAACAGGCTTCTTCTCATTACAAATGCAGTTGTTGATATTAAACCAACTAGCTATTATACAAACACTGGACCAGGAATAAATCAATTCATCTATCAGTATCTTGATATGGGAATATTGACTGATTCTAGCTTAACAGTTGATCCATACCCGGCTGTTCCAAACTTCATCCAGGGAATGAAAATATCAGGAATGCTTCTTTCATACAGTAATATACAATTCTTACTGGATATAGGGGATTTTAACCAATGGTATCCGGCAGTAGAAACTAGTTATGACCCATCATATATTACGAAGTTTTCACATTTTTTCACAGCAGCTCAGAACAAGCAGGAAGTAGGGTTGTAAGTACGTGATTATTTGACTTCGAAGTCCATTATCTATATAATAGCAGCGTCAATTTACATATTACATTTATGGGTGCATTACCAAAACGAAAAATTTCTCATTCACGAAAGAATAACCGAAGAGCTCACCATGCACTTTCACCAGTCGAATTAACGACATGCCCAAATTGCAAAAGATCAATGCTGCCACATCATGCATGTGAATTTTGTGGTCAATATAAAGGAAAAATTGTTCTAAAGGGCCAGTTATGAAGACACGCAATGATCCACGACATCAATCACGGATAATTGCCCTGCAAAAATTATTTGAATTTGACTTCCGGTCTAACGCCCCTTTTGAGATTGCCGAATTACGAGATATCAACAGTGATTTGTACGATGAAATGCAGCCTGATGAGATATTTATGCAGGAGCTTTTGCATGGAGTAGAGGAGCATAGAGATGAGATTGACAAGATCATTATTAACTATACTCCTAAGCGCCCGATAAAGGATACTGCAAAAGTTGATTTATGGATTCTTCGTATGGCTATTTTTGAGATATTATATACTCAAAAATCAGCACCTACAAAAGTTGTTATCGATGAGGCAATTGAGCTAGCAAAAGAATTTGGCGGGGATAAGAGTTTTACATTTATCAATGGTGTTTTAGGAAATATTGTGCATGATATGGAAAATGGAAAATACACAAAAAATTGAAGAAAAAATACATATTACATTTAACGATAAGATGCTGTTACAAACAGCATTTACACATAGGTCATTTTTAAATGAAGCTAATGGAGTTGCAACTGAACATAACGAACGACTGGAATTTTTGGGAGATGCTGTTCTTGAGATTCTCGTTTCAGAGTATCTCTTCAACAAGTTCCCTAATCTTCGAGAAGGGGATTTGACGACCTTCCGATCAGCAGTTGTAAAGATGGAGAGTCTTGCCGATATATCCGCTGAATTGGGCTTTGGCGAGCTCATACTCATGTCTAAAGGCGAAGAGATGACGGGTGGAAGGACAAGACCATATATTTTAGCAAATACATTTGAAGCATTTTTAGGAGCACTTTTTATTGACCAGGGTATTGAAGAGTGTAAAAGGTTCCTTTCTTCAGTTTTTTTTGATAAAATAAACACGATCATTGAGAACAAGGACTATATTGATGCTAAATCACATCTTCAGGAAGTAACCCAGGAAAGATTTAAGCTCACACCAGTGTATAAGCTGGTAAAGGAAGAAGGACCAGATCATGACAAGACATTTACGGTAAATGTCTTAGTAAAAGGAAAAATAATGGGAACGGGAACAGGGAAGAGTAAACAGCAAGCCCAACAAGAAGCTGCAAAAAATGCATTAGATGCACTTACATAATATTTTATCTTTACATTATGGTAAAAATTCGACTACAACGAAAAGGCAAGAAAAATAGACCTTTCTATCGTATCATTGTTGCAGATTCAAGACGGGCACGTGGAGGAAAAGCACTTGATAACATTGGATATTACAATCCTGTTGTTAAACCTGCTGAAATTAAGTTCGATAAAGAAAAGCTTGAAAAATGGATCGGTGTCGGAGCTCAAATGACTGAAACGGTTAAAAGAATCACAAAAGCAAAATAAAATGGAAACAACATTAATTAATCTTTTAAAAAGTATTGTCAACCATCCTGATGATGTTACTGTCAGTGCTGAGGAACCACAGACCGGTATAGTTATTTACACTATAACAGCTCATGAAGAAGATAAAGGTATCATTATTGGAAAAGGTGGAAGAACAATCAAAGCACTAAATGACATCATTGCTGTAAAGGCAGTGAAAGAGAATAAAAGAGTCAGCCTAAAAGTAGAGTAATATATTCCATATATATTAGGATTAATTGATCATATTTCATAAAGATATTATACTCCCCTGTATATTAATCTCTACATATGGAAGAAGGTAATTTTTCAACATCAAGTTCTACAAATGAAACAGCGCCCAATCATCCACTTTGGGAATTTACTAATCCTAAAAATCTTGTTGATGAATTTGAAAGGAGATTTGCATGCATTGCTACTGAAATAGAGAGGTTAGCACTTGAAGCGGATGATGAATACAGAAGTGCAGCGAAAATGGCAGAAAATCTTCAGATTATTATTGAGAGATATATAGAAAATGAACATACAAATGTGCAAGCAAACGATAGCATAATCCGTTTAACATATCTTTCCACTTTACATATCACGATTGAGAGAATACATATTGTATTAGGAAAAGGAAGCTCGCCAATGGTAGGAACAATACGTGCAGGAATTATGGGTAAATCCCCATCAATCATAATTGGTAGATATAATCCACTGTGCCAGCAAATTAACATGCAGCCTTCATCACGTGAATCTAGATATGAACCAAAAATAACCCTAGTTGAGATTGCTCAACACGTATCAAAAGGTGATCAAGTGCCTTTCGTATGGTTACAACGCGCTTCTCAATATCTCTATGCATTCTATCAATCGAAAAAATTTAATTCAACTGATAAGGGAAAGGAAACAATGGCAGGAATTGCATATAATACAGCATTGGAACATACGTCGCGTGCCTACCTATGTATAAACGAATTAGCAATAGCTATTAAAAATTTAATGTTATTAGCAGATTTAGATTTTGCTGATTCATGCCATGGATTGTTTGAACTTATACGCGAACGTGCTGAAAACGGGAATCAGGCCGAAACAAGGATTTTCGAACTTCTTCAGCAGCTAGAACTACTTTCCGATCAATTGGTAAATGCGCTTAAGAATATCTTCTCAAAAGAAATCGAAAGAAAAGAATTAACTGAAATTTCTTAGATTTCATCATCCTTCATTGCAAGTCCTAATGCGACTGCATATGCAGGGGAAAGTGGGGGAAGTTTTCCTTGTTCATTCACTTTAACACCAATCCAAGGATTTCCCAATTGAATTTCAAGACCTAAAATCTGGGTAAGATAAATAACAAGTCCAGGTAAATAACTTCCTTCCCCAACAAGAATAATTTTGGTAGGCATATTTTCCGAAGAATTTATTTTAAAGTAATCGATTGCTCTAGTTACTTCAGATACTATAGCATCCACAACCGGCTTTAATGATCGATAAATTCTACCATCCAATTGACTTTCATCAAGTCCATAACTTTTCTTGTATTCTTCAGCTTGTCCGTATTCTAATGAAAAGTCTTGAGCAATAGCTTTTGTTAATGCATTTGATCCGGTAGGTACGGATTGGGAATATATCAATTCAAGGTTTTTAATTATTGCGATAGTAGCTGTGTCATATCCCACATCAAGAATTAAAGAAGCTGTTTTATCTCCATTTTTTGAAATTGATCGTGCAAGCGCTGCGCCTTGTGTTTCAATTGCAAGAGGTTCTAGTCCAGCGCGTTTGAGAAGAGTAATATAATACTCGATAAGAAGTTTTGATACTGCAACAAGGAATATATTCCATTGTTTTACCCCATCAGCTGTATAAGATTCACCAATTCTTCTATAACTCATATTCACTTCATCAAGAGGGACAGGAATGTATTGTTTAGCCTGCCAGTGAATTGCTTCATCTAATTGGGCCTCATCTACATATGGAACCTGGATAAGTCTTGAAGAAACAAATGCTTCAGGAATTGATATGACTACTTTTTTAGTTTTCAAGTTCAAATCTTTTACCAATAATTTTATCGCCTTTACCAAATTATTTTTCTGATCATCATTTTCACTACCTAAAGCTCCCGGTGGAGTAGGGACTGATCCAAATGTCACCAGTTCATGGATTTTACCATTCCTTCTAAGCTCTATAGCTTTAAGCGTCGCATGTCCAAAATCTAGTCCAAAATATTCTATAGCCATATGAGTGGTGTAATCTAATTAAATATAGTATAAAACAATGCTTTCAGTCAACATTAATATGTCAAATTGTTTATCACATCCGATGTATATCCTGTATTAACATTTGCAAGCAAATCAACGCTTCCTGAAATTGCATTTGAATCTAGGAAGTAAACATCTACAGTAAACAATCCTTCTAATGTAGTCCCTGGACTTAATCCACCATTCCATGATGAAGTATTGATTGATGTAAGCTGAGGCATTTTTGATATGTCAGTTGAAAGTTTCTTCAAATTATCAATGGTTCCTGAAACATGAAGGATAATTTCACTCACTTGCACTAATGGAGAAATTGTAATCGTTCCATTTAACTGATTGTTTTGAAGTAATGTTCCACTTGCACTTAATACCTGTACTCCGTCGGTTTGTGCAACCTGCTGCAATGCATCAATAGCATCAGCACTTTTAACTTGGTCTGGCAGTTTTGTATTAATTGCAGTTAAAGCATCAACCTGCTTTAACTCATTATCTGTTGTAGAGAGAGAATGATAAAAATCAGTTTTTTGTCTTACTTGATTGTATTTGGTGTTTTTGTCACTAATTGTTCCAATATCTCCAAATATACCTGTAGTATTGGGAATATATATAAATATGATTACAAGAAGAATAACAATAACTCCGATTACAGGAATAAAATATCCACGGATAAAGTAAAGAAATGTATTAAATTGTAAGTCCTTATTATTAGCCTTATTGTCCATTTGGTTTTACATATGTACCTGAAATAACAAAGTTATAAATGTTTTGGCTTTTACTGAAAGATATTCCTTTAATTTCTGTTTGTGTTAAACGAATTTGAGGATTCTCCAATATGACTAAAAATCTTGCAATATCTATATAGTTTGAACTTGCAATTGTTACGGTAAAATTATGCTGCTCATCCAATGCAAAATTAGATAGTGTAGAACCAGATGGGATAAGTGTATACATATAATTTATAACATCCGCCGGATCAACCTTGTTTTTGTTTATTAATTTTACCTGTTGTGCTTTTTCATCAATTATCTGATAACCATGGATGAAATTTTGATATGTTTTTAAAACATTCATCTGTTTTGTAATATTGCTATTTAACTGATTCAAGTTATATTCTAAAAAGGCATGGATAAACATCAAGAATATGCCAAGTAGTACAACACCGAGAATGACGATTGAGGTTATAAAGTCGTATTTAAACTTTCTGAATTCAGTTTTAATTTGGTCCTTTGTCCTGACGGGCAATAGGTTGATTGTATTACTCATATTTAGTTCATATGAAGAAAACCCTTCACTTCACTTACAACCTGTTCAGGTGTCAATTCGGTTTTCATGAGGTACCCATCTGCTTTTTCATAAAATGCATCTTTTATCATTACTTCATTTGAAAGGTTTGTTAAGACTACGATGATAGGTGTTCCATATTTAACCGGGTCTTTTCGAACCACACGTAATACTTCCATTCCATCAATTCCTGGAAGCATCAAGTCAAGCATGATTAGATCAGGTTTGAATTCTTCAATTACAGCTAATCCTGATTCACCATTTTGTGCTGCACGTACATTGAAGCCAGATTCCTCCATTATTTCTTTGTACATATCCATTATGTACTTCTCGTCTTCTATGACAACGATTTTTTTCGGTATAGTTACATCATCCATTTTGAGTTGTTAAATTAAAATGCAAGTGGAGGAGGGTTTCCAACACTATTTGTCTCTCCATTAAATAGTACATAATCAAATATGCCAGGTGGATCTCCTTGAAGACTGAAATAAGCATCAATATCTCTTCTGCTATTATTATAATAACCAGTTGCAATAATCTGATATTGCTGTATTGATGTTTGACTTGGATGAATAATGATATTGGTAAGAAGTCCAGTATTATAGTTTACTACATATGCACGAATAAATTGTGCATTGTTATTTAAATTTAAAGTAGTTTCATAATATCCATTATATGTTCCGCTAGTCTGAAGCGGTAAAGCAGGGCCAATTGCTCCACAAATGCTGGAAGGCCCCTGGGAAAAGCTTCCAAGATTAGCCTGTACTCCATTTAAAGACATTCCTTGAGGATAAAAAACACATTCTGCATTCATCGTTTGAACTCCATTAATTGTTTGTGGTGTTTTAAATATGACATTAGCAAAAAGAATGCTGGAAGATCTATTAAATGCGATATCTGCAGTTGTGGAGGAGTCAACAAGTGCTTGAAGGGTATAATCGCTTTGCACATTCTGATTAATTTCCTGTTGAGCTTGAATCACATAATTATATTGATAACCTGTTCCGTAGGAAAGTATGCCCGAGGAAAGAGAAGAGTTGTTTCCACAACATCCATTCGTAGTGATATAGTTTTTAGCAGCGCTTAATCCTGATGTTGCTGCAGCAAAAGCTTTCTGGAAATTTTGATTCTGGATAGTATTTACTGTATCAACTGAAATATTTTCACTTAAGGATACTACAAGAAAGAATACGATAAATAGAACAACAATTATAAGAAGTAAAGCCTGACCACTATTGTTTTTTTTAAGGCCTTTAAGTAATTTGATTTTATCTTCCATATTCTATATTAGAGCTTAAAAATACGCTTGCTTTATTATTTGAATTCACTGAGTTAGTCCTCTGAGCTATATGCGCCTGTACTGTCAAGATAATATTTCCTTGTTGATAATTGCTAGATTCTAAATCAAATATTCCTTTATCAATAGATATATTTGAAGGATTCAGGCGTACTGAACTGCTTACTCCATTTATAATAACAAGTTTCATAATGCTTGGCAATCCATTTACTGTAGTTGCATAAATTTTTTCAAACTTGGAGTAACTTACTCCACCGCTTGTATTTCCAAGTCCAGTGGATGGCACCGTCATGCTTATACATGATTGTGCAACCCCTCCGTTTGAAGCGGAACAATCTGTCACATCCTGGGCAAATTGCACATCTTCACTAATCGTTGAAATTGCTGTTTCAACCGTAGTTCTAAGATATGATCGTTGATTTACGTTGTATACTGAGCCGATTATAATAATAAGCAGCGAAGTAATAATGTATGAGAGAAACCCAAAGATTGCCATTGCAATCATGATTTCGATCAGCGTAAATCCCTTATTATTTTTTGACAGCTTCCTTTTTTTCATCAATATATATATTGCTGATCTAATGATAGGTTATTAACTTTTCCATTAAAATTAGTCCATTTGACTTGACTTGATAATGTAATTGTTCGGGCACTAGTATCAACATTTGTTACTTGAAGTCTTTCATCATACGCGCCTGAAGAGCCGAAAGTGGTTTGACAATCATAAAAAGGTGCTGTTTGTTGATTAATATTCTGCTGTGCTGTGTCGATATAGTTTGAACTAGTTGAAAGGTATAAATACCAGTATTGCTGGCTGGAAGAATTTCCATTTCCACTAACGGTGCATCCATTTACCACTGTACCAATTGATGAAAGATTATTCGCATGACAAATATAATATATATTTTTATTGACCGACCAGTTGGTTACAAGTGATTGAAGACAAGAAGGAGCTAATGTTTTTGTTGCATCAAATGATTGCATTTGGGAAGAAGTAATGTAGTTTGCAACATCTTGCTGTTCATTCAATTTTTCAATGCCAAGATCTCGTGTTGAAAGGTTTAATAATGCAATAAGTGTAAAGCCTGTGATTGCAAGTACTATCAATACTTCAATAAGGCTAAGTCCTCTGGTATCGATCTTCTGTTTATATTGTTTCACATTATTTAATATGCGGCGGATCATAAGTAGAGTCAGAATAAGCTATAATTTGTAGGCTGTTTTTTGCTGTTGATCCTGCAGGCACTGGATTTGGCGGAAGCCTTCTATCCCAGATATATAGGTTTTGATCTCCTCCTCCCTGAACAAGCATCCCATCATTACCGTTTCCCTGTTGATTACCTGCAAACATATACATATTGCCTGTAAGATTTTCAAAGACAAGATAGGTAATATATCCGCTAGTCCAAGTTTCAACATAAGGGCCTTTGTTATCTAGCACACCTTCTTCTACTTCATCAAAGCCTGTTCCTGTTGTATGACCAGGGCATCTTACCGAGGCATATGGAAATCTATAGTTTCCTGCATTTGGATTGATAGAGGGATTAAGCATCTGTGTGAGAGTACCGGGGAAAGTAAAGTTTGGTGAGGTTGGATCAGAATTAGCATTAGTACTATACCATTTATCAATACAATACCCCCGCACATTTCCTGAAGTATAGAGGGTAAATACATAGCCGTATACCCACTTGTCATTTATACTACCAACTTGCTCATTAGTGGCATAAGCCCTTGCTTTATTTATATAAAAGAGAATGTTTTGTGCTTCTGTCTGAATATCTTGTGTCATACGCAGGTTGTTTACTCCATTTACTGATAAACCTAATAAAAGCCCCATAATTGCCATGACTATTAGAAGCTCAATCAATGTAAATCCTGTCCTTATTTTCATATCAAAAAAGACTTGTTAAGTAGTTAACAAAGCTAAATATAGGAGTATTTAGAATCGCTCCTGAGTACAGTATAGCTATAATAACCCCAAATGCCAAGAATGGACCGAAGGGAATTGAATCTTTTATTTTCCTTGATCCCCCTAAAAGCAATACGACTGATACTAATGCACCTGAAAAGAATGCCACATACAAAAAGATAATAGTCGGACGTGCTCCGAGTAGTAATCCAATTAGAAAAGATAGCTTCACATCACCTCCACCTATTCCTCTTGCTTTTGTAAATATATAGATAGATAGGAAAAAAAGAAATAATACAATTGCCGTTATAAAATGCTGGAAAAGGAAAGTGTTGTAATCTGCATAGGCAAAGAAACTGAATCCGGCAAGATGAAGAATATAGATAACAATAAGAAGTAGGGCAGTAAATAATGTAGCGAGATAAACAGCTACATCAGGAATGATATAGTATCTATAGTCATATAATGCAACAAAAAAGAAAAAAGATATGCTTAACGCAATATATCCCCAATAAAGGATAAACATTGTTTCACTCATATCAAGAAGAGGTTTTGCAACAAAATATGAACATACATACAATATGCCAAGAATTGTTTCAGCCAAGAACACATCAAATGGAATCTTTGCTTTACAATATCTGCATTTTCCATTAAGAAAAATATAACTGAAAAAAGGTACAAGATCTAAAGCTGACAGTGTCTTATTACATGCTAAACAATGTGATCGGGATTTAATAAATTCTTCCTTATTAAAAACTCGTTCAGAAGTTGCATGAAGAAAGGAGCCGATTGAGGATCCAAATAGAAAGACAAAGAAAGCTATGGCAATATCAATAATCATTAGTTGAAGCAGTTAATTGTGAACTGGGTTCCATTCTGTAAAACACTTAATCCCATATCCGTAGGAATATGGTCATAATTCCAGTTTTGACCACTGTAAAGATAATGTCCCTGACCAATAACATAAAATGAAGTTTTAGAGCTATCCATACATTTTTGCCCAAGATCCATTTGTGTTGTAAGAATATATGCAGTGGGTTGTCCGGCACTTACTGGATTTGTACAATATCCAAATCTGCTTAAAAGATTTCCATTAGAAATTTTTGTATAAACATCACTCATATCCGTTACGATCTGGTCTGTAGCGCTAAATCCTGAACCAGACGTTATGAGATTATATAACGTCGTAATATCACCTTGGGAATCGAATCCGCTTCCAGGGCAGGAAATTGCAGGATATTGATTCTTAAGGGAATAATATTCATTCAACACCTGCTGAATTTGGACGGTATACTGTTTGTTCTGTTGGTCATGAGAGTAGAGAATCGCGTATCTTACACCGACAACTGCCAAGGCAAGGAGTATTCCTATAATTGCCATAACGACAAGTATTTCAATCAGCGTAAATGCGTTTTTTTTTATCTCTCTCTTCATGACCAGAACAAATTAATTTCATTTTATTGAGCGATCCAATATGTTGATCCACTCTCTAATGGAACACCAAATACATAACCGGCTGATCCAGTTCCGTTATCGTAACATAGATAAAAATTCTGGTTGGTAAATGGACTTGGAGATGTACAGTTTTGACCAGCATTTGATGTAAATACTGTGGATGTGTTAAGTACTGAAAGACTATTCATTCCAACGCATGATCCATTTACATTTACTGCATTTCCAGAACATCCTCCTGGGGAAACAATAAAGTATCCATTTGCATTACCATTACAAGGAGCATTTGTTGCTGCTTGAGTAAGAAAACAGTTATTTGTTGGAAATGTTCCATTAGTTGACTGCCAGCTTTGTAAAGCTGCATTGATCTGCGATGCAATATCTTTTCTAGCAGTGTCTCGTTGTGCAGCTTGTGCTGCTCGAAGTCCGACGATTGCAAGGGCAATAAGAATACCGATAATTGCAAGCACGACTAACAGTTCAATAAGGGTAAAACCTTTGTTTTTTAAAACTTTTTTCATATATATTTTCACCTCCTTTTAATGAACAATTGACGAAAAATTGTAAATAGGCAAATAAATGGCAATAGCAATAAACCCAACAATTGATCCTAATACCACCAGCATGATAGGTTCTAAAAGTCTTGTCAAGTTGTTGATCTTATCATTGACCTGTTCTTCAAAATATGCACCAATTTTGTTTAAAATTTCTTCTGTTTTTCCTGTTTCTTCTCCAATTGCGATCGATCTCCATAAAATTGATGGTATGAATTCATATTTAGCAAGACAGGTTGCAAGAGAAATACCTTTTTCAACTTCTTTTGAACATTCTTTTATCGCTTTTGCATAAAGCTGGTTTCCAATTGATTCACCTACAAGGTTCAGTGATGTAATCACAGGAATACCTGAAGATAAAAGCATAGCATATGTTTTAATAAGGGTAACGACTTCATATTTTGAAATTAGTTCTCCAATAATGGGAAGACGAAGTATTCCACTATCTACAACTAATCTTCCTTCAGGAGTAGAGATATAATAGCGGACAGCAATATAGATTAGTAATACTGCGAGAATAATAAAGAAATAGAAATTCGTAAAAGCATAACTAACCCCAATCAAAATCTCTGTTGGAAGCGGAAGCGTAGTTGATCCAAATCCCGCATAAAGACTCTGCATAGCAGGGACAAGTTTAATAGTAATCGTAGCTACAACGACAACTGCAATTGCTAATACAAAGAAAGGATAGGAGAGGGCTCCACGTACCTTTCCACGAAGAACTGATTGTTTTTCAACATCATCAGCTAATCGGTTTAAAATGGTATCCATTTTACCGGAAACTTCTCCAGCTTTTACCAGATTAATTTCTATTTGGCTAAAAATTTTAGGGAATTTTCCTATAGCTGTTGCAAGACTGCTTCCTGAACGAATGTCTTTTGTAATATCGTTAAGGATAGATTTAAAAGTCTTTTGAGTAGTTTGCGCTGCAGAAACTTCTAATGCATCATCCAAAGGAAGTCCGGCAGAAATCATCGTAGAAAATTCACGAAGAAAAATAACTTTTTCTTTTGATGGGATTCGTTGTTTGTTAATTGAAGGTTGCAGTGAATCAAAAATATTCACTTTTTCAATAATCTTTACAGGGGAAATACCACTTTCAAGCAAAATAGATGCAACATCCTCAGGTGTTTTTGCTTCAAGTTCACCAAGGATTGTTTCCCCTTTCTTGTTAACAGCAGTGTATTTAAACTTTTTCATTGACCTCGATTATTTAAAAAGTCTGATGATCTCATCAGGTCGTAAAGACACAGACTGGGCAGTCTCGAGTGTAATTTTTCCTTCACGCACCAGTTTTACCAATGATTTTTCGAGCGTTATCATTCCCAAATCTCCGCTTGTTTGAATAATATTATCAATTTGATACGTTTTACCTTCTCGAATTACATTCCTGACCGCAGGTGTTGCAAGTAGAACTTCAGTTGCAATAACCCGACCTCCAAGCAAATTTTCAAGAAGACGTTGTGAAATAATTCCCTCTAAAATACTAGCAAGTTGTGAACGTACCTGATTTTGTTGATTCTCAGGAAAGACGTCAATGATTCTATCAATTGTTTGTGCAGCACTATTTGTATGTAAAGTAGCAAAAACTAAATGTCCAGTTTCTGCAATTGTAATTGCAGATGAGATAGTTTCATAATCCCGCATTTCTCCTATAAGAACAACATTTGGATCTTGTCTAAGAGCGCTTCGTAATGCATTTTCCCATGTAAGGGTATCCTGCTCAAGTTCACGTTGACTTACAATAGATTTTGCTTTTGGAAAAATATACTCAATCGGATCTTCAATTGTAATGATATTTCGGGAATATAATTCATTAATTTCTTTAATAATGGATGCTAAGGTTGTTGTTTTTCCTTGTCCCGTTGGTCCGGTAACAAGAATAAGACCTTGTGAAAGTTTTGCAAATTCATGAGCGATAGGAGGAAGTCCAAGTTCTTCAATTGATCGAATAGTAGAAGGAATCAATCGGAATGCACCAGCAAGATGTCCTCTTTCATAAAAAATATTGATTCGAAATCTATTTCCAGATGAATGAGTATATGAAAGATCTAACTCCTTATCCCTTTTTAAAAGATTTTTTTGCGTATCTGTCAAAATCGGCATGATAAGGTTCTCACACATTTCATCTGTTAAATCTACTGTACCTAGATTGGAAAGCCTTCCATCAACTCGGATAACCGGGGGATAATCAACAGTCAAATGCAGATCAGACGCATTTCGTTTGATTGTTAAATCAAGTAAATCTTCTATAACCATAATGATGTTTGCATGAATTAATCTTTTGCAACTCGCAACACTTCTTCAAGTGTTGTAAATCCGTCAAGCACTTTTAAATAACCATCCTGAATCATCGTAATCATTCCATCCTGTTTTGCTTGAAATTCTAATTCGCCTTCTGTTCTTTGCTGAATAACCATTTGACTGATCTTTTCTGTAACCGAAAGAACCTCAAAAACTCCAATACGTCCTGTAAATCCAGTATTATTGCATTTTGAGCACCCTACCGGTTTATACAAATATAGCTTATTGGGTTCTAATTGTAAAGCAGGGTTATCTTGCATCGTTTTGGCCTGACTCCTCTCAATATACTTATCAATATCAAATTCATGTATACCATCCAAAATACGTTTTAATTCAATTTTTACTGTGTCATCTGCTACAGCAAGTGTTTTACAATCAGGACACAGGATTCGAACTAACCGTTGTCCGACAACTGTTCTAATAGTTGATGCAATTAAATATGTTTCTATTCCCATATCGAGAAGACGGGGGAGTGCACCTGCAGCACTATTTGTGTGGATAGTTGAAAATACCAAGTGACCTGTCAGTGCAGCTTGTGTTGCTAACCGAGCTGTTTCTTCATCTCGAATTTCTCCTACCATAATAATGTTTGGATCTTGTCGCAAGAAGGATCGAAGTCCTGAAGCGAATGTTAATCCGGCTTCATTGTTAACTTGTACCTGATTAATACCATCAATGACAATTTCAATAGGATCTTCCAGTGTTACAATATTTACCGTAGCACTATTTACAAGTGAAAGTGAGCTTGCAAGAGTTTGTGTTTTTCCAGATCCCGTAGGACCGGTGATAAGAATGATACCGGAGGTATCTTTCAAAGAATCCATATACACTTTATATGCCATTCCACGTAATCCGCTTTCTTCAAGTTTTGGTATTCCTCCAGTTTTTTTCAACAACCTCATGACAACTTTTTCTCCATAATTTGTCGGAAGAGTAGATACACGAACATCAACTTCAGTATTTTCTACTTTCAGTGCAAATCGACCGTCTTGTGGAATACGCTTCTCATCAATTTTAAGTTTAGACATAATCTTGATACGTGAAACCACAGATGGCGCAAATGACATAGGAATACTTAATTCTTCTACCAAAATTCCATTTATTCTATATCTGAATCTTAACCGGTCTTTAAGCGGTTCGATATGAATATCAGAAGCTTTCGATTTTACACCGAAATCAAGAACTGTATTAATAATTTTAACAACAGGAGCATTTTTTAGAGAGTTTGCAACTTTACTTATATCATCGACATGGGTATCCTGCACATTTACTTCATTTTCCTCAGCCTGTTCCAATTCCTGAACGACTTGGCTTTCGATTTGCTGTCCATACTTGCTTTCTAGGAAATAGTGAAGCTGATCTTTGACTGCAAAGTAGGGGATAATACGTTTTCCAATTTTTTGTTCCAGGTAGCGTATTGATTGGATATCGAGCGGATCAGCCATTGCAGCCTTTGCACTTGTATCATCGGCACTCATGATAAGGACTTGATGGCTTTTTGCCGTACTCTCATCGATAGCATTCAGTGCATTTCTCGTAAGTTCTACATCATTTAAATCAATAAAAGGAATGTTATACGCTTCACTTCGTGCCTTGGTTAAATCCTCATCAGAAACGATATGATCTGAAAGAATGAGATTTTCAATTGGGTTTCCAGACTGAAGCGATTCGTACTTTAGTTTAGCAAGTTGATCTTCTGTAATTTTTTGATCCCGTAAAAGGATATCAACAACAGTAGCCATGGGCAGCTTATGATAGATGATACTAGTGTACAATAATTATCCAGGAATGGAAAGCATAGATGTGGACATATCGCCATCTCATGGATATAATACTGCTATATGCTTTCAAAAAGGATTCAACAATTAGTCCCATCACCGACCGTTGGACTCAATAGTAAAGTGAAGCAGTTACAATCCCAAGGAGTCCCCATTATTAATCTCGGAATCGGAGAACCGGATTTTAATACTCCCAAAAACATTCAAAATGCTGCAATTAGAGCAATTCGTGATGGATACACTCATTATACTCAGACAGGAGGATATCCAGAACTTCGATCAGCAATTTGTACAAAATTTCGAAAAGACAATAACATTGCATACGACCCATCTGAAGTATTTGTTGATGCGGGAAGTAAAGTAATATTATATATGCTTTTTCAAATTCTTTGCGATA
>JANWIC010000018.1 GCA_025450075.1 Patescibacteria group bacterium | reverse complement strand
TCAATAATATCTCCTACTCGCACTTTACTACTTATGATATACCTTCTTCCTAGAGCTTTATCCAAGGCAAAATACAAATCTCTTTCTGCTCGAGACATCAATTCGTTTTTCCTCACAAATTTCATAAGATAATTGCTAAATATTTTAGAAATTGCGCTCGCAACCCCAGCAATAGCTATAAGAATTAACGTATAAATTGCAATTATATAGATTATTTCCATTTTAATTGGAATAAATTACACCGATGGATTAAAATTATCCCTGCTCCAATTCCATAATACGGGATGCACCTCAACTGGACTGATGCCGCTACCCTGTAATAACTCTTTCCATATTTTTACCACTTCAAGTGAAGTTACATCTTTTTCTGCAAGACCAAGTTGAATTGTGCTTTTAATGACATGTGTATCAGGGATAATGGATATTTCATATGGGTTTATTAATTGGATATCAGAATATTCTGACAAAATAAATGGCCAGTAATTTGATAGTTTCGGTCCCGATAGAAATGGAAAGTACTTTTTATGTGAAATCTGTAGGATATATAGAAGTTTTACAACGTCATTTTCAGCCAAAGCAATAATCTCACGGGGATCATCATGAAAAAGATCATGAAGTGTTTTTGATATTGTCCTCCAAATATCTGTATGCTTATTCAACTGCAAAGCGAGTTTGTGTTTCATCAAATCCTTTTGAATTTGTTCTCGTGATACACCAATAGTCTTTTCAGGATAAAATAAATAGTTTGTCTGAGAATCTTCATAAGTAGCTAATGCAGATTTCCACATAGTAGGTGAACTTCTTTGGAAATTTATGCAAACAGGAAGAGTAAAGTATAAATAATTATCTCTACTTCCCATACTTAAATCAGGATGGACTTCATGGACTGCAAGGGTCTTAATTTCTCCATTACGAAAAAGCTGTAAAAGAGTTTTTACTTTTTCTAAAACTTCTTTCTTATTGTCCATAAAATAATTAGCTTTTCTTGATTTGACAATATTTAATTCATTAGAAACAGATGGTATAGTATCCAAAGTTAAATTCTTTCATTTATTTGATCTTTCTCCAACCTTCTTCTGAACCAATTTTATCTAAATTATATAGTATTAGGGAATTAAGCGGAATAATTGTTTCTCCTTCGGTCATTTCAATAAATATAGCTCCATCAAATCCTTTCTCACTCATAGATTTTGTAAAGACATGCATCCAAATTGGATTTGGATAAGTATAATGATTAAATCCTGGAATCGGACCAGTGGCAAGCATTTGCCTTAAATTTGCATGTTGATTGTTGTTTTGAACTACTCTGTCAAGGAAAGATTCATATTCCTCAAGAAACTCTCTGAAGTAGATTGCTAAATGTGGTTCAATTTCTTTAAATACTTACTCACTACCAGTTTCCATCCAATTTTTAAATATTTCTGCCAATCCTGAATAAAATCAATCAAAACAATTGTATTTGACGTTCCATCTGCCGTCCTGAAATCATGCATCCTCGTTTGATAAGGTATTATAGTAACAACAACTGGTCGAGAACCATTTGTACGAGCACGGGAATATATTTCTGCTGATAGTAGATTATCCGTACAATAATATCCTTTATCAATGGTTTGTGATGCATCCGAATTATCATATCTCGATTAACATTTGTATTATCTATATCACGGGCGAAATTTTCTGATCTTCCTCCATGATAGAGCTTAAAAAATGAGGAGGTATCATTTGTAATACAGGTATCATTTTCATCCAGAATAACCAAACCTCTTGGTTCCATGTTTTCTGGATTATCTGTTTCTGACATAATAAATCACACCAATTAAAATATTATAGCATAAATAATTGATGTGATCTTAAAATTATTACTGAATTATTCAGGCTGAAGTTCTAGAATACATATATGTCTTACTCAAAATCATACAATAAATACGGTACAGGACTCCAGTCTCTCCAATGGATTTCTTATCATTCTCAGGCAAATCGTATGACCCAATTGATTAATGACCTTGATCTTCATGATAAAAATATAATCGATATCGGGTGTGGGTTTGGAGACCTTATCCCACATTTAGTTTCAAGAAGTGAAAACTTCAATTATTTAGGAGTAGATAAGTATGAGCCATTTATTGATGAAGCAAAGAAAAGATATCCCGAATTCGATTTTCAATACCTCGACTATTTTGCCTCACCCCTTGACCAGCTATTTGATATAACCTTATGTTGTGGTGCTTTGAATGCAAAAAGGGAGGATGTAATAAAATTTAGACAAAAAGCAATCTCATGTATGTACGATAAATCTACCTATTGTGCAGTTTTTAATATGTCAGGATATTATCCAAATGTAGGAAATGATAATGAATCAAAGATATATTATGCCAGTTCACGCAAATTCCTTGATTTCTGCTGGACACTTACTCCGAAACTTATCTTCAAACAACAGTATAATCCGAAAGATTTCACAATCTATCTTTTCCATTAGTTTACATTTTGAAGAGAAAAGAAGTACAATACCTGCTATATATCTCAACTAATGGATCAAAGAATTTCACAAGCTATTACCGAAAGCAAGAATATTTTAGTGCTTCCTTCACATTCAGATGCTGATTCAATTGCTTCAGGAATTTTAATGAAACATATACTGGAAAAAATAGGTAAGCAAGTTCGTCTTGTGCAAAGTGAAGAACCTGGAAGCAAGGATATGCAATTACCCTATATTCAGGAACTAGAAGTGACTGAACCGGCACTTCTTGATTTTTCGTTATACGATCTTGTTGTTACTCTCGATGCAGCCGGTCCCTACCAAATTGTAGGAATAAAATATCGAGAAACATTCTATTTCCCCCAAAATACGACCATCCTTTGTATTGACCATCATGAAACGAGAACCTCATACGAGACATATGCTATATTAGATCCGAATGCATCCTCAACCAGCGAATTGGTATTCAAATACTTTGTAAAACCAGTTGGAGAAAATGAAACTTCCTATGCAACCTATGATCTAAACAAAGATGAGTCAACGTTACTTCTTGCCGGAATTATTGATGATACAGGAAATTTTACGTGGCATTGTACCCCTGATACATTTTTCATTGCAGGTGAACTTTTGCATGCAGGCGCTGATTTAGATTTCCTGGTTCATATCTCAACTTTCCAAAAACCTGTGGAGTATAATGCATATTTATCCTATGTATTACCAAAGATTGAATTTTATCCAAAGCTTTCTTTAATGATACTTACCCTCCATTATGATAAGCTTAAAGAAAATGGAATAGAACCTGAAAAAGTATGGGAATTTAATGAATGTTATCAATTTAATATCGCACGTTCATATAAAGGATATTCTTTAAGTGCATTATTTATGGTCAAAGAAGATGGGATGGTATTATGTAGAATGCGAGGAAATAATTTCGAGAATAGAATTGATATAGGCAAGTTGGCTCGAGCGATGGAACCTAAAGGTGGAGGACATTTTAATGCAGGTGGTTTTAATGCCAAAGTACCATTTGATAAAATAAAGCAGAAGTTTATGCAACAAATCATATTGATGCGTGCAAACAACGATGATGTAAGCTGATTCAATACTATAAAAGGGGGAGTTGTATATTTAATTCTCTATTGCTTGTAATACTTCTTTATGCACTTGCATCGGTGTAAGGCCATTTACATCAATGATTTTGACATATGGGAATATAGTTACTAATTCTTTCAGTTTTCTAGCACATTCTGACAATTTTTCTATTGTCTCATATTCGCTGATTTTCTTTTGACTCTCTTTATACCGTGACATAACTCTTTCATATCCTACATTTGGATCAAGATCAAGAATAATCATCTTTGTTGGCTGGATGACAAGTGTATGAAGATATGCAATATTTGCTGGGGTAAGCCAACCTTCTTCTCCTTGATACACTATTGTACTGATAAAGCTTCTATCAGCAACAACAATTTTTCCCTCTTTTAAAGAAGAAGAGATTATAGGTCTGAAATTTACATATCGATCCAGCAAATACAATAATGTTTTCGTAACATTATCCTCATCTAACTTATGCTGCTTAAAATAATCCCGCTTTTCATCAAAAAATGATGAGGGTTCATGAACCGTTATCACCTCTTTTCCTTTTTTTGTAAAGTGCTCTTTGAGAAGATCTACTTGAGTTGATTTTCCTGCACCATCAATTCCTTCAATAACGATATATTCTTCACCTTTTTGAGGAAGCTGCATATCAAAATTTGTTAATCTATCATAGAACAATTTAACGAATACGAACTCTTTAGTTGCATAAAGCCTGCTTTCAGGAAATATTAACGATTGAATTCTCAATGGCATTTTCTTTCCAATTCTTTCTAGAAATTCATTCATACTTCCTTTTGTTTCCCCAGTCAAAATTGCTGCACGAACTATTCCTAAAGCACCAAATCCTGCAAGAAAATCTGCATCTTTTAAAATCTTTCCTTCAATATATGTCGGTTCAACAGAATGTTGATCATGCTGTTCAATATTGGTAAGTACTTTCTTTGCTTTCTTTAAAGGGAAATGTATTTGTTTTAAAAGTACTTCCGCCCGTACTGCTGATTCTTTTGCACTATCCTCATCACGGATAGTTTTATCATTTCTTCCCAAATCATTCAGCAATACAGATGCTGTCAATATATCCATATCAGCACCATATTTTTCTCCTAGTTGTTTTGCAAATTGAAGTACAGTTTGAAGATGGTTATATGAATGGCTTTCCCTATCTAGAACATGTTCTAAAGCTTTTGCTATTTCTTTTTCGTAATTAGAAGCTTTTAAACTCATTTAGTAATTTTAAACTTCATTATTATACGATAAAGATACCGCACAGACTACTTATGGGAAGTTTTAATATCTCTCCCATATTTATTTCATCTTTGTATATCTTTCTTGAGAAACTTGATGGGAATTTGGATATCTACCCTCACAGGTGATGACATAAAATATGAATTCAAAGGATTTAGTAAATTCAAGATATGGCTCAATAAATCTTTTTTGTGTAAAAATCAAAAAAACAGTATTTAAGGGGGTTTGTTAGTACAGAAGAATTATTTGCAGTTTTATTTATTTCTTTTTCATCCTATTTAATATCAGCTTGTATCCTCCCATGCCATGATGCAACCAGTGAGCTACACGTGTAATGGTGGCAGTACTTGATCCAGTTCTTTTCGCAATTTCTCTATATGGAGTATTCTCTTCAATCAATTGAACAACTTCAAATCTTTCTGCCATTGCTTTCAATTCTGTAAAAGTACATAAGTCCCGGAAGAACTTTTTACATTCGCCAACAGTCTTAAGCTTTAAAATTGCTTTATAAAGTTGTTCCAGTTCTTTTGAATCTAATTCTTTTTCCATTATGTTAATTCTATTCCTACAGGACAATGGTCTGATCCAAATATTGTATCGAGAATAAAGGATTGGGATAGATTTTGCTTTAGTTTCTCTGGTAAGAATATATAATCAATTCTCCATCCGATATTACGAGCTCTAGAATTTGCCCAATTTGCCCACCAGCTATACTGGACACTATCTTCATGAAGTATTCGATACGTATCAATATAATCAAGAGACAACAAGCGTGATATTTGTTCCCGCTCTTGAGAAGTAAACATTGTACCGTTTTCATTCTCTTTTGGTCTGGCAAGGTCAATTGCTTCATGAGCAATATTAAAATCACCTGCAAGGATTATGTTTTTATCTTTATGCTTTGCAAGATATGTTATGAGTTTTTCATATACATTAAGTTTGTATTCCATATTTTCTTTATTCCTTCCGCCATTGGGGATATACAAAGCTAGGAGGTGGAAATCACCAAAATCTGCAAGAAGGCTCCTTCCCTCATCCGCGAACTGTTGGGTTAAGACAATTGGTTCAACGCTTTTGGGTTTTTGCTTGGAATAGATGGATACTCCTGAATATCCTTTCTTTTGTGCATGGTTATATACTTTCTGATATCCCTGCACAGGTTGCAAATGTTCTAAATCTTCTTCGCTACAACGGACCTCTTGTAAACACAGAATATCAGGATTGATAGCCGAAACTGATGATTCGAATCCCTTCTTGTATGCTGCCCTTATTCCATTTATATTCCAGCTTATAATTTTCATATATTGTTAATTGATCATATGATAGCACAATTATAACAAAAAATTACAAACAGAAAGCAAAGGTCGCTATATAATAAATGATATGGATGGCAATGAATATAAAGAAAGATATAATAACCTAAATGAACAACAAGCATTTCTTCATCTAATGGGGGGGGATGCTACTGAATTTATCGTTTCTATCCGTGACAAATATACAGATCTTTATGTACCAGGAGCCGCAGAAATTCGGTATGATGCTTATCGGCTTGTACGTGCCGAGCGTGATCTTGAATTAACTACCCGTCAAACATCTTCAAATTCAGGGTCTTATGATGAAGCTCTCAATAATGCAGCACACAATGACTGGAGACAAATCATGGAAGTCATAAATATCTTAGCATTATATCAACACCAAATAGCCCAGTCGCATATGTCTGATATTCAAAAAGAGTATGCAATAAAGCACCAGATTAGTTTACTTCGTATGAAAAATCTACTCGCACAACAGATAGGATACAGTTCCTAGTTATTTACAAATTCCAGTTGGTTGAACCTGGTCAGATGCTATTGTATTTGGACTCGTTGTCATTATTTGTGCCATACCCGGGAAAGTATGATCAGGTGTTAATGATCCGGTTGTTGAGAATGTATACGTTTTTGAAATTTCACCTGGATTAACTATAACACTTGCAGCAGTACTAGATCTTCCATTATTTACTGTCCAAGAGAAATTAATTGTTCCTCCCTGGGTATTTGGCGCAATATGAAAAGTTGCTGTGTAGGTAAATGTTTGGGAAGTATTACAGCTAAGCGTTGCAATACTTTGAGGTGCTACAGTTAAATCAATCGATGTTACCTTAAAAGCTTCTTGTGTACAAGTTCCGGTTGGTTTTACCATAGACGAGGTAAGATTATTGGGGCTGCTAACTTGTACTCCTCCATTACCTGGATTTACATTATCTGAGGATAAACTTCCCGCCCACGTAAATGAATATGTTTTTGTTGTTTCGCTTGGGGTAAAAGTAAGTGTAGCAGGTTGTGAACTTCTACCATTATTTGTTGTGTAGGTAAATGCAACAGTTTGGTTTTGTGTATGTGATGTAACATGGAAGGTTGCGGTATAAGTAATGGTTGTATTTGTTCCACATGCTAATCCATCAATGGATGTTGGATTCACAGCCATATCAATGCTTGATACTTGAAAAGTTCCAGTTTGCGTTGTTGTAACAGTGGTCGTAGTCTTTTTTCCATTATTGCTGTTATATGTCTGATTAATGGCAAAAACAATAAGTACACCAAGAACCACAAGGATTAAAATTGCTGCAAGAACGATAAGTATAGTGCGTTTAGCTGTTAGTCCCATATTTTCAATATTATATATAGATAGTATATCTCTTCTTCTAAAGATCAGTTGTGATCTCTATTACCATAATTATACCACAAACTCTGCAATGTTCATATGAATTTCTTTTTGGTATAATCAGAAATATGATGGCTACAAGAAAATACTCCTTTTCAGGAACCCACCAAGAAATAGGTGAACAAATCGGTGAACTGTATCGTTCATGGGGAAAACGTGAACTTATAGTTCCTGCCCATACTATTGTATATTTCCCTCAACAAAAAGCATTATATGAACAATTTTTCCCTGAATATATTGACTTTCTTAAAGGAGTTGCAAAGGGACTTGGTTCAGATGTTGATAGAACACTTCTCTCTTACCTTGCTGGCTATTTGGAATTGCCTGGAACTCATTCATGCTCATGTATTGCATTACAATCAAATGAAGGAATTTTTATTGGTAGAAATTATGACTGGATGGAGGCTTCTGAAAATTATAGCGCGATAATTCGGCTTTCCTATACAGATGGAAGTGGACATGATATAACCGGGATTTCAGATATGGGGACTTGGGAATTCGGAATGAAAACTGATATTTCTAAATTTGAAATGGTTTTTGATGATGCTTGGAATGATAAAGGATTATACGTCTGTATTAATGGTGCACCTGGAGAGAACAGATCAATTGGAATCAGTACGCCACATATCGTTCAACTTATTGCTGAAAAAGCGTCTTCAACAGCTGAGGCTATCTCACTTATTGAAAAGATTCCAACACCTGATCCAAAACTTTTCACACTTGCTGATAGAAGCGGTCATTTTGCTGTTGTAGAAAAACGAGTTGGATTACCAATCCATGTCAGAGAATCACAAAAATATATTATAACGACAAACCATTTTCTTCACCCTGATAATGAACTGGATAATATTGATATATTTACCCATATTCCATTTCATTCAACCTTTGCCAGATATTATTATCTCAACTTAGCACTGCAAGGAAATTATCAAAATATGACCGGAAAGGAAATTATGGAATTACTTCTCCATCCTCCTGCCCTTCAAAATTGGCGAGGAGTTAGGAATGGAGACACCATTACCCTTTGGATATATCATCTTAATTTAAAAGATAATGCAGGTGAAATCATATTTGCTCCTTTAAAACAAAAATCTGCTCTATTATTAAAAAACTAATTTACTTAAAGTTGAAAATTCCCCTGGGATATCAGTAAGCAGAAAAACTGCTTACTGAAAAATTACTTACTTATCTCGTCCATTACCATGAAGATGGTGGTTCCATGCCTCGTCATCGTCGTCATATCTGCCTCCAGTATACCAGCCGTCTCTTTGGTAAAGCCAAGCCTCATCGTGATCGTATGTATAAGTTTGGCCATCATCCTCTTCATCTTCTTCATCATTTAAATGGCTATTGTACCATTCTTCCTGTGCATATTGTACTCGATCCACAGGAATAAGGATTCGTTGAGGATAACCAGTTGGGATAACATTCTCTACCTGAGTATCTGTAGGATTGTAATTTGTAGCATATGTTTCCATTTATATCACCTCCTTTAATATTACCTCAGGAGTATAGAAAAAAAATGTAAAAATGACATTTCTAAGCATGGCATTGCCAAGGATAGCAAACCCCATAATATATAATATTGATCATTTGCATTAAAAGGAGTATAATGTGGGTCTTAAAAAATCAAACAGTAAGGGAGGTGATAATTATACAATTACGACCTTCAAACACTGAACTGCTCCGTCTAACACTCATATGTTAGATACTTTTAAGTCCATCAATGTTCTAGGTTATAAATATGGCGATAGATTCTATCAATATATTATGTATACCTTATATGGAAAACATTGGACAGTTAATACGGTACTACCGTACTCATGAAGTCGACCTTTCAGGTCGGCATCTCAGCCAGATAGATCTCACTTTAGAAGTCGGATGGGAAAATCCATCTACATTATCACGTATAGAATCAAACAAAGTGATTCCTACCCGTGATACAATTATCAAGATTGCAAAAGGATTGAAACTCGATAGAAAGAGAGTGAATAAACTGCTACATGAAGGTGGCTATCTTGGTTTAAATACAAAGCGCTACAATGAACTCTTCAATGCATAAGAAGAGTAGTAGCGTTTGGGAGTAGGAATTGAATGAAAAGGGGGAAGTCCCCTTTTTTCATTTTCAATAGTTACCTTTCTCATAGTTTCCAAAATTTCTTGAGAGTATAATTATGATATGAAATATTATGATTCTTGTTTCATTGGTATTCCAATTCCAACTATATATTATAATAAGCTGACATATATTTCCGATATAACCCGAAATATCTCTGATAAGATTTCGGTAGTCGATTTCCACACTTCCCATATTACCTTGTATTATATGGGCAAACAAAGTGAAGATATCCTTCGCCATACGAAATCCATTGTCAAAAGGCATATTACACTTTTAAGAAAAAATTCTTTACAGGCAACCGGGATGGGTTATTTTAACAAACGAAATCCTCGTGTCATTTATATCGATGTGTTAACACAAGACATGCTCCATAATTTTAGGCAAACAATTTCCCAAAGATTAACAAATCTCGCACCTGAAAATAATAAGAAGGAATTTCATCCGCATATTACAGTCGGGAGGATTAAAGGATATGAAGTGCAAAAAGAATTCAAAAAAAATCTTGACCTTCTCATGGACGCCTATGCAAAAGTATATATTGATTTTATCATTGAACATGTTTGTATTTTTGGTATAGATCGTGAGGCTAAAGTAAAGCAGCGGAAGCTATCAATAATTGATGTTTTAATTACTGAAAAAGTAGGATGATTTATTTATCATTATTCCCATATATTATCTATACTTTTATGGATACTGATAAAGATAAAATTATTGCTTGGCTAAATGATGCCTATGCAATGGAGATGTCTCTTATTCCGATACTTGAAAATCATGCAAGTGATATAAAAGAGGATAATCCATTAAAAAAGCGTATAGAAAGACATATTGATGAAACCAAAAACCATATGCAAATTATTGCATGTTGTCTTGAGCGATATGACAAGAATCCATCAACCATAAAGGCTACTATTGGAAAAGTTTCCAGCGGAATTCAATATACCTTAACAAGAACATCAGATGATGAATTAGTAAAGAACGTCTTATCAGATTATACTTCGGAAAGTTTCGAGATTGTTTCATACAAAGCGCTTATTGTCGCTGCTACGAATATGGGAGATGAGCAAACAGTACAGGCATGCGAACAGATATTACGTGATGAAGAAGACATGGCACAATTTTTAGACCAAAATCTCAAGATTATGGTAAATAGTGAAATGGGAAAGCATGAATCTTAAAGTACCCGAAGCTTCGGTAATATATCATGACCAAACTTTTGTATAAAACCGATTTGATCCATTTGCGCAGAATGAAAGATAAGATGGGTAAAGCCAATCTTATTGTATTGTATTACATATAATACAAAGTCTTCTGGATTATCAGAAATACAATAAGATTTTTTCATTGTGTCCGATCCTACAGGCTCACCATTTTTTGCCGACATTGCCGGAGTATAGATGTTTTGGTTAAAAAGAGCAGGTATGAGAGTGCCTGCCCAATACTTTTTTCTCGTTTGAAGTACTTCATCTGGATGATCCGTATATTCTACACCTAATTCAATAAGGTGTGGCATGGTAGATGTATTTTTCCCATTATCTTTTGCACCTGATTTAAATTCTTTCATTATCTGTGTATAAATAGTTGGATTTTTACCACCGACTGTGATAAGGCCATCACCATGGTTACCGGCAAAGTATGAGCTCCCTGGATCTAAAGAGGAAATGTAAAGAGGAATAGATTGTGATGGAAGAGTATAAAGTTTAGCTTTTTTGAGGTTGTAATAATCTCCTTCAAAAGTTACCTCATCTCCTGTCCATAATGACTTCATAATCATGATGGCCTCACCCATCATAGATTGCCTTTGTACATACCCAGGCCATATTCCAGTTGATGAATATTCATTTAATGCCTCACCCGTTCCAATCCCTAAGTAGAACCGGTTATTAGAAAGAAGCGCAACTGTAACTGCAGCTTGAGCAATTATTGCTGGATGATAGCGGATAATGGGAGAAGTTACACATGGACCCATTTCAATCGTTTTCGTTTTTGCAGCAACTGCGCCAAACCAAGTCCAAACAAACGACCCATTACCTTCTTCGCTCCAAGGATGAAAATGGTCGCTTGAATCGATGAAATCAAACCCTGCTCTTTCTGCCTCGATTGAGCAATCTAGAAGATACTGGGGATCAAATTGTTCAGGACCTGCTTTCCATCCGAACTTCATTGTGAAAAAGTTATTAATTCATATTCTAGTTATTTCTCAGACTAAATCAGTAAGGATTCCAACTGCGATAAGAGAATTATTTGCATATAGTTATAGATAATAATGAAAAGCATATGGCAGATCTTCACATGGATGTTACAGATTATGATCATATCGAAGGGCCAATAAGTGCTGATGCAACAATTGTGCTTTTCCTTGATTATCATTCCAGAAATTGCAAAATAGCATATAACGAGATTCAAAAAATCATGAATGAGTATGGAGAATCCACAACTTTTATCCTTCGGCCTGTTCAAGCATCAAAAGATCCTCAAGCACTATTTGCGGCAGAGGCTGCAGCTATACAAGGAAAGTATTTTGAATATATTGACCTTCTATTTATTGATCAGGGAAATTGGAAGCCTTTTATGGATTATGCAAAGGAATTGCACCTTGATATTGCACAATTTGCCACAAATCAAAAGTCAGAAGAGGTAAAGAACAGAATAAAGACAAACATGAATGGGGCTGCACGAAGTAATGTTACCTATATCCCCGCAATATTTATAAACGGGAATATATATGAAGAAACATATGAGGCAGAGATGATATTACCTACTCTCCATCCAAATCCAGATATTCGAAATGGGATCATCGATACTGCAAGAAATACAGATTTAAGTTTTCAAAAAAATGACCCGGATGCATATAGTTTAAATCCAATGCCGATATTTGAAGAAGAGGGATATACGACAACAGATGATCCTGAAGGATTCTCACTTTATGCATCACTGGAGCCATACATGACATTAGACGAAAGCGAGCCAAGTACATTAGACCAAGATTTTTCAGATCCTGAACCCTCTTAATTTCTATTTATACAAATACATAAAATCTTTGTTCCATCCATGAAGATAGGCATATCCTCCATTTACAAGAGCTTTATCATAAGATTTATATGTATATTTACCATTTCCAAGTGGAGTGAATAGTACAAATCGTGGCCAAGACGGGTTAATGTCAAGCTGCATTGCATTAACCGCACCTGCTTCCTTTAATGCAATACCTAATGTTTTTGGAACTAATGATCTTCCAACAGCAAACAAAAGATCGCCATCTTTTGTTATTCCAATTCCTGTACGAATGGTGTAGGTATTTGCCTGGTTATCTGTCCATCCCCAGGTCTCCTCTCCCAAATTGGTAAACGCCGTTATCACTCCATTATCCACAAGAATGGGGCAATTTTGTCTCAGCGCAATAACATCGTTTCCAAGATCTTGACCAGTATAGTTTACAATTTCAACTTTGTTATTTGCATGAACTACAAATGTTGCTGTGTCTTTTTTAAGAGGCACATACACCTTGTTTCCTACAATCATCCCATAATGCCCATCAGCATATTGGAATCCTCCACTGAATGCTGCTACTAACGTGTTTGCATCTTGAATTGATTGCGGGACAACTCCAGATCCTTTATTCCCTATCGGTCCTCCAGGGAATTGTGTTCCAGCAACCATATTGATATGAAGCTTTGTCATATCCAGTTTTAATACATCTACAATCGCATAAGATCTGTCTGGATCAGGTCTTATAAAAGTGCTGGCCGCAACAAGTTTACCAGGAAATAAAGGTAAATCAACCTGTTGCCATACTCCTTCATTTGGTAATCTGGAAAAATATTGAAGAGATACTATTGGGTCAAGTGATAGTACATGAACTTTCGGAACTGGTGGACCATACATCAATGGTTGCAAATTATTAAATTGTGGAGCAGTTGGTTTTTGCACACTGTATTTCACTTGGTTTACCTTATCAGTAAAGTTGAATACAAAATGTTCCAACCTCACCACTCTATCTGCACCTAGAACCGGACGCAGGACATTATCAGTAAATGTAGCAATTGCTGATGTATTAGTAATTGATATGAATCCTATTATCCCACAAGCAAGGAATACCATACCCAGGCATCCGAAAGAGATTTTTGTTTTTTTTGATAACTTAATCATGATGCAGCCATTATATGGGGAATCAGATAATGTTGGCAACAGTATTGTTTACACAATCATATTTTTCCGTGTATTATATTCTTATGGCCCATGCATATACAGCAAAAGGATATAATAAGACGAATGTAGAACCAAGACGCAGCATTATTGCCGATGGGATTATCCTAAGCGGCATTGTTTTTTTACTGTATTTTCTTTTTACTGTATCATTCCAACTCCGATCCCCTATTAACCAGCATTTTTCCATTGACCTTTCATACACATCACTTTTTCATTACGCTTTACTCTCAACAGGAAGGATGACTATTGCATATATCCTCTCGCTTATATTTTCATTATGCTATGCACGAATTGCAATCCATAACAGACATACCCAAAGTATCATGATTGCAGTGCTTGATGTATTGCAAAGTATCCCTATCCTTTCTTTCATGCCAGGATTGGTCATCAGTCTAGTTGCTATATTTCCTCATAGCAATATTGGTCTAGAGATAGCTGCAGTACTTTTAATCTTTACATCCCAAGCATGGAATATTACGTTCGGTTTCTACCAAACCCTAATTACTATTCCACAAGATTTAAAAGAAGTTGCAGATATTGCTCATTTAGGATTCTGGCAAAGGTTTACCAGACTTGAAATTCCTGCAGGCATGATATCAATCATTTGGAATTCCATGATGAGTTGGGCTGGAGGATGGTTTTTTTTGATGGCATCTGAGCAATTTACCTTAGGAAACAGGAGTTTTCAATTACCAGGACTCGGATCATACTTGCAGGAAGCAGCTCAAAAGGGCAATATTACAGCACTTTTTGCAGGACTAGGAACACTGGTTTGTATTATCATTCTGCTTGACCAGCTTTTATGGAGACCACTTGTGGCGTGGGGATCTCGATTCAAGATAGAACTGGATGAATCTGATGGCCATCCATATTCATGGGTACTTCACGTCTTAAAGACATCTGAAATCGTGAGGTTCTTAACAAAATATATATTGACTCCATGTATAAAGGGAATTGATACTTTTGCTAGCAATATAACAAAATCAGCTAATAAAGTAATTGTTCGAGAGAACGAAGAACCACGTAGGATAACAGGGATTGTTATTGCTGTAATCTGTTCTTTCATTTTTATCATTGGAATAATCGTAGGTTCTCAAAGCGTTCTGCGGTTGCATGGATATGAATGGAAAATGGTAATTGAAGGTAGTTTTGCAACTTTTGGCAGAACTCTAGCAGCATTATGCATATCTGTCTTATGGACTGTACCACTCGGTGTAGCAATTGGTATGAACCCAAAACTTGCAAAAAAAATGCAGCCACTAGTTCAAATGGCTGCATCTATACCGGCAACAGCATTGTTTCCGGCTCTACTGCTTACGCTTCTTGTTATCCCAAGCGGACTGACAATCGCTGCTATTGTCCTTATGCTTCTTGGGACACAATGGTATGTATTATTTAACGTAATAGCAGGAGCGATGGCTATTCCAAATGACTTAAAAGAAGCAAGCCAAATATATCATATTACGGGATGGAAAAAATGGAAGATCCTCATCCTCCCTGCCATATTCCCCTATCTTGTGACAGGTATGATTACTGCAACAGGAGGAGCTTGGAATGCAAGCATCATATCTGAATATGTTTCATTTGCCGGAAAGGTACATGAAACAGTTGGTTTAGGAGGGACAATTGCTCAGGCTGCAAATTCAGGTAACTTCCATTTACTCCTTGTTAGCACCATTACTATGGCTTTTATAGTATTTTGCATTAATCGGTTTGGATGGCAAAGGATTTACCATATGGCTGAAAACAGATATCATATAGACTAATGACAAATAACAAAAACCAAAATCTACTTCTTCGAAGCGAACATGTGTGGAAAGTTTTCGGAGATGGAAATGAAAAAAAAACAATTCTCAAAGACATGAGCATGTCAGTACATGAAGGTGAATTTGTCGCAATACTTGGCCCTTCAGGAAGCGGAAAATCTACTTTCCTGCGGGTTCTCTCTGGACTCATTCCACCGACAGAAGGACATGTATATATGCATGAAAAAGAATTACAAGGGATAAACAATGAAGTATCCATAGTTTTTCAAAACTTTGCCCTCTATCCTTGGCTTACAGTAAGGAAGAATGTAGCACTTGGATTATTACATTCGACAATATCAGAAGAAGAAAAAGAAAAGCGGATTACTGATGCTATACATGCCATTGGACTGAAAGGATTTGATGATGCTTTTCCCCGTGAGATTTCAGGAGGCATGAAACAGCGTGTTGGATTTGCACGAGCATTAGTCGTACAACCAACCATCCTCATGATGGATGAACCATTCTCAGCTCTTGATGTGTTAACTGCAGAAAACCTCCGACATGAACTTCTTACCTTATGGCTTGAGAAAAAAATTCCGACAAAAACAATCATTATGGTGACACATAATATCGATGAGGCTGTCTCTATGGCAGATAAAGTATGTATCCTATCTTCAAATCCTGGTGAAATACGGGTTGAATTAGAAGGTCTTCCGGTTGAAACAAGAATGCAAAAAGGCTCTGACCATACAGAACTTGTTGACTCAATTTACCAGATCATGACCAATCCCAAAAAGAATCCACAAACGATTCTTCATGATGGAAACCATATTCCAATTACACTTGAAGAATCACCCTATCAAGTATTGCCACAAATCGGGATAAGCAAATTGAAAGCATATATAAAAAAGCTAATGCTTCAAGGTGGAAAAGAATCAATTCGTGAGTTAAATACCAACATATCACTCGATGATCTTTTACCATTAATTGAAATGATGGATATCTTAGGTCTTGGAGGAGTTGAAGAAAATAGGCTTTTTCTAACTGAGTTAGGGGATGCATATGCGCATGGAAATACAGAAGAAGAAAAACAGATTTTGAAAAAACAACTTATCGCAAATGTTTCACTCATCCAATTCATCATGCAGCAATTAGAAGATGGGAAACATACTATCCACACTTCAGATGTATTAAAGCACCTTCATGCATACTTCCCTCATCAGGATGCAATCATCCAATTAAAGACTGCTCTTACAATGGGAATTTATGCAGGCTTATTTTCATACAATAGACAAACCGGCAGGATATCATTGATTGAAAATTAATGAATAGAGTCTTTTACTAATCAATTGCTGTACTACAAAAGCAATAAGAATCATTATTCCTAAAAAGATAAAAAACCATATCCAATGAGGTTGGCGATAAAGCAGAAAATCATATTTAACTATGAATGGTACATGGACTAGATACAATTCATACGAAATTGTCCCTAAAAACATCAGGAATCTTGATATCTTTCCTTTTGCGCTTAAATACCAAACTGGAATGAATAATAACATGACGGTAAAAACAAACCAGTATTGTCCATAAAGCAATGCCAGTAGGAACAAAAATCCATAAAGAAATATCGATTTGTTTTTTGATAAGTTTTGAAATAATATTTTCCACTTATCATAATACGATGCAGTCAATACACCAACAGGAAAATATAATGAATAATCTCCCCATTGGATAAGTCCCTGGTAATTATGTCTTGCGGCAATATATTTACTAATAAGCATGCCTGAACCAGAGATAGCAAATATGAAAAGAATTTTCAAATACTGTTTTATCTTCAGTGAAAATATTGCATAAAAAGATATTGACAAGAAAAGAATATATGTTACAAACCACATGGCAGTATTTACATCTTTTGCTGTATCTCCCAATATGACAATTCCTCCAAGCGCTTCCAGAATCTGCACAGGCGTATGGGTCATATGAAGAAGTATCATATCAAGAAATATCCATAAAAATACGAATATCCAATATGGTAGAAGAATCCTCATTATCCGTTTGAACAAATGTCCTTTCTGGAAACCCTTTTTCATATATGATGACATCAAACCAAAACCGGAAATGAGCAGAAAAGCTCCAACACCTGTTCCTCCGGCATCTTTTAATATCCAATAATAGTGTGTAGTTCCAGGAACAAAAACCCGTGTCATATAATGTGAGGCAATGATTGCAAGTATAGCAAGTCCTCTCACCTGTTCTGTTGCATCAACTGACAAAAATTCATATGTTTTTGGTTTAAGTGAAACGATTATAAGTAGAATGATAAGAAGTGCCGAAAGAGGAACGGAAATATCCCGACTGTCATACAATGACGGCATATATGAAATATAGCTGTAAAATTTCAGTATTAATTTATGAAAAAGAGTTATTGTGTACAATGTTATTCATTTATTGCTACTATACTACCATACCTTTTTCTTTCCTGCATATCTGGACAATTTGACAAGAAAGTATGCGATTTGTATCCTCCTTTATGATAGTTGTTGATGTTGAAACAAGTTTCATTTTGGAAGAAAAAATTTACTGAATTTCTTGCCTCGGTATGAGCAACAATAAACTATTGGCAGGGCATAACATGTCTTTTGACAGGATGCAGCTAATGCATGCGTGACTGAATATCAACTTGATTTGCCATTTGAATACAGAACAATTGACCTGCATTCGATTGCAAATAGCCATCAGATAAAATGTGGGATATATCCGTCAGACCAAAATGGGAGATTTACTCTTTCATTAGATACAATCCTTACCTAGGCCGGTCTTGTGAAAGAACCATCCCCACATATTGCTATTCAAGGTACTAAATTAGGGTGGAAGCAATATCTCGCTTAATGCTTAAAAAACCATTACTTGAAGAATACAAAAGATTTCCATTTCCTGAATATTTAACGGAGAAACAAAAGGCAAAGCCTTATAATGTCATATGAAATTGCCTCTCCCATCACCTGCTTTATCTCTTGCACTCCTCTTGCAATTTTTCTTGCATGTGCGACTCCTTCAAGCAAGTCTGAAGGTGGTTGGAGATATGAAATATCAAAATGCTTTTCATTTCTTTTAATTTTTTCAATATGGGATATGATTGTGCTTTTGCTTAGATTCCGAATCCTTGCAATTTCATCAATTGATAATTGCTTCTGAAGAAGTTCTTTTGTAGTATTACACGTTTCACTCAATTCATCATATCTTCGTGCATTATCCAACGTAATTAAAGATTGCATCGCCTTGGATACTTGAGATGGTGGAATATCTTCTAAAAGATGCCGGTAAAATTGATACAATACATTTGCATCATCTAATGCCCGATGTCTGGATGTATATGAGAAGTTATATCGTTCAATTAAAGCATCCAGCTTATGTTGTCTAAATTGCGGATACAATCTTTTAGATAATTTTACCGTACATAACGTATGAGTTTTTAGTGTGAATCCAGTTCGTTGTAATTCAGTTTTGACAAATGAATAATCAAAACCAACATTATGGGCAACAAAAAGCCGTCCATCAAGAAGATCGTAGACATCTTGTGCTACTTGTTGAAACGAATCCGCATGTTCAATATCTCCATTCGTTATCCCGGTTATCTTCGTGATCATATAAGACACCTCAATTCCCGGATTCACTAATTTCCCATATCTTTGAACCCTTCCGTCTTCATCTAAAGTCACAATCCCAATTTCAATAACCCGATGATCATGTGGATCGTATCCAGTTGTTTCTACATCAACAAACGCAATATTCATAGCATATACAGTATAATATATGTTTGAAAATACGTCACCTAGGAAGCAATCTCCAGATAACGGAAACATGAAACGAGATGGTCTTGAATTAAACCGGCAGCTTGCATATATGCATAACAAATTACTGGACCGACAAATTTGAATCCTCTTTTTTTAAGGTCCTTGCTTAAAGCTAGCGATTCAGGACTTAATACAGGTATTTGATCTTGAGAAGTAAAGGAATTGATTTTTGATTGTTTTCCTACAAAGCTCCATACATATGTATCAAAAGATCCGAATTCTTTTTGGATTTCTAAAAATCCCTTTGCATTTACGACGGCAGAATTAATCTTCATCGAATTTCTAATAATAGTATCATGTTGCATTAGTTCTTGAATTTTAGCTTCAGAAAAGCTTGCGACCGATTGAATATCATAACCTGCAAATGCTTCCCGATATCCATTTCTTCGTTGTAGAATTGTATTCCAGCTTAAACCTGCTTGAGCTGCATCTAGAATAAAAAATTCAAAATGTTTCCTATCATCATGTACTGGGACACCCCATTCTGTATCATGGTAGTTCATCATTAATTGGTTGAGATTTGCCCATGGGCAACGCTTTTGAGAATTCATATTTAATGGAAAAATCTATATTCCCTGCTTAGATGATATGTTGATATATAGTCAGTTGATACATGGTAAATAATTTCAGGTTGGATAGATGAGAGAGAGATCCCATATTCGTTATCACAAACATACGATAAAAAGTTCGGGTTTTCAACCCCATTAAGATCTACGGCAACGACCGCATTACTATTCTCATTTTTGATTGTATTGCAGATCTTGTTTTCAAAATAATATGACTTATCCCCCTGGATTATATATTTAGAATATGAAAGCCAATTTAAATAGATAACTGATAAAAAGAGAAAAATACCTGCGATCAGTAATTCTTTTTTCTGGATAAGTAAGGAGATGAAAATCGCAACAAGGAAAGGGAAAAGAGCAAATAACTGTTCCCCATAATGGATATATACAATATCCGGATAGAACGCATATGCGATAAATGAAAAAAGAAATACTAGAAGTATAAAAAGAACCATAATACCTTTTTCATTATTTCTATCCTTTAACCAATATTTCATTAATAGAAAAATCGAAGCAAGTGTAATTAAAATTAATATTGATTGGTCAATACCAATAACCTGCTGGAAAAGAAACATCATTGTTGTATATCCTTTTACAAAATGATCAATAAGAGACGTATGGCTTGGAGTGAGAAAGAAATGGAGTAAAGCTTTTGTCATACTAAAACCCGTCTTAAACTCATGATAGATTGTCATGCTCCAGGGAATGAAAAAAGCGATAATACTTATCCCCCATACTTTCCAATCTTTACATCTTTTATATAAGATGGGAAGTAGAACTACAAGAATAGGTAGAAAAAGATAACCCGTTAAATGAAGTTGCGTTAATGTGGCAATTGAAAAGAAAAAAACAGGAAGGAAATATCTTTTACTATGTAGAAATCTTTCTAAGCTAAAGAGTGCGAGAATGAAAAAAAATGGAATAATATTCGGATTCCACTCCCATCTTCCATAAAAATTTACATTTGCCGAAAAAGCATATATTGCAGTTGTTAGAAGAGCCAGCTTCATTCCCCAAAATTCCTTTAGAGAAAAGTAAAGCAAAATCACTGAAGAAAAACTTAACAAGGCTGTAAATATTCCGAATCCTAATGGGTTAAAACTTGTGAAAATTCCCGGTATCAGAAGGATATAATAGAAAAAAGCACCATGATATATTGGTGTGCCAATCGAAAGGGAGGCAATCTGCCCTACCGTTGGAAAACGATGCATGGTGACAATTTCCTTTACAATTTGAGAAATTGTTGCCTCATCGCCATAAAAATGCATATGGGAAGGCAAGAGATAGAAATGAAGAAAGATCGATATGACAAGGATAAAACCAATACAAATGAATTGGCAGTGTTGTTGAATAAATAATCGGAATGTATGCATAAATCAAATTGCTGATGGGATTATACCATCTTTAACGCATATGAGGAATGAACATATTGATGGTTGATCTTTTTTCATAAGCAAAAACTGCAATAATTGCAAGCAAGATCAATCCCGCCCATACAAATATCGGTGAAAGATTTTTCGCTGTAGAATAGGCAAGTACCTGCACTACTTTACCTTGTGAAGGATCGATCACTACTTTGTATCCTTCATTTGCATTCAAATAAGAATCAACTGTAATCACCTGCTTGTTTACCGTTACATCCTGGATACTTCCATCCTGATTAATCATGACACTGCCTTTGGGATCAGTTGTGAGAAATGTTCTTGTCCCATTCGTACTGACGAATACAACTTGCGCCCCAACCAGTGGGTTATTATTGCTGTCAACAAATAGTACTTCGTTTGTTGTAGGAATGAGATTACAATCACTACATCCGCTCGGTACATTACAAGGAGATGCATTTGTACAAGATGGTGTTGGCGAATTTATTCCAACAATTCCACCAACAGTTTGTTGAGTAGGAGAAGTTGATGTTGTAGAAGGATTACTTACTGACGATGATGGTACAACATAGATATAATTTCCGCTTCCGGTTGGTATTGGAGTCGGAGTATGGCTTGCACCAACCGTTGTTGTAGGAGTATTTGAAACATATGAAGTTGGAGTTGGGGTATGTGATGGTGAAGAAGTCGGAGTACTTGTTGGGTTACTTGTCGGTGTTGGTGTATGGGTAGGAGTTGCAGTTGGTGTAGCTGTTGGCGTATTTGTCGGTGTTGGTGTAGATTGTGTAAAGAATTCACTCATAGGAGCATACGACGCTTCATTTGCAAGTGAAGGAAGGCTCCAGCTTGTTTCAATAGTTTTTAGTAAATTATAAGATGTCTCAGAAGTATTTGAAACAGTTCCCGGATGGATTAATGGGGATAAAAGAAGTGTAAATATGTGACCACCACTTGCTCCGCCACAACATCCGCTTGAGTCGATTGTTGTATCATCATCACCTTCATCATATGTAATAATCAAAAGTCCGTTATTCTGGTAAGCTTGGCTTTGTAAAATCTGTGGAATATTTTGTGATAGCCATACATCAGTATTATGTACTGCAGGAGGATATGTACTTGGCACTCCATTAGGACATGTTCCGCTACTTGAAGTATACAAATGGCCGTCATTACAAAGGCTAGGTGAAATCCATATATAATTAGCTAATGATCCACTATTTAAATCTGATGCAAAATTAGAATAGGGAACCACATGGTTGCATTCTCCAGAAGATTTGATTTGTGAATAATAGGCAAAAGGATTGTAATGAGGAGTATACGGCCATGTTCGGGTATACCCACAATCAGAATTTCCAGGAGGGAGAGATTCAAAATATGCCTTCCATGATCTTCCCGAACTTTCAATATTTTGAACAATGCTTCTTGCATTTTGTGGACAATCTGCTTGCGTTGAACCGCAATCATTTGAGATACCTAAGGTAGATCCAGCAGTTAACGTGAAGTAGTTAGGAAGAGAAGGATGCATCCAAGCATAAAATTGCTGCGCAAGTCCTCCCTGATTTACCAAGCTATTCATATATGGCGCATCAGTAGTATCTCCAAGGATGTGGCCAATGCTAGTATTTTCAAGAGTAATTTGAAAGATGTGATTGAAAACCGGGACAGAACCACTTGCGCTACTGGTAAGAGCGTGGTATTCAATTTGTGAACTGGAAAAAGAATAGAGCGTAACACCAAGAGTCATAAGTGCAATAACACTTGCTAAGATTTGGTATGCACGCTTTTTTATCATTATAGATAGTATGAATATCCCTACTATATTGCCCTGAGATAATTTTGTCAATGAAGAAGCATTAAGCACCGAGAAAAAATGTGTTATGATAGAGATGATTACACCGAATGGATGCGAAATATACTGCCGCTCATAAATGTCTCAGGAGTCTTTTCTCCTCTTTTTGCTCTCCGTTCAGATGGAGATTGCGGAATTGGAGATATTCATAGCGCCTATTATTTTATTGACTGGCTTTTTAAAAACGACCAATTTGTTTGGCAAATACTTCCAATAAATGAGACCAGCACTGAGTCATATAATAATCCATACTCACCTATCAGCGCATTTGCATTTGATCCGATCTATGCTGACCTTTACAATATTCCGGATTTCCCGGCTCCACAAAAATTTGTCGGTGGTTCGAAAGATTATGTAGAATACGACACTGTACGAAGGATAAAAACAACGGTATTTGAAGAAGCATTCAAAACTTTTTATGCTTCAGAGCTGACACTTCGAACAAATCGAGCAAAAGAATTTGAAGATTTTTGTAACTTGCAACATCTCTGGCTCCAAGATTACACACTTTTTAAAGTATTATGCGATATTTATGGTGATGACATGCTTATCTGGCCCGAAGATATTAAAAAGAGAAAAGCAAAAGTATTAAAGCAATTTAGCCTACAGCATAGCGAAGAAATTAAATATTACTCATATGTACAATGGATTATGCACATCCAATGGGGAAAGCTGCAAGAATATGCCAAATCAAAGCATATATCAATAATTGGTGATGTTCCGATGTATATGAGCTACAAAAGTGCTGATGTGTGGGCACACCCTGAAATGTTTCAGGTAGATGAACAGCTGAATCCGAAAGTATATGGAGGCTCTCCACCTGATGGGTTTAATGACCAGGGACAAATATGGAAACTTGCAGTATATAACTGGAAAGCACTTAGAGAGAACAACTATTCTTGGTGGCTGGATCGGCTTGAAAAAACTAGTGAATATTGTGATGCAATCAGACTTGATCATTTTCGTGGCTTTATTGAATATTGGAGTGTAAAAACTCAACCTTCAGAAGGAAAATGGAGAAAAGGACCGGGAAGACTTATGTTAAATATAATAGCTAAAGATATTGCTGATGAAAAATTAAAAGGTATCTATGCAGAAGATTTAGGGGTCATTACATTAGCCGTGGAGAATGCCCGGATGGAGGCAGGTTTCCAAGGATATGTTGTATTCAATTTCCACTACAAAGAAATTCTTTCCAGAAGTGTTTCTGAATATAATTGCGCACAAACTTGTACCCATGATATTCCCCCTCTCCAATTATGGTGGCGAAATTTAGAAAAAGAAGAGAAAAAACATATCTTGGAAAAACTTGGAATTGTACCGGTTGATGAAGAAATACTTGAACTGCAAGAGCATACAAGATGGAGCATTATTGAAACACTATTTGCATTCCCATTTCGTTCCGTGATCATTCCTCTTCGAGATATTATAGGATCAGATAAACTAATCAATAATGCATATACAATAGTAGGAAATTGGAGATACAGAAGCGAGATGAGTATAGAAGATTTAATGAATGATGAAAAGATAAATTCACTTTTACGAAACCTAACATATGCTCACGGACGAAATCGATACTTCGCCAACTATTTCATCCGCTCATCTCCCGCCATTCGAGTTGCAACAAAAAGGACCTATACAATCGGCGAACAGGTAACCATCTGGGCTTTGTCAGAAACAAAAGAACCGGTTGAAGCTGTCACTAATCTTCCTATAAAAGACCAAACTGAAGATGTCAAAACAATCCCACTTCAATGTTTCGAAAAACAACCCATTGGTACATTGTATAAATTTACATATAGGACCTGGCAGGAAGGAGAGTATTTCCTTACACTTAAAGTCGGAGAAAGGTATATTAGTGAATACAAAAATGATATGCGTATTTCAATTGTAAAAAAGAATTAAACTCATGCTATACTATACATATGGATAATTACGACGAAAAATTTAAAGAGTATTCTCACAGGACATCTCAAGCATATAAATGGTATATGGCTGAGGTTGGTAAAGCAACTGATAAGTATTTCATGCATATGGCTCAAGCTTCAACTATTCCAATTGAAGAATATATTCACTCACTCAATAGAGCAGCTGAGGAATTCAGAAGAAGGCTTGATGAACTTCGAATTGAATTCAAGATGGTACTTATCTGATTACCTATTTCTCTCATTCCTGGTAAACATTACTGTTCCTGCAATAATGAAAATGAAAAGCATTCCCGAGATGACTAGAAGATCAAGCCATAACGGAAACAGCGTTACCTGTGTTAGCGATGGATCAGAGTGATAGAATATTCCTCTTACAAAATCCACAACATAAGTTAATGGAGATATTCTTGCAAGAATCGCCAAGTACCATGGAAGCGAACGGATTGGTACAAATACACCAGATAAAAAAATTTGCGGAAAGAAAATAAACGGAAAAATCTGGTTTGCACTTCTTTGGGAAGAAAGATTTGAAAGCAATATTACCCCAAATGCGGCTCCGGTAATACAAGCAAGAATCAAAGCAGGAATTATTGAAATAAGTTGGCCAAATGATATCGGTAAACGAATAATCAACCCGAATGTAATAATTCCTATCGCTTGAGCTAAAGCAACTAATGACTCGCCTACAACTTTTCCAAGGATAATTGTGTATCGTGAAATAGGAGAAACAAAAATTTCCTGGCTAAAATCATTTTCCCTATCTTCAATGAGAGAAATAATACCTGAAGAGGATGATTGGAACAGAGTTTGCGCAAGAACCCCGGTAAATGTAAACAGGATAAGATTAAATCCTACACCTTTTCCAAGATTTGACTGTAAACTATTCCCTAATACTCCGATAAAAACAACCGGAAAAATGAAAGTGGCAATAATTCTTGATTTATCCTTAAGAAATTTTAAAAAGTCCCGATAAGCAATTATAGCTATTTCGTCTAATAAGTGTTGTTTCATGTGAGTAATTCCTCTTTAATAATTTTAAGATATGCATCTTCAAGGGTTATCCTTTTCATATCAAGAAATGTTAACTTAACTTTAATATTACGAATAATATCTTGAGCTTGTTCACCTCCGGAAATATATAACTTGAAGAGATTATTTTCTTCTTCATATCGAACTCCTGTTCTTTCAATTTCTGTTTGCAGCTCTTTCATTTTTTCAGGAACTGTTTTCATAATGATAAATTCACCTGTCACGCTACTTTTAATTTCATCAGGTGTGCCGTCTGCAACTAGCTTACCTTTGTTAATGATACAGATATGTTCAGCATCTTCCGCCTCATCAAGATAATGTGTCGTCAAGAACATCGTAACTCCTGTTTCTTTCCTTATTCCTTCAAGATACTCCCAGAGGTTTCTCCTGCTTTCAGGATCAAGTCCAACTGTTGGTTCATCTAAAAATAATATTTCAGGAGAATGCATCATGCTTCGGATTATTTCAAGCTTTCTCTTCATTCCTCCACTATATTTTTTGGTAGGCTGGAATATGTCAGTTTCAAGTCCTACAAGTTTTGCCAAGTTTGCTACCTTCTTTTTGTAATCCTCACTCATAAATCTATACATCGGAGAAAAGGAATACAAACCATACAATACAGAGTGAAAACGAATATTTTCTTCACCTGTTAAATTTGGATCAAGTGATGGGTTTTGAAAAATTATACCAATTTTTGAGCGGATTGCAGATTGATTTTTATCCAGTTCCATTTTGTTTATGAAAACTTTTCCGCTAGTTTTTGCAAGTGTTGTTGTAAGAATAGATATAGTAGTAGTTTTTCCTGCTCCATTAGGACCAAGAAATGCGAATAATTCACCTTTTTTCACTTGAAATGAAACCCCATCAACAGCATTTTTATCAGCTTTTTTGTAACTTTTCTTGAGGTTTTCTACAACAATGACGTTATTATCCATACGAATGATTCTATCAGTATGTCATAAATTTAGCAAAAATGGTACAATCTAATGAATTATCTTAAGCATATGAAATCAATTATTCACGCTTACCAGTTATCAACAGCACATCCTGATGATGTATTATCAGGAAAACAAACGCATATCCTTTTAAAGGGATATTATACCTTCCCAATATATTACCAATCAGGAGAGGTCGTTGAACTTCTAGATAAAAATGATGTAAAAGCAGGTCATGTTGCGATAAAAGGGATACAAGTCTTACCCCATGATGAAGTCGATGAAAAGGATCTATCATCAGCTGGATTCACAGCACGAGATGATTTTCTCACTTATCAGGGAGATGAACTGATAACAACCATTGCAGAAGTCGTTCCTGTTGTTGATGAATGTGATGGGAACTGTTCTTGTGGAGGTAATTGTGCATGCAAACAATAGATCCGCCAAAACCCGGCCAATTTGTTTTTTCAAATAGGTATACAAATAGTTTTACTTCATCGAGTATAACAGTACTTACATGGAATCTCTGGCATGGCTTTCACGACCCGAATGAATTTCCTAAAACTCTTTCATATATTCAATCAATGAATCCTGATGTTCTGTTATTGCAAGAAATCGATTGGGGGAATGAACGGACAAAAAAGAGAAACCTTGCAGGTGAAATTGCAAAAGCATTACAGATGAATATGGCATATGCTCCAGAATTTCTTGAGCATTATTCTTGGCGACGAAAACTTGATAAAAAGATCGGCCAAGGTGGAGGAGTAATTGGGAATGCAATTCTATCAAGGTTTCCATTGCAAAACATTAAAACAATAGATTTGTATATAAAGCCAAAGCCAATTATTATCCCATCAAGAATTTTAAAGTTTAAATTCGTTGACCCTCATAGTGGATCCCGTAATGCGCTTTTGGCAACAATATCAGTGAATGGAAAAGAAATTACCCTTGTCAGTACACATTTGGAGATAAGAAAAGCAGATATGGATATGCGAATTCTACAATTTAAAAAAATTGGGGATGCAGTAAAGGATAATTCATGCGTGATTATTGGAGGAGATTTTAATACAGCTGCACATGGTGTATTTGGATTATATAACTTTGCTGAAAATTTAGATGCTTTCATAAAAAAAAGTATCTTTACCCCAGAGGCAGTATTTTGGGAGAAACAAATATTCCCAAAATATGATTTGATTGATCCATTTGATAAAAGAAAAGATTATACCATCCATGTGGGAAAAATATGGCATGCCAAACTTGACTGGTTACTTTCAAAAAACCTTTCAGTTTTATCTTACAAGGTTGGCGAGAAACATGCTTCAGACCACAAACCACTTATTGTTGAATTATCTCTATGAAGATTCAAGTTACAGATTTTGATTTACGCCACACAATTGAAAGCGGTCAATGCTTTGAATGGGAAAGATATAAGAAAGGGTATGCTGGAGTGATTGAAGAAACATTTTTGTATATTTTTCAAGAGAATGATTTTCTTCACATTCAGGCACAAGAAATAATTGACAATATATCTTCACCAATAACTATAGAAAATTATCCGGAAAGAGAAAAAGTGATTCTTAATAAACTTTGTCACTATTTTTCTTTGGATGTTGATTACCAAATGATTTTAAAAAAAATTACCATAGATGATCACATGAAAAAAGCAATAGCAAAATATCATGGGCTTCGAGTTATTAAGCAACCTCATTTTCCCTGTCTTGTATCATTTCTACTATCTGCAACTACAACAGTAAGAAATACCCAAGCTGCAAGAAGAAATATTTCAAAAGCATATGGAAATCTTATCTATCATGATAAAGAAGAAAACAGATCATTTTATTCATTCCCTTCCTTTACAATATTACGAGATATTTCAGAACAAGAATTGCGATTGCAGAAAACGGGATTTCGAGCAAAGTATATCCATGAGTCTCTTCAAAATATTTCCATTGATGAAATTAAGGAACTTGAATCCAAATCATATCAGAATGCAAAAGATCGACTTATGAAACTTCCAGGCATTGGAGAGAAAATAGCTGATTGTATCCTTTTATATTCCTATCATTTTGATAATGTCTATCCAACGGATACGTGGGTTAAAAAATTTACAAAATCATTATATCTCACCAAATCGGCTACTGAAAATCAAATCAGGGAATTCGGCATGCATTATTTTAATGGTTATGCAGGATGGGCTCAACTATTCTTATATATATACTTCCGGGAAGGTATTAGTTGAGTTTGACACAGCATTCGATGTTATATAGAATGCAAAGTAAAATACATTTTTTATGCAGAAGTATATAGCCTCCAATAGTGGCATAGAGCGGGAACTTGGAACTCCATTAGATAAAAATGAAGAAGAACTTATCGAAGATGCTGCCTTTAAAGCTTTAACTGGATATTTCTTTGGTTCACCTAATGGCCAAAGTGAATTCTATTATTTTAATTTTCTTAAAGATTCTAATGCACCGCAACCCATTTCAACTTCTCCAATAGATAATGGATGGGTTGGAGTAAGAAGAAGCTATCAAGTACCGACTCAAAGAGCGGTAGAAAGATTTTTAAAAGATCATGAATATGACCCATCAATTACTTGTCTTATAGAAACTCGAAAAACACATATAAGATTACAGGATAATGAAAAACTTCTAAGAGTTTTATGGCACAAGACTCACGTTGAAGAGCAGGATTGGGAAATATGGACTATTAGAAATGAAGATAAAATACTTGTTTTAAGAGCTAAAAAAGACTCGGAAGGAATTTTGCATGTTACAGATATAATGATACCAGCAAGTAATTGATTTTTCAAATCTCCATTACAAAATCTTTTCCAAATTATGGTAGAATTCAAGGTAGGAGGAGTTATGTATGGCAAAAGAGATCTATGTCGTTTTGGATAATGTTCGGAGTGCATTCAATACCGGCTCAATTTTCAGGACTTCAGATGCTGCAGGTATAACTAAGCTTTACTTATGTGGTATTACTCCCTATCCTCCACATTTAAAATTGCAAAAAACTGCATTAGGAACTCTTGATACTGTATCATGGGAGCATTGTCTATCAAGCATTGAAATAGTAAAAAAGATGAAAGATGAAAGGATACCTGTTATATCTGTAGAGCTAGATGACCGGGCAGTTCCTTTTAATGAATTTTCTTATCCTAACAAAATGTGTCTTGTTATGGGACATGAGCTAATGGGAGTTAATCAAGAAATTCTTGATATATCAGATCAAATTGTACAAATTCCCATGCATGGGATGAAAAACTCATTGAATGTAGCTGTTAGCTACGGCATAGTAATATATGAAAGCATAAATAATGGCAACGGAAAAAGAAATTGAAGAAATAAAAAATAGAATACATATCTATGATATTGTTGCGAGTTATGTGAAACTCAAAAAGTCAGGCTCCAACTATTTCGGCTTGTGCCCATTCCATAATGAACGTACCCCATCATTTTCAGTCAATGATGACTTAGGATTTTTTAAATGCTTCGGCTGTCAAGAAAGTGGAGATGTTATTGCATTCATAGAAAAGATTGAACATGTGTCTTTTAAGGATGCAATTGAAAAATTAGCATCTATGGCAAATATTACCCTGTCTCATGAATTTACTAAAGAGAAATCCGAAAAGAAACGGATTCTTGAAATGAACACGCTAAGTCAGGAAGTATTTAAATATATCCTCACGAAACATAAGGCAGGAACAAAAGCATTGGAATATTGTAAACAAAGACACCTTTCCATGGATAGTATCAAAGAATTTGGACTTGGATATGATCACGGCAATACACTTATCGAGGTGCTTCGAAAAAGAGGATTTAGTGACCATGAAATCATTTCATATGGAATTGGAGTAGTCAGAAATGGGCAATTAGTGGATAAATACAGAGGCAGGCTCATATTCCCGATTTTTTCCATGACAGGAGATGTTGTTGGTTTTTCAGGAAGAATCATCGTTAAAAATGATATGCTTCCAAAATATATTAACTCACCAGAAACAGAAATCTTTAAGAAAAACAATATTCTGTACGGATTGTATAATACGAAAAAAGCAATAAAGGAAGAAGATAATGCAATACTATTAGAAGGACCTATTGATGTCATTTCTTCTTACCAAAATGGAGTAAAGCATGTTTGTGCAGTTCAAGGAACTAGCTTAACGATTAATCATTTGAATATCCTCAGGCGACTTACAGAAAATATTTCTTTTTGTTTTGACCAGGATAATGCAGGTTTAAAAGCATTGAAAAGAAGTTTTTTCATTGCTGCCGATGCTGATGTAAATCCAAAAGTAATTAAAATTAATGAGGCAAAAGATGTTGATGAACGTGTAAATGCAAATAAAGAGGGATTTTTAGAAGATATGCATAAACCATTAGATCTATTGGAATTTCTCATTAACAAAGACATTTCTGAATTCAATATATCCACTCTTGAAGGAAAGATAAAAGTTATTAACGATATCCTTCCTCTTGTGGTAAAGATTCGTGATACTCTCAAACAATCTTTTTATCTTTCAAAACTTTCAGAAGCTGTTCAAGTTCCAGAAAGTGAAATAAAAAAAATGATGTATGCAAAAAGTGAAGAATACAAAAAAGAGATAATGAAAACAATTGAAAAGAATATTAAAAATGAGAATTCAAGACAAGAATATCTTCTTGCCTTGTTTCTCCAACATTATAAATCATTAAAAGATACCATCCATGGATTTGATACTTCATGTATCACTGATCTTAATATCAAAGCGATTATCTTAAAGCTTCAAAAAGCTAGGGAAGAAGGTGTTGACATTAAATCATTCATAAATTCTCTCGAAAGCGGAGAAAAGGAATTGTGCATGAACTTAATGACAGTTAATCTGAAAAAACTACGGAGCGATGATACTGAATATATTAACGATGAAGTATTTTCTATTGCAAAGATCTTAAAGAAGAAGAAACTCATGAATAATATTAATGAATTGAAGAATAAGCTGTGGGTGTATGAGAAAGAACACAACGAAGATAAAATGGCAGAAATGGTAAACGAAATCTCAGCTCTTACGAAAGAAATTGAGGGATAGTTGTCTTAAAATCAGAAAATATTATAGATCGTAAGTTAACTCCTTTTTTTTCTGACACTTCCAGCATTGATAATATAGTACGAATTCCTGCGTAATTGATTTTTTTCTTTCTTGTTAAATATCTGATGAATTGTATTTGTACAACATCATGTTGTGAATACATCCGCCTGTTTGAAGGACTCCGATGTGGGACTAAGAGTTTATGGTATTCATAAAGCATTAAAGTACGCATATGTATTCCCAATAGGTCGGCTACCACAGAAATGGGAAGAATTGGGCTGTATTCATCAATTTGTTTATCAACAATCTTTGTCATATGTTATATTTTCCTGCTTCTTGCATGCTTCTGGGTTTTGTAACGCATCAAGAATATGTGCGACCAAAGGTCATATCGTTTTCTTAATATAATGATAGAACCAAATAAAAGTACAGTACTTAAAAGTATCAGACCAAAATGCGGAACATGGAATGCATAAAATGTTGTTACAAATTTACTTTCCTGGTTTACTCCATAGGTAATTTGGGTTTTTACCGTATAGCCACCAATTAATACTTTGTTATCCAGCCATTGCGTTTCAATATCCCTGGTATTTCCGGGAAGTATGATATGTGTTGGGATTGTGAGGGTATCGACTAAATGATTAAATATGTCATATACCTGAACCTTTCCTTGTGGTTGGATATGAATATTTCCTTTATTCGTGATGTATACATCAAAATTAACTGTATCTCCCGAAAGAATTTGTGAAGGAATCAGAGGAAAATTAATAGAGTTGCTTACAACTTTTGTATTTGTAATTGCTGCATCTGAATGGACACTTCCTAATACATTTACAAAAAAAAGTGAACCTATTCTTGGAACAATATGTACACCGGTATTATTTATTCCCTCGCTGTCTTGCTGGAAAAAGAGGGACACATAATATTCTCCAGGATCTGCATCCTTAGGGACTGCAATTGTTACAGGTATTGTTTGTTTTCCATATGGTGATAGTGTAATTACTGGATTTGTGACGCTAAACCATCCAGAAGCAGTATCCAATTTGCTTGTTTGTTGATAGAAAATAATGTTACCAGTATAGCCTGTCGTACCAAAGTTTTCACTATATATTTTTAAAATTACCTGGTATGGAGTATTATTTGCTATCGTTACATTTTCATTATAAGTTTGTCCTTTAATTACTCCAAGATCATTTAATGAAGGGGCAACAGAAAGTGACGCAGCATGACTAACGTTTGAATGCGTTGTTGAAGCAAGAACATTTCCGGCAAAACCAAGAAATATCAAACAACTAACAAATACAATTAAAATTTTTTGAATATACTTTTTCATTAGAATGTTGCAACAGCTGTATAGATAATATTTGTCTGGTACGTATCAGCTTGCTGTGTTGCTGATACTGCAGCCTTATACGTCATGGTATATGTATCCGCCGATCCAGTATAGTTTGCCCCGGTAATTTGCGTTGCATTCTGGGCAACAATATCACCCGGCCCTGTATGGTTAAATGGCGCATATTTTGTTCCTCCAGAAAATGGATTAGATCCTCCAATATTTGTACATGATGTCGTGTAGCCAAATCCATATGTACCTCCAGGCCAACTTGCAGGAGATGCATATGTGCCTGCACTAAAATCAGGAATAGTAATTGTTCCATTATTTATATCTGTCATTGGTCCAGTTTCCGAGGCATACACATTATACCCATGATAAGAATCTGCAAGTACTTGTAGTGTCGTGGTTCCCGTTACTGCATAGGAATTCCCGTTATTCATTGTGCCTAGATTCACACTTGATGAATTAATAGTGAAAGTAATTGATGGCTGGATTGTCTGTCCTGATGATGTTGCAGTAACCGTAAGTCCTGCATTGTTTATAGCTTTCACAGTAACATAATATGATTGGTTTGTATGTACTGCTAATGAAGAAAGAGATGCAGCCATACCGCTAATTCCTGTTGATGTGTAATTAAGAATATCGGTTCCTCCAACCGTTGTACCAACTGCAACTGTATATGGATTTGTTGGAAGACCCGAGCAGGAATCACTAAATCCTGACCAGTTTGCATATATTGGAGTGATTGTTGCTGATTGGCTAGTTTCTACTCCCGTACTGCTTCCATCATATACGGTTCCTGCGGTTGGTGATGAGCTCGCTACTCCAAAGTTTGGTTGTGTCAAATTAAATACTGTAGCGCTACTTGTGCCGCCGGTATTTTCAACAAAAGCCTGCCATTTATATGTTGTACAATTTGTAAGGCCTGTGACAGTAACCGTCCCAGTTACGCCAGTTCCGGAATATCCAACACTGCTTCCCGTATAGTTCGGGGTTCCCGTAAATGAACTGCTATTTGGAATGAGTTCAACTGCAGGAGTAAGAGTATCAGTTGTATTAGGTGATGTCATTGTAAACTTAAATACTACATTGTTTGAAATACCATCTGTTGTCCAAGCACCATTGCTAATTATCGTCGTCCCATCATTTCTATACTGCTGAAGTGAGCTAGGAGCACTTGGTACAGGAGATGCAAAGTTATACAAAAATCCCATTAATACTTGCGACGTATTAGAAACATTATCGTTCACATAAAATGTGAAATAATAAATACCTGCTGTTGAGATAGTAGATGATGTATATGTCTGGCCTGATTGACTGGTAGCAGGAGTCGTGCTTGCTGTTGTTGAAAATGACAAATCATAATTATTAATTGCACTTCCGTTCTGGTCATTTTGTCCATACATTTCAAAATATGGAGTAGCATAGGTTTGAGGAGTTGGATCATCATTCGTAAGTTGCGTTAATCCTGTTAAATCTTCCATCATCACCTCATCCAAATTTAAACTTACGCTGTCACTGCTACTCGTTGCAACGATACCTGCATCGAGAATGGTAATATTATTTGTTCCTGTATTTTGACTCGTAAGAGATGTCTCCTGCACTCCATTAATGTATCCTTTAATTATCCCGCTGCTTGCATTGATCGTGGTATAGAAAGAAAAGGTATACCACATTCCCGTATGTAATACAGTATTTCCGTTAGCCGTTGCTGCGCTTACTAAATTCTGAGCTTGTAATACGATACCGCTTCCTGTTTTAACTAAATTTAAAGCAGAGATACTTCCGCTCCCGTATTTATACTTAAACAGAGTTATTGTATCATTGGTCGCATTAAATGAATCTGCTGATATATAGAAACTGCCTCTAACCAAAGCATTACTGCTCGCCGTTATACCAGTTTTTTCTATATAACTATTTCCTGAAGCTGCACAAGTCATATATGCACTGTCACTTCCTTGGAATGCAACCCCTGCAGTATTACTTTGAATCACTGGAGTTGTTGATCCATTGGTACTTGTCCAGTTTGAAAAATTACCTGATTCAAATGTATCGCTAAAAAGACTTGTCGGAGCTGCTGAATAACCTAAGACATTTACACTCACATTACTATCCAAGCTACTCACTAACGGTGAAGTAATATCCACACCAAAGTCAGGTGTTCCTCCCATTGCAACCCAACTGCTGTTTCCTCCAGTTCCCATTACAAGAGCTTGCCAATGGTATTGGATATTTGAGGGTAATCCGCTCACTATATCACTTGTCGTAATAGTACCGGACGTATATGCCTGGTTTGTACCTTTGTATACTCCTGTTCCGCTTGTTACAAAAGTTGTTGTACTATTCGTAAATGAAACACCAAGCGGTTGCACTTCTACTAAAAGATTAAGCGTATCTGCTACGCTGCTGCTGATTGTTGCACCAAATGCAAATGAAGTATTAGCACTCCATGCTCCTGATGAGACAGAACTCCCCGCATTTGTCGTATTTGATACTGCAAGTCCGGTTGGCGCTGAGAGCGTTCCCGTTGGGGTAATACTTACCTCTGTTGACGGATTCCCTTCACTCGCACCGCTAATCGTACTGACTTTGTAGTAATAGGTTGTATTGTATAAAAGATTTCCTCCAATGACAATTGCGGTTGGTGTATTTACCGTTGGTGCACTTGGGCTTCCGGTTGTGGGAGATCCGCTGGAGGCACTTAGTCCAGCATCAACAAAACTTGTTACAGTTCCACCTGTAATTGCATAATATACATTTTCTGATCCCGATGCTGTTCCTCTATATACCCGATATCCTGTTGCACCTCCGACACTTGTCCAAGTTATGGTAGCGCTGTTTGTATTTGTATGTGCTGTATTACTTCCAGGATTAACGGCAGTTGTGGTTAATGCTACATCATATATATTATTTGTTGTATAATTTGCCGTTCCATCCCATCCTCCGAAAATATAAAAATAGCCATCATACAAAGCAAATCCTCCGGAGAAGAAACCTCCTTTTGGAGCCCCTGTTACCGAAGACCAGGAACCTGGTGCACCACCTGTACCTATTGCACTTTCTTCATCTGTAGTAACTGAATTAGTCCCATTATACCCTGTCATTACATATATATATCCATTATATGCAAAAATATCTTCTGAACGAATATTTGACACATATGAATGTGAGCTTGTAATCCATCCTCCAGTATCCAACGAACCATCACTATTAATATGTATATAATAAACAGTATTTACAGCAGTTCCACTTGAGTTAGCTCCTCCGATTACATATATATAACTATTATATGCTACAGCCCGTTCTAACCTTAATGCAACAGGTAATGCCCGAACCCCTGATGTATATGAAGTCCAGGTTCCTAACGTACCATTTGCATTAAATGGTGCATATTGGACAGTCACAGTGTTAGAGCCAGTTGTCCCGGCAATCATATATACATACCCGTTATTTACTGCAACTGCACCTGAAGCTACACCTGTGGCAAGCGATGTTGTTGTAGACCAGGTACCAATTGTGCCATCACTATTGATTGGAGCATACCAGTTTACTGCAGCAGTTCCACAACCTGTTCCAGTTCCCTCATTCCCTCCCAAGACATAAATATATCCATTATATACAACAGACATCTCATTTTTTATATATGTACAAGGAAAAGCTGTAGTAGTAGACCAAGCAGTAAGTGTCCCATCCGTTTTGATTTGAGTATAATAGACTGTATTTACATCTGTTCCCGGAGATCCATTTGACGTACCTCCTATTTTGTAAATGAAACCGTTGTATTGAGCGTATCCGAAGTTATCAACCCCTCCAGTATCTCCTGGTCCATTAAGTGTTGAACTGAATGATCCCAAAGCTCCTGAAGAATTTTGTTTTGCATCAATTACACCATCATAAACAGAATTAAAATCACTTGTTCCATTATATCCCCCTACAACGTAGATATATCCATTATATACTGACGCAGTCGAATTAGAACGTTCTACGCCACCTGCAAAAGCAGGGCCAAATAAATCTTGAGATTGTCCCCATTGAGAAAGGGTACCATCCGGGTTGATAATTGCATATTCAACCGTATTGTAATATGTAGTACCATCTTTACCACCAATCACATAAAGCATATTATTATATAAAACTCCGCTTGCATTTGTGATTGCTGTTGTGTTATATATGCTATTTGTTGTTACCCATGTACCAAGTGATCCATCTCCCAAGATCGGTACTTCGTATGCAGACGAAAGAATTGTTCCAGTATCGTTTGTTCCTCCAACGACATACACATAACCATTAAAAATACCTCCTACTGCACCATATATTTTTGCAGGTAATGCGGTACCAGAATTCCATGACCCAATTGTTCCGTTACTTGTATTGATACTTGCATAATATGTATTATTATATACCGTTGCTCCGTTTTTCCCACCTAAGATGTAAATATATCCATTGTTTATCCCTACAACCGGATTTTGCACACCAGTGGTAAGGCCGGTTGTCGTACCCCATG
>JANWIC010000017.1 GCA_025450075.1 Patescibacteria group bacterium | reverse complement strand
GTGTTGCTATCAATATGACTGGAGCATGTCAATGGCAATACAACACACCAAATACCACAGCTGTGCAAACAGTTACAGGTAATCCATACTCCTGGCAATGTTTGGCAACTATGGTTACGCCCACACCGAGCGTATATCCATCACCGACAACGACAGTTTCCCCAACTCCAACTGGAACAGCAACAGATTGGACGACATATTTAGGAAACAATGCAAGAACAAGTAATGCAAGTGATGGAGTTATAACAGCTGCAAATGGAGCAACACTTCACTCTCACTGGACTGTTCATGAAGGTTCAAGTATTTCAGCCGGGGTTAGCATTGCTAATAACACGCTGTATTGGGGATCATGGGACGGGTATGAACATGCATCTGATGTGAATGGGAACGAACTATGGAGAACTTTTATTGGCCAGACAATTGATACAAACTGCCACCCAACAACTGTTGGAGTTGGAAGTACTGCAACAATTACCACACTTTCACTAAACGGGGTCAACACTCCCGTAGTTATTGTTGGAGGAGGGGATGGAACAGTATATGAATTGAATGCATTGAGCGGTGTAAAAATTTGGGATACAGCACCACTCGGCCCAATTCCTGGAATATTCATGTGGAGTTCTCCTTCCATTTATAATGGAAGTGTATTTATCGGAAAGGCATCTTTTGGAGATTGTCCTTTAATACAAGGCGGAGTAGTTAAGATTAATGCATTAAATGGTGCAATTCAGGCAACATTTAATACTGAACCAGCAGGATGTACCGGTTCAAGTGTATGGGGATCTCCTGCAATTGATGAATCGAAAGGAACAATATATGTTGCAACAGGAAATAAAGGGGGATGCTCACAACCTGATGAATCAACTTCAATTGTTGAAATAAATACAAGCAATATGTCTCTTGTCGGGTACTGGCAAGTTCCGATATCACAACTCGTACCAGATAGCGATTTTGGATCCACTCCAACTTTGTTCAGTGCAAATATAAATGGGATACTAACGCCAATGGTAGGTGTAGCTAATAAAAATGGAGCATATTATGCGTTTGCAAGAGATCATTTAGCAAATGGGCCAATTTGGCAAGACCAGCTAGCAGTTGGTGGTGATTCACCAAGCTCAGGAAATGGGAGTATTTCACCAAGTGCATGGGATGGAACAACTCTTTATGTAGCAGGTGGAAGCACAACTATCAATGGAATTTCTTGTAAAGGAGATGTTGAAGGAGTAAATCCTGCAACAGGAACATATTTATGGAGATATTGTGCAACAACAGGACCTGTTCTTGGAGGAATTACTGTCTCACAAACTCTTTTGTATGTACCAGCTAAGGATAGTATGATTGTATTAAATAAAAATACGGGTGGAGTAGTTGCCCCGCTTACTCAAGCGCATTCAGGCTCAATTTTTGATGCTCCAATTACCGTATCAAATGGAGTATTGTATGAGGGAAATTTTGATGGTAACCTTTATGCATATGGACTTTAAGTTGTAATTTCTGAAAGGGTCTAGGAATATAGACCCTTTTTTATTGTAATGAAGCAAACTGTTTGTTTCATTTCTTTCATGTATTCTAGTTGCAGGAGGTGATATCGATGCCGGGAAAGAAACATTTATCAGGTGTAACATCTAAAGAACAGCGACAATATGAACATATTAAAGAATCAGCTGAAAAGAGCAGAAGATATGGCGGTAAGGAAGGTGCAAAAAGAGTTGCTGCTGCAACGGTAAATAAAGAGAGACGAAAACGTGGAGAGACAAAGAAAAAATAGTTATTATTTCTTCATTTCTTTTATTCTTCGTATTACATCAGGAGTAAGGATTTCAGAAATTAATTGAAATTTATTCGCTACTGATAGTATTGAATTTATTGAAATGACTCCATTTTGAATTAATGGAAGCAGATACGGGGAGATCACTCCATACGGGTCAATAAGTGTAATTAGGCTTTGCTCCAGGTAATATAATGGCTCGCTTTGTGTCACCTCAGGATCGTGAGACTCAAGATTTTGAGTATGCCTAAAGATCCTTCTGGTACGTGATATAGCAAGCTTTAATGCCTCTTTTCTATCTTCTTGGGGGAAATGGTGGATATATGAATCATAAAAAGCCTTCACACATTCAAGAAAATTTCCTCCTTCAAGTCGTCTCATTGCAGCAGCTAAATAATCCCCATTTATTTCTCTTGGCAAATTGAAAACCTCAGTTTGTACTTGCGTTTCTGCACGAACTGCTGCTCCTTCAGATACAACTGAACCTCTTGGAGGACTGATTCTATCGGAATAAAGTTGCAGTTTAATTACTTTCATTACTTCTCTTCTAAAAATATGAGTCATCTCATGAGCAATAGTAGCCATAACGGATGGGTTTGGCTTTATACCATAAAATGCTCTTACAAAATCGACAGGTATATTGATTCTTTTTCCGGAAGGATTATGTGCAAGGCTTTCTGTGTTAACTGACAAGTTGCGAGCTTTAGAACTAAGATATACGGTCCAGCCATTCGGATTTTCTTCACTTCGTAAAAGACCATTTGCTCGCAATACTTCCTCAAACATTTCTTTTAACATCTCAGCATCAACAGGAAAATTTTCTCCATATGCCTCAGTTGTGTATGTATCCATATCCGGAAGAATTATACCTTGCTGATCAGATAATTTTTCTCCGGTTTCTCTTGCTGATTTACCAATCGGCGTATAATCTCCATTTTCCCTTATTAATCCTTTACCGTGCAGATACCGATCCAGCCTTGCTAAGTTACGATTTCTACCGAAACCTTTAAAACTTGTACCATACGGAATCTGCTCCTTAAGAGCTTTAGTTTTGTCAAAATCCGCTCCTCTTCGGTTATATTTGTCAGAAATATGAACAAGATCTGAAATGAGAGAGGTTATGTTGACATTCATTTTTTGAATATATGCACTATATAAGGTATATACTGCTTTTTGATTTTTATATTTAGTTCTTTCTTGCATAAGAGTCCGCTTTATCTCACGAAGTTTTGCAACTTTATCAATCGCCTTATCAGGTTCGAGCACCACATTATATTTCATTGGTGCTTCAATTCCTTCTGTATTAAAATTCGAATCAGCAAGCAGTGGAGAAAAAGACTTTTGAAGCCTTTGCTCTGCAGCTTTTGAAATTATTCCTGCAATTTCATCTCTTCTTTGTTTACTAAATTGAGAAAAATCAATTCGGTCTAACACAGAAATGACCCATTGTAGATTTTCTGTTCTTGTTTTTCGAAATGATGCAAATTCAAGAAGGCCATTTTTAGTTGCTTCTTTATATATTGAATGAAGAAGCATATACCCTTCATCAGTCAAAAAATATTCTATACCAAAGAGAGTAAAAGTCTTTATATCAATGTTTAGAACTGGTTCAAGCAGTTTTGAAAGATAATCATCTGCTTCATTTACAAGCAATTGCTCTTCAGGTGAAGGAGAATATTGTACTTTTGTATCATTATCTATCCCAGTTGGTCGATCAGGATACAGTTCCATAAGCCTATAGCAATTATGTAAACTATTATACTAAATCGGTAAGAATTATGCTACTTCAAAGCGTTTTTTCAATATTTTGGTACTGTAGCATATATTTGATATAATTTTAGATATACCAGATTTGAAATATGACATCCATGATAAAAGTTACTGCGTTTGATCTTTCCCGGGTTATCTATTTAGAAGGATTAGATAAGGCCATTATTAGTTTTGTAGAGAAGTATAAAATGAGTGAAGATGAAGCAAGAAACCTTTTACAGGGTGAATCTTCAATACCATACCTTTCAGGAAAAGAAGATGTGTATCAATATCTCAACCGATTCCAGTCTGTGCTTGGTACTGATTTTTCCCTGGATGATATTAAGCAAAAAATATTCGATGCGAACAAGCTACGTCCAGAAATGCTTTTAGTTTTAATGACATTGAAAGACTCCCCAATAAAGACTGCATTTATTTCAGATTTTCCTAAAGAAGAAGGCGAATATCTTGAAGAAAAATATCAAGTTCTACAAAATTTCAATTTTGGAGTATATGCTTGGCAAGAGGGGGAATACTTACCAGCAAAGGCTCTATATCAGCGACTCATTTATAAATCTGGAGTTGAGGCAAATGAAATATTATACATAGATAATAGGGAAGATTTTCTTACTCCTGCACAAGAATTAGGATTGCAAACGTATCTTTATACTACAACCGAGGACTATTGTAACAATATTCTTCCAGGAATACTTGATACTGTTTCTGAATGATAAAAATTCTATTTATTCATCATTCAACTGGAGCCAGCTTCATTCAACAGGGAAATATTCGTCAAAAACTACATACCCATTTCCCAGATGTAAGTTTGTATGATCAGGGATATATAAAAACTGGGAAGTTAGATTCATTAAAATTTATCTTTCATCCTTCCATATATGGGTTTCGAAATTGGGAAGGAAAAATTGAAAAAGAAAACATTCAAGTTCCGAATAATAATACCGATCCTGATGGGTTAGAAAAGCTGTTTACAGCATCACCTGAACCGTTTCAGGAGATGCTCGGGTATGATGTAATTATGTTCAAATCCTGCTTCCCAGTTACAAAAATATTAACAGATAAACAATTAGAAACGTATATAAAAGAATATGAACATATACGAGATGTTTGTGCAAAACATCCTGAAAATATTTTCTTACCATTTTCTCCTCCACCCCTACGAATGGAAATGACTAATAAAGAGGCAGCAAAACGGGCAAGATTTTTTGCAGACTGGCTGATGAGTGATACATTTACACAAAATTATCCAAATATTCATCCATACAATTTCTTTGACTATTTGGCACAAAATGATGGTAAATTTACAAATACTTTAAAGCGTAAATATTGCAAGATTCTTCCTTTTGATTCACATCCAAATAGAGTAGCGAATATGGATGTATCAAATAATTTTATTAACTTTCTTGAAGATATATTGAAATAGTTGAATGCTTGAAATATTCTTGTATAATGCTGTAAACCTAATAAATATCATGTATACAGCTCTAACTTTTTTCCATCAAACTTCGATTCAACTACAGAATCATGCATTTAGAAAAAATATGATAAATGATGATGGATTTAGTATTCTACTCATATTGATTATATTATTAATTCTCTTCCTTTTTAACATTCGAAAAAGAGGATATGTAAAAAACAAAGCAACTCTTAATAATTTTTTCACTTTTGATCAAACAACTCAGATGAAAGGATTGGCAATTGTTTGTATAGTTTTCTATCATTATGTTTCAAAACTCATAGTTAATCCATCTATTGATATTTCATTTATAAATGCTTTAGGTCCAATAGGTGTAAGCACGTTTTTGCTTATATCCGGATATGGACTCGTCCAAACTTATATGACTAATGGAAAAGTATTAGCTGTTAAAACTTTTATATTAAGAAGAGGAAAGCGTGTTTATTTGCCATATCTTATTGTAGTTCTAGGATTTGTTTTCCTTTCGCAAATACTTCAAGTAGGTATACATATTTCATATTTATTATGGCTTATTTCCGCTATTAATATTGGAGAAATTATATCGAACCAAATTATCGATCCACTTATGTGGTGGTTTGTAACCTATGTTATTATTTATTACATTGTATTTTATTTGATATTTCATACAAAATTCAAAGATTATACAAAGATACTTCTGCTATTTTTATTTGCGTCATTAATTAATTTTACGATTGCAAGACAGATAGCTGCATACACATTTACTCTTCCTGTTTTATGGGGATATTATGCTTTTTGTTTCCCAGTTGGTGTAGCAATTGGAGTGTACTACAAAAAATTACAAAAGGCATACCAATCGCTTTCAAGAAATAAAAAGATTCTAACCTGTGTCTCCATTATTCTTTTGTCTTGCTCTTATATTCCCGGAGTCCAAGGCACACAATATGTATTTTTTAGTTTTCTTATTATTAGTTTTGTATTACTTATGACACAATGGTATAGAAGATCTTCAATTTTGTATTTCCTTGGTACTATATCATATGAAATATTTTTAATTCATATCCCTTTAATGGTCGTATATGACTTTTTTCTTTTTAGGCAACCATTATTCTTATGGTTCTTTATCTATACGGGTATTGTTATTGCTTTATCATCTCTGCTTCATTATGGACTTCAATTTTTATTCAATATAAAAGTTAATTCATTGGCATTTACTAAACTTTTACAGGTAAAATAGGGTAATGCAGAACTATGTAATCTTCAGTTAAATTTTGGTAGAGTTTAGCCCTTCTCAACTTTATGTTGAAAATCTACCAATACGATTATTGAGAATATTAGTTTCTTTTCACCTTTTTAATGAATACCGGAATAGGTATAAATAATGAATTTAACTAACATTATCTGCACTTTGATTTAGTTTTTCCCATCTACTGTAAATATTTTCGTCAATAATCTTTTGTTCTTCAATGAGTGTATCAATTTCTTCCTTACTTAATATATATTCATCAGGAACAGAGGAAAGGAAAAACAGTGGGAAATGTAAATATCCACAATATGCAAGAATTGGTCTTGCATTGTCAACCTGTTCTAAAAACCTGCATAATCGCTGAAAACTAAACATATTTGATACATTAACTAATCCCTTCATAATATCTAGATGTGTTTGCTTTATTTCATCTAATGAATGTGCCTTTTTAAATGCTTCATAATCATCCAACATCTTCATTAGCTGTTGTTCATTTTTTTGAAATATGATGGAAAGTTCAGGGTTATTAGGGTTAATATTGAAATATGATGCATATATTTCAATCATGAGGACAGTGCATATAAAGTCTAAGGAATATTCACTTCCTTTTTGGGTTTGATAAAACCATTTAATAAGGCTTGGAAGAAAGACTGCGATAATAGGATCAATAATATCAGCATCTATGGCAATCCTTTTAGAAAAATTAATCCCTTCAATCACAGGTCCCCTTTTCCATCCTTCGATAAGATAAATATATGAAGTATCTGTATCCAAAAGATTATTCAGAGCAGCATTTGCATTTTCACTCTTATGTGCTCCGGTTACTACCGTAATTTGATGGCCCTGAAAAACACCTTGAAATGTATCAGCAAAACTTCTTCCTTTTAGAGCCATCTGTACAATTGCTTTATAGTTAGTGAAATTATGTTCTATTGCTTGATTAAACATGGCAGTATATGACTGTATACCGCCATCATTATTAATTACCATAATTGTCTTTGTGGTCCAGCAATATAATAGGCATCAGGGCTAATCTTTACCAATGGAAAGATACCTGTATTTTGCACAAGTGATCGAAGTTCATATATGCTTTGCGATTGTAGGTCTGCGAGTGCAGTTCCTGCGACTCCTCGCTTCCATCTGAACGAATCTACAATGCTATGATCTGATTCGTGTTTTATTGAATAATTTGGTTTTCCCTCAATATTTATTACCTTCCCATCTAGGCTCATTCTTTTTTTAGCAATATCAGGATATATAAGAGATTCGATAGCTTGTGTAAAGGCGCTTGCACTTCCATGGTTTGGAAGACAATATTCACCGCTGACATGTTTTAAGAATAATCCTCCGGATATTTCAAATCCTCCACGAACTCCACTTTGGTTTAAAGAAAATGTATCAACCATAGGAAGTAATGGACCGAATCCATCTCCAATTCCACCTTCAGTGCCTATGATGCAATCATCAAATAATGGATTAAGATAAAGTTCATATAAAAGTGTAATTGCATTAGCTGCTCCTCCACCTTTTAAGGAAGTACACGTTTCTCCACCGCCATGTCCTACTAAAAACATTCTGACATCAGCTTTTTCTTTTAACATTGTTGCTTGTTCCGCATTTACAATTGGACCGACGCAAATGAGCATTTCTGGTCCGACTCTTTTTCTAATTGCAATTGCAGTATCGACAACTCGAATATTGGGGTTAGTTGTATAAATTCGAATAGCCCGACCACCTAGTGTGAAAAACTGTTGCGCATCTTCCGCTAATTTGTCTGGGTTTTCACTTGCAATACTAAGTCCAATTTGTTGCAAACACATTGAGTAGATTTCCTGAGGAAGGTTAGCATCAATTAACTTTTGTTTTGCTTCAGCAAAAAGAGAAAGTTGTCTTTCAAGGCTTCCTGCATAAAATCCATTATGCGGGATCCAAGATCGCATATATGATGAGGCTGCAGTAGCGATTGTATCAGCAGATCCGGATGTCATTGGCATACCTCCTAAGCTGAAAAGTGAAGATACAATATTTCCAGATTTCATGAATAGTCCAAAATTAGATGCAGCTTTTCTACTGGTTACAGTTGATGAAAACATTCTAGGGTACCCGACTGATGCCGTTGCAACAGTATTTCGTGCAGCTTGCACTATTGAGTGTTTTCCAGTGATATTATCTGTTTCTACCTTCATTTCAAATAGACTTTCCAGTGTTTCAGATCTGACATGCGGCCGGGGAACATGTGGGATTTTCCCTTCTTGAATATCAAGAATATGTTGGTGCATTGCATCACTATGCATTAATGCAAATTCCACTGCTCGTGCAGCAAGTGCCTTTTTAATACTATTTGGTGTCATTTGAAATACAAAAGGTTCTCCCGGTTTTGTAGAGAAGATTCTTTTCGGTTTTAAATTATCCTGCATTTTGGTATCTCCATGCGCAAGGATAATGAGCCCCTGACTATGCTCTTCTAAATTACTTGTATAGCGAATCACTTCATTATTTAAGCCTATTGGTTGTCTATAAATGGGAAGAAGGTCATCGTGTGTTATGGAAATAGTTGCATGTTTATCAGTCTTTTTTAATCCAGAAACGTTTCGTGCAAAAGCAACTGCAGCATTATTCTTCTCTATCTCTTGAGAATCAATAAAGGACATTTGATATGCTGGGATATCAGGAAGAGCAAAAACAGTTCTTGCTGATAATTCAAAAGGTTCATGGATAAGCATCTCGACTGCAATTCGTCTGGGTGAATACAAATCCTTTTCCTCAGGTGTCATTTCTCCATATGTCTTTAGTTTTTCTCGTATTTTTCCATTTCCTTCTTTTTGATCAACTGGTTCAACCATATCATCAAAACCAAATCCTGCTCCTCGAAGTTCTTTTGAAATTTGTATTCTTACTTCAGCAATCCTGCTTAATACATGTACTCCATCAGGTGATATGGCAAGACCAACACGGAATATGCCTCCACGGTTATTTTTAGGTAATGATTCACATAATAGCTTTCTCTGAGTTTGTGTCTTGGTATATGCATCAGCATAAGGACCTGGTTTTCCTTCTAAAACATCAATGCTTAATGATGTATCTTCAACTAAAATAGGGCCATTATTTCTTCTAAATGCTTCTCTTGCTTTTGCTTCAAGCACGACATCAGGATCATCATGCTGGATCTCAGGAACTTCTAAATCTATCCGCCGAATCGTTAATCCTAATCGAAGAAATTCTTTCTCTTTATTTTTGTTTCTGGAGGCGAAATCATATACAGGGAGTGGAGAATCTTTGTCAACATTTTGAATAGTATTTATTGGCAAAAGATTATATCCATCAGGGAATGCCATATATGTAAAGATAATCTAAGCGAGAGTAGTATAGCAAAGATAATTTGGAAATGTAATAGGATAATCTTTTGATAATTTGATTTTTATTCATCAGGTTGTTACGATACCTATATATCTTTTCTTTATTATGATTAGCAGATATAGTTTTTTTATATTCTCAGAAAACCCTGATAAGCTTAAAAATTTTTATACTGATGTATTAGGTTTTGAAATAGAAAAGAAAATAGATATCCCAAATGATTATGGATATTCAATCATGATAGCTCCAGGATACAAGATCTGGATTGGAAGTCATTCACAAGTTTCAGGTTTTTCAAAAGAACCATATAGACATATCCTCAACTTGTATGATGATCATATCCAGCCATGGTATGAAAAGATTAAAAAGGCAGAAGGAGTCAGCATTCTACTTGATCTTGAAAAAACACCAGGATGGACCCCAGAAAATCCAAGATATGTATTTACCTTCCTAGATCCTGAAGGAAATTGTATACAGTTTATGGGTGAGTTATAGCATATTATTTTATCGACAGATATTATGGGAGAATTAATAGGTGAACAAGAAACACCACCTTTGGAAGGCACTTTATTAGTATTAGCTGTTTTACAAAATATTGAAAATGGTGATTTAAATCAAGCTAAGGATATTATAGAAACTGCAGCTCCTTTTGTATCAAAAGAGTTGAACCCCTACTACTATTTCTTTTTACGTGGAACTCTTAACATATGTGAAAATGAAGGGAAAAGTAGAAAATTGTTAATAATGGCCTTGATGGATTTAGATGCTGCTCTTTATGTATCCGTACAATACGACCCAATGAAAGAGGAATTAATGAATTTAAGAGAATGTATTGCTGCAGAATTAGGTAAGTTAGATTGTTAAATCTTTATTATTTGAAATAATCAGTTAGCAGATTAATTCTCTTGCTTGTAGATTTCAGTAATCTCTTTAAAAGAAATATTCTTTTGCTTTAATAGATCAATGGAATATAAAACTCCAGGGAAGAGATGCTTTTCTTTTTTAATCTGTTTAACAGTCATCCATTGGTTAATTCCCTCCAAACTTTCTTGGATAAAGTGTCCTTTCAAATCTGTTATGAGAAATTTAAAGAAGGTAAAATCATTAACGATTTTTTTACCTTTTAAATTTTTTACCAAAACATGTGAAATTTGTTTAAGTTCTGCTTTTCCTGTCATACCAGTTTCTTCTTCTAATTCTCTTAGCACTTCAGAAGCAAATGAAGAGCCATATTTCATTTTTCCTGCAGGGAAACCGCAATAACCATAATATGGTTGTTTCTTCCTTTTTTGCATCAAAAACAGCTCTTCATCATTTTCCATCTTTTTGCATATTGCTACAGCTGATATTTTTCCCTGACGTTCAATATCATGTGCAAATATATCGATATCCCCAGCTAGCTCTTCTCCTTTTTCTGTTAATACGTAAATATTATTGTCCTTTTCAATAAATCCTTCCTGGAGAAGTAACTGAAGATGATAGTTGAACTGATTTGTTGGAAGATCTTCGCTATTTAAATCGGAATAGCGCGCTTTCTCTTTAAGGATAATTGAAGTAAGGATCCTCAATTCATGGTTGTTTAGCTTTAACATACAAATATAATAATGTATTATGCATGATCGATAGGATTGTAAGGGAGAATGTGATTCATATCTAGTCTAAATAATTTGAGTATATGAAGACAATATTATTGTAATGCATTTACGTATGGTATAATTCCAATATAATACAGTTGTTATGAGTGAAGTCAAAAATGTAAGCGAATATCAACTTGAGAGTTCGATGATTCCAGAAATTCTTGCGATGGTTAATCAAACTGAATTTGATACATCAGCTTTAGTCGAGATGTTTGCAAAAGCATCAGATTCTTTAAAAAAACTTTATGCAGCTGATACTAGAGTATGGGAAAGTACAGCTGAATCTCCCATAACTATTGGGATGCATACCATCAAAGTTATTCGTCAGTTTGAGGAACAAATCAGGTCTGAAAACTGGGAAAGTGGCGTTTTAAGCAAAGCTGAGTTCAGGCTTATGCTTGCATTGCATGATATTGGAAAACCACTAGGGAAATCGAACAAAGATCAGCATATCTATACTGAACCTATTATGCGGGAAGTACTTTCTCAATTTTCAATTAATCCAGCAAAAATTGAAATTATGGTAGGTATAGCTTGCTCGAGTATATTTGGCAGCTATTTCAGAGATAGTATTGATGAGGACACTGCTGCTGCTAGATTCAAAACAATGTCTGATAAATTGCACATCAGTGTAGAGGAGCTACTTCCTCTTATGATGCATTACTATATTGCTGATGCAGGCACCTATACAAAATTTGCTGGAGGAACAGAATCCTTAGACTATATTTTTGTTTATAAAAATAGAAAATTGATGCTTGCTCCCCATTTCCTTCATAAAGTGGATAGACTGTTATTCTCCCTGCTTCATGAAATGAGATTTAGTGATGTTATTATTGGTGCAGATACAGTAGATGAAACTCAATATCATGGAACACAAAATCTAAACCCTTTAGATTTTGATCGTGAAGATGGAATAAATAATAATTTGGTACAAGTAGGATCATCGGGGAGTAAGGTTGGCTTGGGATTATATCTAACGTCAAAAATTTCAGAAGCCAGAGGAATTGCAAATATAAGCGATGCGTTGTATGAAGAATCAATTCAAAGAGTAATAGCAATACATTTTAAAGGGAAATTTTTAGATTTAAGGACACCTGACCAGCTTTCTAATGGGATCATTTCACCTGACCTAGCCAAGGAATGGTATAACTTTTTTCTTGCCAATAGGCAATTCATTGCAGAACGTATACAAAAACATACCCAAGACTTATTATTACAAATTGAAGGTAATGAATATTTACAGGCATATGAAGAACATCTCTTACGATTTATACAAAGGGTATCGAGTGATAATCCAAGATATCGAGCTGCAAGATATACGGATGATATGGATATGCACATACCTTCAATGAAAATGTTCGACATTACTAAAAGAGTAGGCTTTGAAGGAAAAACTGAAAAAGAAAAAGCTCAACTAATGGCAAAGAGAAAAGGAAAAATGTTAAATGACATGTATGATATGGATAGGAATGGGGATATTTGGGATATGTTAGCGGTACAATTAAATCAAGATCCAAACTTATATTACCTGATTAGCCCTTTGTGGACTGCTTTCGTTAGAGAAGTATTACATCTTGATGGTGTTAGATATATTGATGATAGGGATTTATGGAAACGATCTCCAACCCATACCGTCATAATGAACCTGCGGGCTATTCAAGATTATCATGAAAGCACGGATAATTAATTTGTTATGATAGGTCTTTAAAAATAAAAACAGCAGCTGCTAAGCTGCTTGCCTCTCAATACCTCTCTCAATACGGTAATTGAATAGTATACCAATTCGAATTAAATTTCAAATATCCTAAACTTACTCTGTTATTATCACGTTTTTACTCTCAGTAATTCATCCATTCGGGTCGAATACCGTTGTGAGCGTTTTGCCTGTTTCATTTTCCAATCCCTTTTCACCCCTTGAGTTGTGACAAATACGGTATCATGTCCATATCTGAAATTCAGCTTATCGATTTCTTCCATAAGTTTTTTCTTTCTCAGGTAATCTTGTTTGGTAAAAGCGCCAAACAATTCATTTTGTATTGTATCATCGGGGATTATTTTGTCTAGAAAGACCCCTGCCTTATGATACAGGTATCCAGGAATAAAGATTTGATCTAAAGCAAGAAGTGCATATTTGATAAGATCAGGGGTATAGGAGGTGGGAAAGGGCAGCTTTATGGTAAAACTATTTGAATATTGTGACAGCCTTTCATCAAAATGGTTGGTCCGTAAAAATACGCTGACGCTTTTTGTCGCGCAATTTTGCGCTCTCAACTTCTCTGCAGCCCTTGCCATATAGGTAGAAACTGCCTCAATAAGCTGTGAGGAGTCTTTTACAGGGGAAGAAAATGCTTTTGATGATAGTATCCCTTTCTTGTCTTTATACTCTTCTTGAAAGGGAATGCACGCTATGCCGTGCAGCTCCATCACAGTTCTTTCACCAACAATATGCATCCTTCGTTTAACTTCTTTCAAGCTATAATACTTCAATTCTCTTGCGTTTGTTACTCCTCGAAATGATACATACTCAGCATAGCGTGAACCTATTCCCCACACATCTTCTACAGGAAGCTGGGAGAGGTATGTATCTATCATCTCTTCACGTAATCCATGCAGGTTCAGTATACCTGAATCTTTTGAGAATATTTTTACCAGCTTGTTCGCAGCCTTTGCCAGTGTTTTTGTATCTGCAATGCCTACTGAAACGGGAATATCAATACACTCAAGGATAGTCTCTCGGATCTGCTTTGCAAATGCTGTGTAATCAGGGATATACACGTTGGTAATATCCAAAAACGCCTCATCAATTGAATATACTTCCAGGTGTGGAGCAAATTCAGACAGGATGCGCATTACTCGCTTTGAAAGGTCGGCATAGAGTGTGAAGTTCGATGAAAAGAGCATGACACCATGCTCCTGCAGCTCTACTGCATGCTTGTACACAGGATCTGCCATGGTGATACCAAGTTTTTTTACTTCATCAGTACGCGCAATAATACATCCATCGTTATTTGATAACACAGCAACGGGATGCTTTCGTGCACGGCCGTTAAAAACCCGTTCACAGGATGCATAGAAGCTATTACAATCAACAATCGCATATATCTTTTTAGGGATTGCAATATCAAGCATGCAGGGTATCATAATGTATTGAACAGATAACAACTCCCCATATGGTAAAATCGCTTTCAGAACTAATGTATATCGGCTTATACTTTTTGCTTGCAGATACCAGGTAACATGTTTCTCCCTGTTTATACAGACGTTTAAAGACAAATTCGCTATCAAAAAGAGCAATGATAAGGGAGCCATGCATTGCATGCACACTCTTATCAACAATTAATATGTCATTGGGATAATATCCCCATGCAACCATAGCATCTGTATCGACTCGAACAAAAAAAGTTGCTGCTGGATGTTTTATAAGGAAGTCATTTAAATCAATATCTTTTTCTAAAAAATCATCTGCCGGGGATTGGAAACCGGTTTGGTGTGTAAAATTATTCTCGTCTTTTGTTTGTAGCATGTTCGGGTATTGTTCGGCTTGTGATAAGGATAGAACATTTCCTGCATTTTTTCAATAACAATCCAAACACATCTTCAATACACGATTATTCCGTGTTAAAATACTGATATATGAAAAATGGATATGTGTGGAAGATTTGAACTAACTGATCCGCAGCAAATATATAGGGTGTATCATATTAAGAACAAATTAATTGAAATTAAGCCGAATGTAAATGTCTCTCCGAGCCAATACGTCCCTGTTGTCCTGACAGACGGGGAACTGGTTGTCATGAAATGGGGTCTTATTCCGCATTGGGCAAAAGACGCAAAGATCGGGTATAAGATGATAAATGCACGGAAGGAAACGCTTGCTGAAAAACCTTCATTTCGTGTTCCATTAAAAACCCAGCGATGTATTATTCCCGCAACAGGCTTTTATGAATGGAAAACAACAGCAAGCGGTAAGGTACCGTATAAGTTTTCGATGAACGATCACCATATGTTTGGATTTGCGGGACTGTATGAGGTATGGAAAGACCCTGAGGGAGAAGAGTTAAAAACATTTACTATCATTACAGTTGAACCAAACAACTTAGTAGGGGAGGTACATAACAGGATGCCGGCAATACTAACAGATGAAGAACAGGAGATATGGCTCAATCCTGATGAAACGGAACCAGAAAGATTATTAGACCTGCTTCATCCCTATCCTGAAAATCGAATGATTATGGAATTAGCATCAAAGGATATATAGCCCTTTCAAGAAAACTTCATAAGAATAATCACCTCACTAGAAATACTTAAATATGCAGTGCGTACATACCGAATCCGGATAGTAAAACAACAACCAGGTATATATTAAAAATCTTCAATGTACTTTTCCTTCCAATAATAGGAATGAACATTAAAAGAAAAGTGAGGTTAATAATACATGCCGAATTAAGAAATGTAATGACTGCAATATGAGGAATACCTACCGAAAGAAAAGATTTTGCAATAGGGAATTATCCCACAACTCCCAAATAGATAATGAATCTAAAAAGGATTGTAAAGGGGATTGAAAGGATTGCTAGTGACACAATGTACAATGGATATCCCGAAGAAAATTTTATTAATAAATTGCACCTCTATATTTAACCATTTGTCTTAATGAGCATTTTGAAAGCAATAATTACCTTCTGTTTGTTGCAACTTATTAAAATAGTACATATAATCAAAGGATTATTTGAGTATATGGTCTCATATCTAAAAAAGAACTTATATTTATTTTACGGTGCACAAGTATTGAATGGACTAAGGTTTATTGCCCCCGTCTGGGTGCTTTTCTTTACTCATTACATAAGCTTTTCTCAATTAGGGATATTAGAAGCAATTGGGTTACTTCTTAGTGTTATTTTGGAACTTCCTACAGGAGTTTTTGCGGATCTTATAGGAAGAAAATATTCCATAATCATCGGATATGTTATTGCAGGGATTGGATATATTGTAATAGGATTTGGAAATTCTTTTTCCATATTCCTACTCGGATATATTGTAAGCAGTTTCGGAAGTTCTTTCGCATCTGGTGCTGATACTGCAATACTTTTTGATACTTTAAAAGATCACGACTTAGATTCTGATTACACTAAATATTCTGGTAAAAGTGTATTCTTAGGAAGAGGAGCAGTTATTGTGGCAATGGTAATAGGACAATTCATGTATGCGATTTTCTTTGGGCTTCCTTATGTCGCATTAGGAATTGTAACTCTAGTCGCAGCATTTCTTTTTATTTTTATTAAGGAACCAACAAGAGAAAAAAATAGTAAATTATCACTTTTTACATATCGGGAAGGATTAATAAATGGTTTTCATGAAGCATTTAAAAATGAATCTACATCAAAACTTTCCTTCTATTTTTTATGCATAGCTTCTGTTGAACTACTTTTACTTTGGTTTTATTATGCTCCTTTTTTAAGCTGGTTAGGATATTCTTCATCAAATATTGGATATATTTATGCTACAATTGCCCTCACACGAATGGGTGTCTCATTAGCATCACATAAAATTGATAATTTACTGGGAGAAAAAAATCTAAGTGTTTTATTGCCAATGATTTTAGGTATATCTCTCTTGTTTGGATTTATACGCAATATTTATATGGGAACAATTTTCCTGATTTTTCATTATTCTCTTTTTACTTTGCGGTATACTGCATTAGATAAGTACATAAATCTACGCTTTGATTCAAAGTATAGGGCAAGTGCAATTTCAACACTTAATATGTTTGTAAGCTTTATATATGCTTGTGTGATATTAATTGCTACCAAATTTATCAGTTTGAATAACACAGGAATTATGTTATCTATTTTTGGCGGAGTTTTACTCTTTATTGGAATTCCATTAGCAGTTTCCTTTGTTAAATCAACTGATAATAAAGTAGAAGACTTTTCAGCTGAATTAATGTCAGAAGTTTAGATGGTTTAAATCAAGAAGGAAAGATTAATCATAAACTTTTTGATTAATATTCTACTTTTCTCAATTCTAATCTAGTATTCTGGTATTGCTCCAGACGGAAAAGTTGTTGATTTGAATTTTGATAAGGGAAGGTTAAGAAGAAATAGAAAAGAAGTTCCTTTTAGGGGAGTAGTCACAAATGAGTAGGACCAAATTTTTTTAATAATATAAAATCGGGATTCAGAAACTACACTTGAACTTTTTGATAATTGTCAATATCTCATTGATAATATATATCATATTGTAAAATTTAATGAAAGCATTGAAAGTATAAAAGAGAGTAGGATTTTGAATTATGCTAATGCCATCTCTCTCTGATATAATCTAGCTATATAACTGAAATATTATGATAGCAGCAAGCATTTTATTTATACTTCCTAAAGATACTGATTGGAATTCTATTCGTACAGTTGCCTTACAACGAGCTACAGAGTACTACCAAGGACTTGAAGGGCTGAGAACAAAGATATTTGTCTTGAATGAAGAAACAGGTGAATATGGTGGCCTATATGTATGGGAGAACAAAGAAGCTTTAGAAACTTTCCTAAACTCAGAGCTGTTTGCAGGAAGTAAACAGAAATTCGGAGAACCAATAATCCATACATTTGAAATAGCTGCACTTATTGAAGAAAGTAAGTTGAAAGAATTATATTAGTAGTATTCTCATGGTAAGAGTTATCGCGTTTGATTTTTCAGGTGTCCTCTTCTCAAATGGTCTATCGATTGCAATACAAAACATAAAACAGAAATTCCCTATAGAGGAGAATAATATTCAAGAAGCACTAAATGGTGATTTAGCTTTAGGATACAGGACTGGAAAAGAAAGCTTAGGTGAGTATATACAAAATATCAATAAGTTTCTTAATTCAAGTCTTACCCAATCAGATATAATAAACCTATTCTTTGATGCGTATAGAGTTATCCCAGAAACTGTTGATATTATAAAAAAATTAAAGACAAAAGGATATAAAATTGCTTATATCTCAGATAACCCAAAAGATAGATCAGAATACCTAGAAAACAAGTATCATATCATGCAGTATTTTGACTTTGGTCTTTTCTCATGGAAAGAAGGAATTAGGAAGCCTGATATAGAACTATACAGAAGATTTATAGTATTAGCAGGTGTTTTGCCTCAAGAAATATTATATATTGAAGATAAGCCTGACAATATAGCCCCAGCAAATGCCTTAGGAATGCAGTCATATTTATTCACGACTCCTGAGGAATTTATTCAAGGAAAACTACAAGGGCTTTTAAAAAATTGAAAAGAGATATCTGTTTATAAGTTAGGAAAATATCTATGGTTACAGAATTTGATCTAAAAAGATTGGCTTTAATAAAATAAATGGCGGTGAATGGGAATAACCAGTTATAAAACCCTGAACCATTGAGTGCTCAACAAGCTCTTGGAATTACAAAAAAAGGCAGAAATCTCATTTAATCGGGATGACAGGACTTGAACCTGCGACCCCCTGTTCCCAAAACAGGTGCTCTAGCCAACTGAGCTACATCCCGAAATGCTGGGGGTGGGAATCGAACCCACACTTGGTATAACCCAAATCAGATTTTAAGTCTGACGCGTCTGCCTGTTCCGCCACCTCAGCGCAATAACATTTGTGATTATAGCATAAAAAGGATTCTTTTCAACAGCTCAAGTACTTGTGGTATAGGATATATTATTGTACAATACGTAAAACTACCCACATTTCATTTCGTTTTCATATATCATGCACTCACGGCTGCTGAATAAAAACATACATAAAGATTTACAAAAAAAGAAAGCAGCTGGAAAAATCAACGAAAAAAAATCACGTAGAAGGGGAGTATTTGTTTTTGTTGTATTAGCATCTCTTATCGGCTTTACTATTCTTGCCTATCTGGCATCAATTGTTGCTTCATATACAATAAACCTCCCTCCAATTAACACTCCTTTTGAAAGAAAACTTCCGGAAAGTACAATTATCTATGATGATAAAGGGAATATCATATATACTATTTACAAAGATCAAAACAGGATATATACACCATTACAAGATATTCCAAAAAACATGCAATATGCTATGCTAGCTGCAGAAGACATCAACTTCTATTCTGAAGATGGGATTAACCCATTAGCAATTGCAAGATCAGTTGTCCATGATGTTTTTTCAAATAATGCAGACAGTTCACTGCAAGGAGCAAGCACAATAACTCAGCAATTAGTCAAATATACTTCCCTCGATCAATCCCGAACAATTGAGCGAAAGATAAAAGAAATTGTTTTGACGCTTAAAATATCCCAGCATTATTCAAAAGACCAGATTCTTGAAGCATACCTTAATGCCATTCCTTTTGGAGGAAGTAATTATGGAGTTGAAGCAGCGGCACGGGCATATTTTAACAAAAATATCGGACAATTAGATCTTGCTCAGTGCGCATTCCTCGCAGGCCTTCCACAAGCCCCCAGCCTGTATTCTCCGCTTTTTTCGATAGGTCCTGGCGCTCTACAACTCGGTCTTGCAAGACAGAGATATGTTCTTGAGCAAATGTTAAAAAACAAACAAGTTACCCATGTGACTAAAGACCAGATTACTGAGGCAGAAAACGAGCAGCTTGTCTTTAGTATGTCACAACAAATTCCATATCCAAGCTTTTCGTTATACATTAAAGACCAACTCTACAAGATGTACGGAGAAGATTCAGTTGATACACAAGGATTAAGAGTATATACAACATTTGATACCCAGATCCAAAACGCAGCGCAAAAATCAGTTGAAGATGGTGTAGCTCAGGAATTGAAGATTGGGTACAATGCGCATAACGCATCTCTTGTTTCTATGGATGCTACAAACGGTAACCTTCTTGCGATGGTAGGATCGGTAAACTACCATGATGAATCTCCACAAGTTCGAGGAGAAGTAAATATGACACTTTTTCCAATATCCCCCGGATCTTCTGTAAAGCCCTTTGTATATTTGCGAGCATTTATGGATGGAGAAACACCAGATACAATTGTCCATGATGTGAAAACAACATACAATTTGAATCCGGGAACATATACCCCTATGGATTTTGACGGCAAATTTGAAGGCGATATGGCCATTACACGCGCTCTTCTTGAATCACGCAATGTTCCGGCAGTAGAGACAGGAAACAAGATAGGGATACAAAATGTGTATAATACGCTCTTGCAAGCAGGCCTTGAGGATGTGAAAAATTGCCAATATGGCCTTAGTATTTCTATTGGAGCATGTGAGGTTCCTCTCATCCAACATACAACAGCATTTGGCATTCTTTCGCAGGATGGGGTAAAACATCCGTTAAGATCAATTCTACAGGTATATGACAAGTCGAAGAAGAAATTATTTGATGATACTTCTATCCAATCCCAACAGGTTTTCCCTGCAGATCAAGTGAAAAAGATTAATGATATATTAAAAAACTATCACACCCTCGTTCCTGTAAAGGATAACGGTTGGACAGTTGCCGGAAAAACAGGTACATCACAGGATAACAAAAACAATCTTTTTATGGGATATTCTAGCCATCTGGTAACTGGTGTCTGGGCAGGAAACACAGATCAGTCATTTACATCTCCAGTAACATATGGAGAAAATACTGCTGCACCAATATGGAATGAGTTTATGAACACAGTTTTACCGATGTATCCAGAAAATTCAAATTTTTAGTTTCCTCAATCCCTTTCGAACTTTCCAGTAGAGTGAAAATGCTTTATTAAACAGCCGATACATTTTCCCTTCTATCACCAGATCATACCCTCCTACATAGGATATGTGCTTTCCATTAAAACCTTTTTTGAAATTGTGGACGCCGTACAATGGCTGATCCGGATCCGGATTTTCTTCGAGTGCTCCCCAGAAATTGAATGAATCATATTTTGCATTATATGCATATTGGATTGCCTGATAGACAAGAAGATTTGGAGCTTTTGTCTCGATATATTTATGTGCTGATGCACCGTAGGGATAATATGCCCTGTTTTCATCAGTCATCATCACAAGAGCTGCAATTGGTTCATCATTTAGTTTTGCCGTAAATACGATCAAATGATTTTTCATCTGGTCATACAGAGTATGGAAATAGCCGAGAGAATGAGTTGCAAACCGGTGGCGTTTTGTCGTTTCAAGGCTAAGCGCATAATATGTATCAATTGCATCATACGAATCTTTACTGTATGGATGAATTTCAACGAGAAGATCTTTTTTTTGTGCAATACGTATGTTCCGGCGTGTAGAAGTGCTGAATTGTTTAAAAATGTCATCGATAGTAAAGGCATGGAGATCTAGTATGAACGTATGCCTTAAAAAAAGATCTTCTCCATGAGTTAAACCCAGAGAGGTTAAAGAAGTCATTGCCTCATTCGAGTCTTGGATAAGCGGTTCAAATTTCACAGATATTAGTTTTTCTTTTTTTGCCACTTCATTTACACTATCTATCAATTCTTTTGTCGGTTCATGACATTGGGTAATAACTCCAATCTTTCGATTAAGATAGGGGATGGTTGTTATATACATCATCCATCCTTTGACTAATTCTGATTTTTGAATCTGTCCGAAATAGTAGACGGTATTGCCGAGAGATTTTCTGAATTCACCCCAGTAGGTTGTTTGGACAATATGAGGGACATGTTTATCGAATTGATTGTAATTTTGGGGGTTTATCTCTATAATTTTATCCATACGATTGTATTTCCAATTGAATATAGCGGTTTTCTATCTCACCAGTCAATTATATGACACAACAAAAAACAAAAACAGAGCCAGTTATTGCTGACTATGATGCGGTAAAATATGATTACCGTACCTACTGGCAAGGAAGGGAATATGAAGACCTGGCAGATAAAATTGCGCTCATGAAACTTTTACAAAAAGCATCAAAAAAAGTAGATTTAAAAAAAGACGGCATATATATTGATATTGGAGGATCATATGGACGAGAAATCCATACCTATCTTCCATATGCAAAGCATATTATCCTTTTTGATTATTCTTTAGAAACATTAAAAAAAGGAAGAAAAGAGCTAATTGAAGCTGGTATTACGAATGTTACCTATGTTGCAGGAAATGTGTATTTCTTGCCGTTTTGTGATGACAAAATTGATGCTGGACAGATGGTACGGGTAATGCACCATTTGAAATTTACTCAAAAAGCATTTGAAGAAATAAATAGAGTTATCAACTCATATTTCATCCTAGAAGCAGCGAATAAGATACACGCGAAATATGCGATGAAAGCAATTCTTCATGGCAAGATGAAAGATTTAAAGGATGCATCTCCCTACAAGCAGGTTCCACGGGAAACAGCACAGGGATCAAAAGGAGCTGATCAGATTTTCTTGAATTTCCATCCAACTTACATTTCAAATGAAATTACAAAAACAGATTTTCATATATCAGCAAAACTAAGTGTATCAAACTTCCGGATGCCTTTTCTAAAAAAGCTGGTTGGGACATCAGTATTATCTGCTGTTGAGAAAAACGTACAAGAAGTACTTGCACCAATATCGTTTGGACCAAGCATGTACTACCTTTTGGAAAAGGACGAGAAAGTAGTTAAAAATGTATCAAACATTGATGAAATATTTTGCTGTCCGGCATGTAGAGGTAAGCTTGAAAAAACAAATAATATGCTTTCCTGTGTTTCCTGTAAAAGGCATTACGAGATTACAGATGGGGTTTATGATTTCAGGTACACTGCTGATAATTTCTAACTTATTGCATAAAGGATAGGGTTTGGGTATACTTTACTTTGAAAAATGATCATATGCAAAATATTCTAAAAAAAATATTCGGGTTTATCGTATTTGATATTGTTGAGACAGTAGTTATTGCCTTGGCAGTATTTGTTATCATCTATATTTTCATTGCATCTCCGCATATTATTGTAGGGCATTCAATGGACACAAGCTTTTCTGATGGAGAATTTCTGCTTATTAACGAATTATCTTATCGGTTCGGGGAGCCACAGCGAGGTGATGTTATTGTATTTAAATTTGATGCCACTCATGACTACATTAAAAGGATTCTTGGACTTCCGGGAGATAAAGTAGAAGTGATGAATGGCTCGTTGTTTTTAAACGGTAAACAAGTTGATGAATCAGCCTATGTGACAAAAGATAACTATACCTCAGGACTTGATTTTTTAGCTGATGATAAGACTATTACTGTTCCTGCCGATAAATACTTTGTACTCGGGGATAACAGACGTGAAAGTTCTGATTCAAGACAATGGGGGTTTGTTGATAAAAGTGCAATAAAAGGAAAAGCCTGGGTTGTATACTGGCCATTACAAAAAGCTGAATTTGTTCCATCTGAAACATATACAACACAAGGTAATGTTATTGTAGCTTCTACGAAATAATATTATGGTTATTACCCTTACAAACCAAAAAGGTGGTGTTGGAAAAACCACAACAACCCTTAATTTGGGTGTATACCTTGCAAGCTTAAAAAAGAAAGTACTCCTTATTGATCTAGATCCGCAAAGTAATCTAACATCAGGACTCGGGATGAAATACAATAATAAACAAAACGGAAGAAAGACAATTTATGAAGTTTTGCTTGGTCAGGCAACAATCAGTGAAGTATTTCTTGCAACTGAGATAGACCATCTTTATCTCGTTCCTTCTGATTTATCCCTTGCAGGAGTTGAAATTGAGTTAGTAAACCAAATATCCCGTGAAATGAAATTGAAACGAGCAGTAGATATGGTAAAAGATCAATATGATTTTATTCTTATCGATTGTCCTCCTTCACTTGGTATTCTTACCATTAATGCATTGGCGGCTGCTGAGACAGTTTTCATTCCGGTTCAATGCGAATATTATGCACTGGAAGGAATTGGACAACTTATGGAAACGATTACTTTGATAAAAACAGGTATTAATCCTAACCTTACAGTTTCTGGAATTATTCTTACCATGTTTGATACAAGAACGAAGTTATCAACTTCTGTTGTTGATGAAATCAAAAAGTATTTTCCTGAGGAAATGTTTCAGACTATTATTCCACGAAATGTACGATTATCCGAAGCGCCTTCCCATGGGCAACCGATCAGCATTTATGATCCAAGTTCATCAGGTGCAAAAGCATACCATAATTTAGCTAAAGAAGTAGTACACAGATATGAGTAACAATAACACCCCACTTGGAAAAGGATTATCAGCTCTTCTGACAAGTACTGACCCGCAAATCTTGAGTGAGAATAAGATAAAGAGCGGATATAATCCTGCAATTGACATTACCCTTATTGAAAAGAATCCATATCAACCTCGTGTTGATGCTGAAAGTAAAATTGATGAACTCGCTCAATCAATAAAAGAACATGGCCTTATTTCTCCGCTTATCGTCACCATGTTAAAAAATGGTCGATATCGCTTGATTGCAGGAGAAAGAAGACTATCTGCCGCAAAAAAAGCAAGATTAAAAACTGTACCCGTCATCATTAAAGAAGCTGCAGGTGAAAAACTTCTTGAAATGGCCATAATAGAAAATGTGCAACGTAAAGACTTAAACCCTTTAGAAGAGGCAAATGCATATATGCAGCTAAAAGCCGAATTCAATATGACTCTATCTCAAATTTCAGAAAAGCTCGGTGTGTACGAACAAACAATCAGTCAAAGGATGATGTTGTTACAACTTCCTGATTTTGTACAAAGAGCAATCATGCAAGAAGAAATCAATATGTTCCAAGCAGAGCAGCTTATGCCTCTTCTTGGCAATGAAGATGCAATGGCACTTGCATTAAAAATGTGTTTGAAAAACCAATTATCTGCAAAGCAGCTAAGAGCGCTTGTTGATAAATTGGCTGCTGGATTGTCTGTAGAAAGAGCAAAAAAGATTAAAGATGAAAAAACACGAGAAATGGAAATTGCTCTAACAAAATTGATCGGAAGAAAAATATACTTTACCAGGACCCATAAAGGAGGAAAAATCATAATTTCATATAATAATGATGATGAGCTTGATGAACTATATAAAAGATTCAGCTATATTGGATATCATGTGTAATAGCAGTTTTAGTTGACTTTAAAAGGGTTTAAGTATAAAATTACCAGGTATTGTCATTTTGGGCCGTTAGCTCAATGGTAGAGCAGTAGCCTTTTAAGCTATTGGTTACAGGTTCGAGTCCTGTACGGCTCATAATAATCTATTATGTCGGAATCTAAACCATCAACCTCTGTTGATACTATCCCATCAGAAGCACCTATACATGATAATGATGCAGCGGAGGTTGTAACAGTATTAACACAATATAATGAATGGAAGAAAGAACATCAGACCCGAGAAAAATGGCAAGATGTATGTGTTGCATGGGGTGATGCATTAATATTACATGTTTTTCCAAATCTCAATGAATCTATTCCCTATAGCACGTATACTGCTGCCTTTAAACAAGTATTAAATGCTTTAGATAATAGGAGATATTTTAATATGCTTCTTGCTGTCTCTCAAGAAGAGGTAAAAATAAATTTCGAAAAACAGTTTAGCAAAACAATTGAAGGTACAAAATTAGTAGATCGTAAGAAAAAGGGAATTACATACCGTTCTGGAAAGGTAGTGGGATTAGTTTTTCATAGCTTATGCGATATATGTCAAGTAACTGAAGGTTATCTGGGATTTATATTATATTCATCTATGGCAATGTACCATGGTGATTTTTATTCCCTACCACAATCAAAAAATAGTGATGATAGAGGAAATAGATTTCGATTTTTTCCTGTTGTTGATATTGAAGATACATTTTCGGAAAATGGGTTATCTTCAGATGATGAATGGAATATATTCGTTGATCTTCAATTAATGATTATTGATGCGGAAGGTCGGAGAATGAAAATATATTTGCCTGATCCTAAATAAGTAAGTATCTTACAATTATATACCGATGGGAAATGAATTAATAAGCAATAGTTTACATGAGCAGCTAGAGCAAATACAACGGACTATTGAGGATGAGAGGCTCGGTGTTGATAACATGAATGAAGTATGGCATAAGCCAGTTCGAGAATGGTATGAAGCACTTTGCTTCATATTTCATAATATTCCTTCTTTAACTGATCAAATGAAACTAGCTGCATTCCAAGAATTATATAATGCAACTCAAAGTCCTGAGCTATATCAAAAAGCACTTGCATTAGGAATTGGACAATATGTGAAAGATATTCTTCCATCATTACAATCTGAGGGTATTTTTTCACCAATTGCATCAAATAGAATCTTTCTGCTTTATCGTTCAATAATAACAATGAGCAATATACCTGAAAGTTCATTTCAAATAATAAGAGCGAATCCTTCGAAAATTGGCTATCTTCGACATACTGCATTTCGTTTTGTCGGTGATGATGGTAGGGAATGGGCATGTCTCACATATGGTAGTCCAAATGATTTAAATGATAGAATCTATTTAGAACTATTCCCAATGAGAAGAAAACGAAATGATGAAAGAATAATAATCAGATAAGTTAATTGCCTCCTGATCCATATTAGTGTAGTATAGTTGGGTATAACAAACTACAAATGCCTACAATAGATCCTGCCATTTTTAGAGCTTATGATGTCAGAGGAATTTACCCTGATACGATAAATGAAGACATTGCTTATCGAGTCGCTCAGGCATATGCTGCATATATCCATCCTGTCGATGTAGTAGTTGGACATGATGTTCGTATTTCAGGTCCATCTCTTGCAGAGGCTGCAATAAGAGGATTCGTAGATGCTGGAGTAAATGTCATCAATATCGGACAAATTTCAACTGATATGATGTATTTTACTGTAGCACACTACGGCTATGATGGAGGTATAGCTATTTCTGCATCTCATAATCCCCGCGAATATAATGGGGTTAAAATGGTCAGAACTGGTGCAATACCGATCGCAGGTGATAGTGGAATTCCTCAAATCAGAGATTGGGTTTTAAGCGGACAAAAGATTGTAAGTGAAAGAAAGGGAACCATAGTTGAAAAAGATATCCTTGATGATTATTGTCATAAAGTATTATCTTTTTTAAAGATCCCTTTAACAAAGCATTATAAGATTGTGGCAAATGCGAACTTTGGCATGTCCGGTCTTGCGCTTCAAAGATTAATCCATCTTGGGAATCTACCGTTAGAGGTTGTTGAATTAAACTTTACTCCTGACGGAACATTTCCGAAAGGAAGGCCTGACCCGATGATTCCAGAACTTCGAGTAGAAACTGAAGAGAAAATACGAGAAGTCGGAGCAGATTTTGCTATTGCGTGGGATGGGGATGCAGACCGTTCTTTTTTCTATAACCAGCATGGAGAATCATTGGATGGATATTTTACCACCTGTGTACTTGCTAAATATTTCCTTCAATTGTTTCCAGGTTCAACAATATATTCAGATCCCCGTCTTATCTGGGCAGTAAAAGATACTGTTGCATCACTTGGTGGCAAGCTGGTTATTGATAAAGCAGGACATTCCTTTATTAAAGAGACAATGAGAAGAGAAAATGCGATATTTGGCGGTGAAATAACAGGTCATTATTATTTCAGAGACTATTTTTTTGCTGATAATGGCATGGTTGCGCTTATCATCATGCTGCAGCTTCTTGAAAAGTGCAGCCATATTAGCGATTTATATGACCAGCTTGTATCAAAATATTTCATTTCAGGAGAGAGAGATATTGAAACGACAAAAGCTGATGAGATTTTACAGGTTGTAAAAGAAAAATATTTTGATGGCTCGACCTTTACAGATATTGACGGTATTTCATTTGAATATCCATTGTGGCGTTTTAATTTAAGAGCTTCAAATACTGAACCACTCATCCGATTAAATGTAGAATCATTACAAAAGAGTATTGTCGATCAAAAGACTGTAGAAATTCTCTCCCTCATCGATAGGGTTATAAAAGGATCTTAATATCTACAGCAAAAGATCCGCTTTTCCCAACAATCAACGGATTAATATCAATTGAACTAATAAAAGGGTAATCCAGCATTAAATCCTGGACTGCTTGCAAAGTTTGAACGATCCCATCAAGGGGAAGTGGGTCCTGTCCACGGATTCCATGAAGGATGGAGGCAATTTTCGTTTCATCAATCATTTCAAGTGTCATATTTTTTGAAATAGGTGCAATGCGGGTTGTGGTATCATGCATGAGTTCAGTATAGATACCTCCTTGCCCAAATAAGAGGACCACACCAAAATTTGCATCACGTTGTGCACCAATTATCGTATATAACCCGTCAGTTATATATGGCTGTACTTCTATATGCGCATCAAAGATGCTGTGGTGCTCTATTATGCCCTCAAGTTTATCAAAGGCTACTCGTACACCATTATCATCTTGAATATCGGTTATAACACCACCAATATCACTTTTATGCAAGAGAGTAGGTGATGATATCTTTAAAGCGCAAGGGTAGTGAACTGTTTGCGAGATATGTGTTAATGCTTCATCACTTGTGGCACATATAGATGATTCGGGTACCGGGATATTGTATCGTTTTGCAATCTGTTCAGAAATATTCGGACTGAATGCTTTCAGATTATGTCTTTGCGCTTCTATGTATTTCTCGCTTATATACCCATGAGAAGCTGCATAATACATGCTTTGGGAAGAGGCAACAAGGGAAGTTTCATGCTTTTTAACATAATCACCATACCAAACCATTGATGATAATACATCGACTGCAGTTTCAGGGAAATGATATGCAGGAATTTTTTCTTTGGCAAGCAATTTCATGCCTTTTTCTACTAATGTACCTCCAATAAATGAGGCAATAATCGGCTTATTATATTTTGTCATAGTTCCAATAAGCTTTGCTGTCAGTTCAATTTCTGTCATGATTTGAGGAGTAAGTAGCACAAGAAGTGCTGACACCTCATCTTCTTGCAATACTGCTTCCATTGCTGCTACATACCTGTCAGAAAGTGCATCACCAATAACGTCAATGGGATTATGCATGTTTGCGGTTCTTGGTAATTTTTCTTGAAGTAGAGCATGTGTCTTCTCATCTATGTCTGCAAGTCTCATTCCTTTTTCAATAATAAGATCGGTTGTGATAACTGCAGGTCCTCCTGCATTGGTCACAATTGCTATCTTATTGCTTTTTGGTATTGGCTGCCATGCAAACGCTTTAATTTTGTTAAACAATTCACCAATTGTATTTACTTCAATATATCCAGATTGTTTCAGTGCCGTGCTAATAGCAACATGGCCTCCCGCCAAAGAGCCTGTATGAGATGAAATCGCTTTTGCAGCTGCTTCACTTTTTCCAGGTTTTAATACAAGTACCGGTCGCTTTTGATTTTTAATATATCCAATTTCCATTAATTTTTTCCCGTCTTTAATATCTTCCAAATAACAAGCAATAACCTTTTGATTATCCAATTGCTCCAGCAAGATGTTTTCATCAATATCCGATTTGTTTCCAATTGAGATAAATGAGTCAATACCAAGATCATTTTCATCAATCCAATCGAGAAACGCAGTTCCTAATGCTCCGGATTGTGAGATAAATGATATCGGATCATATGAAGGAAAATTTGCTGCAAATGAAGCATTTACATGAGATTGTGCAAGGATCATTCCTAAACAATTCGGACCGATAATTCGAGTTTGAGAATGGGTTATAGTTTGTAGCAATTCAATTTCCAATTTCTTTCCTTCATCTCCCGTTTCTTTAAATCCCGCAGAAATGATGATGACAAGAGGAATTGTTTTTTTTACACATTCCTGAAGAACCTCTTTAACAAATGGTGCAGGGATAGCTATGACAGCAAGATCAATCCGTTCGGAAATTTCCATAACGGATTTGTATGAACGAAGATTTGCAATTGCTTCTTCCTTTAAATTAATTGGATAAACTTTACCAGAAAATCCGTAATCTAAAATATTTTTCAATATACTATAGCCAAGCTTCTTTCGTTCATTTGATGCTCCAATAACAGCAATTGATTGTATAGTTGAAAGATTAATCATGATCGTAAAAGTCCAATTTGTGCACCTAAATATCCCATTACTGAAACTGCATTATCAATACCATGTAATGCTGCCTCTTCAATACTTTTTCCCATTACAGTATATGCTAAAAATCCTGCAAAAAAGGCATCTCCAAGACCTGTCGTATTCACAGCCTCAGCTTTTTTGGAGGGATATGCATACAACGTATTATGTTCATCAATGAATTTTACTCCAGATGCACCAAGGGTAACACCTACGGTTGCAACACCACTGTCATGAAGGAATTGCAATATTTCATTTGTTGTCTTATGACATGCATCACATTCTTCAAATTCTTTATGGAAGTTATTTGTCAGAACATGATACAGTGCTTGGGATTCCTCCTCATTTACAATTAACAGGTCGATTGCAGGCATAATTTCAACTAGATGGTTGCCCTGGAAATATATTTCGCTTCTGCCAAGAGATAATGCAACTTTTACTCCACTTTCTCTAGTTTTTTGTACGATATCCATAATCATATTAGAAGTTGAATCATAGAGTGCATTTACGAGAATATATCGGGTATGTTTGTATATATCAGATGGTATATCAGAAGAACTCATTTCTGAATTTGTTCCCCTGTACGTAAAGATTGTTCTATCTCTCCCAAGCCCTTGAAGAATAATGGACATACCGGTCTGGATTGTCCCCATTTTAATATGTGTAGTGCTAACCTGTTCTTCCTTAAGTCTTTTTCTAATAATATCCGCATATTCATCTTTGCCAAGTTTTGTATGAAGTGAAGTTTTTAAACCATGTCTTGCAAGACCTACTGCAGTATTTGCGCCTCCACCCCCAATATCAGAATGTACTCGTGAAATGGGAATTTTTGATCCATAGGTAAATGCGATCAAATCTTTGCCATTCTCTGACTGCAATACACCTTCTTCAGGGAAGATGAAAGTATCCATCATCGCTCCTCCTATGACAAAAACATCCAATTTTTCTCCAAGTGTATCAATCATATGTATGTAATAGATCACGACCTGTCATTCCTGCACTTCTCATTAATCCTAGCCTATTTAGTATGGTCGGTGCAACATCTCCTAACCTCCCTTTATCAACTTTTATTTTATCTGAAGCAAAAGGGGATGTATATATAAAAGGCACAGGATTACATGTATGACTTGTTGAGATCTGTTTTCGATCTTCCAGATATTTTACCTCAGCATTTCCATGGTCAGCTGTAATGATTAAAAACCCACCAAACTTTATGACTTCTTCATATACTTTTCCAACACACGAATCTACTACCTCACATGCCTTTATTGTTGCTTGTAGGTTTCCGGTATGGCCAACCATATCGGCATTTGCAAGATTTGCAACAAGAAGTTTGTACTTTTTGCTTTCAATCCGTTTTACTAGCTCATCTGCAATTTCTCTTGCACGCATTTGTGGTTCTAAATCAAATGTGGGAATCTTAAGAGAAGGAATCATATACCTGTCTTCCAATGGGAATTCAACTTCTCTTCCTCCATTAAAAAAGTATGTAACATGAGCATATTTTTCTGTTTCAGCTATTTTGAATTGATATAATTCTTCTAAACTCAATATTTCTGACAATGTACCTTCTACTTTTTCAGGCTCATACGCAATATGCTCACATAACCCATTCTCGTATTCAGTCATAGTAATGAAATATGGATGAATAGGTTGAATTGGAAATTCATGAAAATCAGGTTTGAGGAATGAAATGGTTAATTCCCTAGCGCGGTCTTCACGAAAATTAAAAAAAATGACAGTGTCTCCATCATGAATTTGCGCATTTACCATTTCCTTTACTTTTACATGAAACGGAAGAATAAACTCATCAGTTTTGTGATCGTTATACGATGTTCGAATTCCATCGAACGGATTGTCAAAAATTGGTTCGTCAGGTGAGAGAAGAGAGTGGTATGCTTTCTCAACCCTGTCCCATCTTTGGTCACGATCCATTGCATAATATCTTCCCATAACTGAGGCAATTTCACCGACATGATACAGTTGCATTTTTACTTGTAGCTCAGTTATATATCGATAGGAAGAATCAACTGGTGTATCTCTTCCATCAGTAATTGCATGAATATATACACGATCATGTACCCCCATATCAGCACAAAGTTTTAATATGGCATAAGCATGTTCATTCGATGAATGCACAGATGCATCACTTAAAAGACCAATAATATGGATACTCTTATTAGTATCTATTGCATGTTGTATTCCATCCCGAAGAACAGGATTATGGAAAAATTTCCCATTGGTAATTTCAGAATTAATTTTAAGCACTTCTTGCATGACAACACGACCCCCACCAATATTTAAATGCCCGACTTCACTGTTTCCAATAGTTCCATTGGGAAGTCCGACATCTTCTCCCGATGCGCCAAGAAATGTAGAATAACCATGATTATACAGATAATCCATATGTGGTGTATGGGCAAGTTTAACAGCATTATACTCGCTATACGAAGCCTCGCCCCATCCGTCAAGGATAAGTAAAACTCCAAATGGAAAAGTTGTATTCAGGTCTTTTTTCATGACAATGCAACTATGTCTGCAATCTCCATCAGCCGGTTATACTTAGCTGCACGTTCTCCTCTTTGAGGAGCTCCAGCTTTCAAAAAAGTTGCGCCAAGTCCGACAGCAATATCAGTAATGATACTGTCGTTTGTTTCACCTGAGCGATGAGATGGAACATAGATAATATGGTTATCAACACAAAGGTTCACGACTTCACATGTCTCATAAAATGTGCCTATCTGGTTTGGTTTGACAATCATGGCATTCATTGCTTTTTTATCAATTGCTTGCTTAACCAATTGCGGATTTGTAACAACTAAATCATCTGCACTGCACATGATTCTTGCACCTTCACTGCTTTGTGTCATCCGTGCAAATCCGTCCATATCAGTTTCTTGCAAAAAATCTTCCAGATAAATAATAGGGTAGTGTTCCAAAAAATATCGATAGTAACTTATCATTCCGTCAGCATCAAAAGTCTGCATTCCTTCTGTTGAGTGAATTTCATACCATTGTTTTTCAGCGTTATAAAAAGAGTTGCTAGCGCAATCAATTCCAAGACTTGCATCATCATATGGTTTGTATCCGGCATTTGTCATAGCTTCACAAATTAGATTCAATGCATCTTTTGCACCACTAACTGCAGGTGCATACCCTCCTTCATCACCAAGCCCAGTAGAAAGTCCTGACTTATTAATAATTTTCTTTAATTCATGTAAGACATTTGCACCCATCATAACTCTTCTTTGTGCATCGGCTGAGGTGCAGGTATATCCTTGGTTTTTGATTGTTTCCAAATCATGATACCGCAGAGGTACAAACATGAATTCTTGGAAATCAACCCCGTTATCTGCATGTTTTCCTCCATTCAGAATATTAAAAAGTGGACAGGGTAGAGATATCTGTATTTCCCTTTTAAAATATTCTCGGAAAAGCTGATTAACCCACTGATAATATTGTATTCCTTGCAATTTTGCTCCTGCTTTCAGGCATGCATATGAAATCCCAAGCATGGTATTTGCACCGACACGTTCTTTATTCTTAGTACCGTCAAATTCAATCATTGTCTGATCTATTTCCCGAAGATTTTCTACATCATAATCTCTAATCCTATCAAATACGGTGGCGACATTATGGCATGCTTTTAGGACACTCATCCCTTCATATAGTACTGGATCTCCGTCCCTGAGTTCAAAAGCTTCCATTGAACCTTTTGAAGCACCTGATGGTACTTCAGCATAATCAACAATACCGTTTTCAAGAATAATTTTTACACGTAAGGTAGGATTACCACGAGAATCAAGAATCTGACTACCTGTTAATGAGGTAATTTTCATTTTTTTCGTCGAGATAAGATAAGATTTTTTTCAATATCTGCCACAGTGGCCTTCGTTTTTTCAATATAGTATGGATCAACGGAAATATATGTTGCACCCCATTCAATAATTTCAGATAAGGCATCAGAGTCAAATTCTTTACCTTGTAGAATGACACCAGAAGGGATCTTGTTCTTATGAGCCGTCTTAATAATCACCTCAGCACTTAACATAAATGCTTCATTAAAAACATTAAAGTTTTTGTACTTTGGGTTTTCTAAATCGGCTGCATTTAACAACCCTGAAAGAGTATTCGCCATGATAAACAATCCATCAATACCGATATCTATTAATTGATGAATAAGAAGAACCGTTGACGGAGCTTCAATAGGCAAATATATTTTGAATGTGGAAGATCGTTTTAAATCATTTGATGTAACAATTTTTTTTATCTCTCGTAAATCTTTTTCATTTCGAACCATTGGAAGCATTAAGGATAGATTCTTGTAGCCGGATTTATTTCGGGTTGTTTTAATCGCTTCCACTTCAAGATTAAATAGAGATGGATTTTCAATATATTTAACTGCACCGTTATACCCAAGCTTTGGATTATCTTCATGAGGTTCATAAACTCCGCTATCAAACTGTAATTCAGTGGATATCAGGTTTGAAGGTCTGTAAATAACTGGACGGGGGTTGAATTCTCTACAAAATGTTTCCAGAACAGTTGCTGTTTCCGTAACATATTTTTCTACAATTTCTTCTTCGATATATGCTTCCGGATGTCGCTTTATGACAGTATTCAAAATTTCAGTTCCGTTAATATATCCAATTCCATCAGCATCTTTTTGTGCAATACTTGGAGCTAATGATTTATCTGAGAGATTAGCTAAGATCTTTGTTGCTGTGCGAATATTAATATGATGAATTGTCTCTTTTGGTTTTTCTTCAATATAGACTGGTTCAGAAATAGTTTCTTGCGGAATAGTAAAATCTGAAACATTTTCAGGAAGTAGCTGCTCTTCTTCAACTACGGGAAGTAGTGGTTCTGGAATTGTTTCTTCTGCAAGATGAACTTGTGGAATATTTTCAATTACCGGTTCTTCTATTGCGACTTGCTGTACTGATGTCTCATCATGAACAAAAGGCTGATCAATTTGTTCTTCCTCATGTTTGATTGGTGAGGAAGGGTGTTCCAGGTTTTTTTCTATCAATTTCAAAAAAACTTGTCCGCTTGATCCATCAATTCTGACATAATCATTATTTGATAATATTTCTGTTGCATTTTCAGTTCCAACAATACAAGGAATTTTAAATTCTCGTGAAAGTACAGCTGCATGAGACGTAACCCCACCTTCATTGGTAATGATTCCTGCTGCTTTTCTCATCCATAAGATATAGTCAGGAATAATGCGATCAATTACCAGGATATCTCCCGTGTTTAAATGAATAAAATCATCATTTTGCCGGACAATCTTTACATACCCTTCAGCAACACCTTCACTTGCAGGTGAACCTGAAAGGATAATCTGGCTATTTGCCGAATCATTTGCCGGTGCGCTTTCAATATGAACAGTTTCTTCTATTGGCTGTTGCACTAATTCTTCCTGCAATTTCTCTACTAACGGATGTGGATGAATATCTACTGAAGGAGCAATTGACCTGCTTTGAAGGATATATATTTTCCCCGCCTCCATCACCCATTCAATATCCTGTGGTTCACCAAATTGCTGTTCGATTACCTTTCCAATACTTGCAAGTTCAACTATTTTTTTATCATCCAATTTTTGTAGGTTTTGCCATTTTTGTGCTACTTGTACTTTTTTAACCTGTTCTTCACTTTCCTCATGTTTCGTGGATCGAATCATCATCAATGTTTGCTTGTATACTTTTTTATCAATTAACGTAAGGGAAGATTTTTCAATTTCATAATGGTCTGGAGTAAGTGCTTCTGCCTCCATGATATCTCCAAGTCCCAGCATCCCTTCAATGATAATAGTGGAGGAATCTGAGGTAATGGGATTCATAGTTAGCATGGTACCAGAAACTTCTGCCTGCACCATTTTTTGTATGACTACTGACATGCCTACTTTTACATGGCTTATACCCTTTGCTGATCTGTAATAAATGGAGTTAGGTTCGAATAGTGATGCCCAGCATGCTTTCATTGCAAGAGTGACATCTTTTCCTCCTCGAATATTGAGAAATGTCGATGCAAGGCCTGCAAAAGAATTTTCATCCGAGTCTTCTGAGGAAATGGAAGACCTGACGGCAACATATGTATTTACAAATCCTGATAATCGGGAATATGCTTTTAAGACAGCATTCTCAATAACAGGGGGGACAGTTGATTTAATAATCATGTCCTGGATAATATTGGATGCTTCTTCAAGTTCTTTACTGTTTTCAACATCCAGGTTGGTAAGAATATCCAGAATCTTTTCACGTATTCTTGCCATATCCAAGAAATAGTAGTACGCCTCTGAAGTTATAACAAATCCTGGAGGAAGGGGAATTTTCAATCGCGTCAATTCTGCAATATTCATTCCTTTGCTCCCGACTTTTGTTGCGTCATTTTTGGTAATGTCAGGAAAACCAATTGTTGAAATTAGTGTGGATGCCATGGACAGTATGGTTAATTAATTTTTAGCAAACCTACCCCTTAGTCTGATAACTAGGTTCACTAATGTATATGATAACACAAAAATTAAAATTACCGCAAGGAGAGGAATGAGCTTTACATACCATCCGGGGGTAATAATAATGGAAAGAGGATACTCTTTTTTTACCGGAATGTTATCACCATATCCTTTGTAAGCGACTGATAAGAGTCCTTCAATTTTTTGAGAATTGAATAAGTTAGATGTTACATTAAATCCAATATTCCCATTCATACCGGGAAAGATATATGCATCAGTAAGGAAGGGATTAAGGGATGGGTTTCCTGCAACACCACTTAAATTTGCATAGTCCAAATATAACACCCTATTACCGGAGTTTGTCATACTGACAATCCCGTTTGAAGCAAAGCCGCCATTTACCGACACTGTGTTTCCGCTTGCCAAGGAATAGCCTGGATTTGATACATATGACTCGTTTGTCGGAAGCAGCTTAATATTATTTGAACTATCAGAATTTGCAATAAATGCAAGAACTAGGATAGGATCTGTAGAACTATGTCCATAAGCAGCAAGTGCATAATGACTTGAGCCAATATTGCCGAAGAAATTCTCCCCGGAAGTAGAACCCCATGTCGGGTCAACGGGTACCCAACCGTAATCAGGATCATAATATAATGCCCAGGCATGCAAGACATTATCAGGAAGTGTATCAAGCGGAGAAAGTGTGTTTCCATAACCTGCCTCCATTACAGCAGGGATATGTGCAGCTCTTGCTAGAGCTACAAAAGTATCTACATATTCCTGGCAAATGACATCCTTCGGATGAGCAAGCGCGTACAAAGATCCTTTCCTTTGCCTATTTTTATCAAATAAAGCACTTCTGTTATATGTGAAGTTTTTGACAAGATAATCATATATTGCCCTTGCCTTGTCTGTATTATTTGTTAGATTTGCGGTAAGCTTTTGAGAAAGAACTTGTACCTGCGGGTTATTTACATCCCAATATTTCATCGCTTGGGTATATGTTTGCTGGTCAGATGAGGACAATTGAATTGGAGTTGTTCTCTTTTTTTGCAATAATCCATTGGTTGCATACACAATGGATATTCCTTCAACATGAATCGTTCCGGATTTTTTCGAAGGCAATTTATATGTGAGAATATAGTCTCCATCGCTATTAATGGTGAATGTATCAGGTTGAGGTGAGATATTTGTGAAAGTCGTGGATTGTAATGGTGTATCAGGTGGAACAGCTATCGTATATACTTGTGTGTTTGAATCAGTATTTGTGATGGGATAATTGAATGTAAATTTGTAGGTTTCAGCATCACCAAGAATGAGATTGATTCCGGATGCATCAATCTTATCGCTTTGGTATACATATGTCAGATTATTACCATTGTCCTGTGTTTTGGATGGAGCAGGGGAAGCGAAATTGATGTTTCCGAAGTTTTTAGGGACAGTAATTGCAATTTGCAAATTATTAATATTCAGACTTCCACGGTCACCGAATCCTGGAACAAGGATGTTCCATGTGTGACCGATATTCGATGCAATTTGTTTTGTGTTATACACTATATGCCAGTCATCTGAACTACCTTGTCCTACAGCAGGGTTGGAAAAAGTAGTAGTAATTGTTGCAGTATTAGAAGTTTTTGTAACAGTAAATTTTTGAGAAATCCCAAGTGAATTTATTACATTCAGGTTATATATGTCTGTTTGAGTTGTTGTCAGACTTTCTGATGTCACATACAGCGTATCACTTAAGTTTGTCAGTTGAATGTGATAATCAACAGTTGCAACACCATCCGGATTTATTGTGTAGGATATTCCGTAATTGATAGAATAGTCAGCAGCATAGACCGATGTTGCATGTGGCAAAATGAAAATGCACTGTGCTATAATGAAGAAAATTACAGCACCAAGAATTGTGTGTTTTACTTTTTTGAACATATCTATAATTATCATAGCATTTGAGAACTAATTTTTAAAGATATTTATTACGAATGCCTAGAAAAATACTGCTCCTTACACTTCTGTTCTATATCCCACTTGTATATATTCCATACATTCTAACTGGCATAGGAATCAAAAACCAATTTCCAATCATATTGCTTCTATCCTTTATCTTTGCCGTCAGTATTTTCATTGTAAGACCAATTGTAGAGTTTCTAACGATAAGAAACAATCTTATCACAAAACTACTGTTAGGATTTTTCATTATGTTGGGAGCAGTATACTCTTGCTCTCACTCAATCTACCTTTTACACATATCAAACGGAGGTATCGAAATTCCGTTTGCCGGTCTACCAATTTCTCAAATACCACTTGTACTGAATCAGACAGAGAATACCATCATAGCTTCACTATTACTTGCATTTTGGGGTATAATCAGCAACATATTAACTAAGTAGTGACTTATGAACTTAAAAATCATTGACTTTGCCCAAATTGTGTTAGGAATAATCCTTATTGTTTCAATCCTTTTTCAGGTACGAGGCTCCGGACTTTCATCAGTATTTGGAGGAACAGGAGGAGGAGAATTTTTCCGAGCAAGAAGAGGATTGGAAAAATTCCTGTATTATGAAACTATCATTATTGCTATACTTTTTGTTGCTTGTGCACTTGCGTCATTGATCCTGACTAAATAAAGATTGCTATGATACGCAGCTATCAAAAAGATCGTTCGATTGTTTCGATAATCCGATATGCATTATGGAATTACCCATCATTTTTTCTTAGCTTAATCAAAAGACTAAGACGGTATTACACCATTATTGTCATTATCATGCTTTCTATCATACTTGGTATTTCATATCATTATGTTTACGGCATGCTGCTTGAGAATAAAGGGGTAAATACTTCTTTACTTATTGGAATTGATGACTCCTCTCCATATAACTTGCTTGGAGACACGACAATCACAAGAACAATTAATAAACTGGTATTTAGTACCCTGTTTACCCTGGATAATCAAAATAATCCTTCACCATTGCTTGCGCAAAGCTGGGATACCGACCCGAACCTAACCCAAATCCATATAACCCTGAATCCGGCAATTAAATGGGAAGACGGAACACAATTAAAAAGTGATGATGTGATCTATTCATTTAATTTACAAAAAAAACTAAATCCTAAAGGAATTTTTGCAACAATTTCAATGAATAAAGTGGATGATACACATCTTGATGTAGAAGTAACAGGTATTGATGTAAACATTTGGCAGCATCTTCTTTTCCCTATCCTTCCATCTCATACTGTCTATTCAAAATATGAAGAAATAGGAACAGGTCCATATGTTCTTGCAAGTGGAAACAATTCTTCATACACACTCATTGCAAATCCTACATATTTTAGAGGGAAGCCTAAAATCCAATCTATCACTATAAAGACATATACTGACCAGGAGAGTATGTATACAGATTATGTGCAGGGAAATATTAACGCATATATTTTATCTGATCCAAACAGTAATATCTTACACAGTATTCTCAATGATACTGAAGACCATATCATCTCCCAATCAATCTTATCTACATATAATGCATTGTTTTTTAATATGACAAGATTGAAAGATGATAATATTCGAAAAGCAATTAGCTATGGAATAAACAAAAAAGTAATAAGCAATTTACTGGAAGGATATGATCAGATGATTGACGGTCCAATTAACGCTAATTCATGGGCATATTCAAATGACCCATCCATTATACGATATTCATATGACCAGACTAAGGCAATGGCAGCACTGCAAGCTGCAGGATATACTATGTATAAGGGCAAATTAATTAACAAAGATGGAGTACAGATTTCGTTATCATTAGCCTATGAAGACAGTGTTGAAGAATCCGTTATCCATATATTAGCAACCCAAATTCAAGCTTTGGGTATTCAAGTTGTCCTTATCCCGTATTCACAATCTAATTGGACATCTTCAATTCTTGAAAGAAAAGATTTTGATATTGCGTATGTGCAGGTGCAGGGAAATGTTGATCCTGATAATGCACCATTATGGCAATCAGGAGCAAGCAGTAACTTGTCATCCTATGCAAATGTAAATGTGGATCATGCACTTGACCTGGCACGAAATACTACAGACAAATCTCTGAGAAAAAGGGCATATATCCTTTTCCAAAAAAATATTATGAATGATAAACCGGCAGTATTTTTGTATTCACCGGTGGTTTTAGCTGAATTAAAGCCCAATATTATCCCTATAGGTATTGACAACAACCTTGCATTTGATGTAGATATTCTAAGCAACATACAAAATTGGTATGTAAAATGAGCCGAGGTGGTGGAATTGGCAGACACGCAGCATTCAGGGTGCTGTACAAGCAATTGTGTGGAGGTTCAAATCCTCTTCTCGGCATGATATAATCTTGACACGACTGGGCAGATGGTGAAACTGGCAGACACGCAACCTTGAGGTGGTTGTGCCGAAAGGTATGGAGGTTCGAGTCCTCTTCTGCCCATGTTTAGTTTTATGATATAATTCGTTCGTTCTTTGAAAATTGGGCGAATAGCTCAGCTGGTAGAGCGCTTCGTTTACACCGAAGATGTCGGGGGTTCGAGCCCCTCTTCGCCCATATTTGTTTGCCGAGATAGCTCAGCTGGTAGAGCGAGGGCCTGAAGAGCCCTGCGTCGGGGGTTCGAGCCCCTCTCTCGGCATAATTGCGGGAGTAGCTCAGTTGATTAGAGTGATTCGTTGCCAACGAATAGGTCGCGGGTTTGAATCCCGTCTCCCGCTTCCTTTACACGCTGGGGAATGGTGAAATGGCATCACGTTGGGTTTTGGTCCCAAAATTTGGGGTTCGAGTCCCTGTTCCCCAGAAACCTTGTACTTACAGCCTCAATCGGTGGCAGTTGTTCTTTCAAATCAATGGTTTCCAGTGGTGTGAGCCCTCTATATTCCTCTCTATATGAATCTAGTTCTTCCTTCAATCTGAAAAGGGACTTTTTCAAGTTAATAGT
>JANWIC010000016.1 GCA_025450075.1 Patescibacteria group bacterium | reverse complement strand
TTTTTCGAAAGATTACAATGACTCCTATATTCGATAGTAATGGTAATTTATTAGTATATAGCCTTCAAGGTGATTTCAATTTTTATAGTACAAACATGAGATTAGAAATTGATGCAAGAACTGGAAGAATACTTAATATCCCTGGAAAGGGGATACGTCCCCCTTCTGAAAGAATTCAAAGAGCAATAAGCGAAGTTATTCGTATTATTATTACTCCAAGTAATATTCAACATCTTGAAGTTGAACCAAATACACCTAAACGGAAACAAGTAAGGCCTAGATAATATAAGGGAATAACTAAAAAAGGAAGGAGAAATCTCCTTCCTTTTTCTTTCCACTAACAAATTTATACTTTTCCTTGTTCGACATCATAAACTACTTTTCTCGTTCTGTATACCATATCGGGAGAGACTGATACACTATCTATACCCCATTCAACAAGTTTCTTTGTAATTTCAGGATATACTGAGGGTGCCTGTCCGCAGATTGATGCTTTGATACCATTCTCATTTGCAGTTCTGACTATTTTTTCTAGCGCCCATAACACTGCAGGATTTCTTTCATCAAATTCCGATGCGACTTCGGTATTATCTCGGTCGGTTCCCAGAACTAACATAGTCAAATCATTTGATCCGATTGATACCCCCTGAATCTTTCCTGCTTTAATAAATTCAGGTAGAAGGATAACATTAGCTGGAATCTCAGTCATCATCCATAATTCAAATCCTTCCATTTGGGATAATCCTGATGCATCGATAAGTTCTCTCACTTTTACCATTTCATCAACAGTTCGAACAAATGGAATTTCAAGATGAAGGTTTTTTAATCCATCTTGTGTATAAACGCGTTTAATTGCTTCAAGTTCAAGATTGAATACAACCGGATCTTTAATATATCTGTAGCATCCTCTATATCCAAGCATTGGATTTGATTCTTCCGGTTCATATGCAGCACCTCCATTTAAGTTTCGGTATTCATTCGTCTTAAAATCAGTTGCTCGATACAAAACGTGTCGCGGATTAAACGCTTTAGCAAATTTTGAAAGTCCAGAATACAGTTTGTCTATAAATATTTCTTGTTTGCCTTCCTCAATAAGTTTTTTCGGATGAGTTCCAATTTCTGCTATCATAAATTCTGCTCGAAGCAGTCCAACTCCATCGACAACCATTTTAGCTGTATCATCAGCAAGTTCAGGTTCGGCAAGATTTACATATACTTTAGTTTTTGTTTGCAATTGAGCATATTGATCATACTGGTCATCCCGAAGAAGTTTATGCGGATTTCCACCGTTATATACTTTTCCGTTCGCGCCATCTAGTGTAATGATCTGTGCTTGCTTTAATATTTTTGTAGCATTATCGGTTCCAACAATACAAGGTATTCCTAATTCACGTGATACAATTGCTGCATGACAGGTTCTACCACCGAAATCAGTAACGATACCGGCAGCTTTTTTCATTGCAGGAACATAATCAGGTGTAGTCATTTCTGTAACCAGAATATCTCCTTCATGAACTTTATCGATCTCACTAGGTGAATGAATTATGACAACAGGTCCGCATGAAACACCAGGACTTGCAGGAGCACCTGAAAGGATTGATTCCGTTTGCAGTATTTTTGCATCATCTTCTGATATTTTAATTCCTTGTACTTTAGTTGTTGCAATCTGGGTAGTTATTGGTCTTGTTTGTACTAGAAAGACTGTATTGTTCTCAACTGCCCATTCACTATCCTGAGCGTGGTTATAATGTTCTTCAAGTTTCTTTGAAATTCTTGCCAACTGGACGATCAGATCATCCGCTAGTTTTTGTTGGCTTCCTTCTGCACCAACCGGAACATCAACATTATTTCCGCTTTTCCCGTCTGAAGAACGGACAAGTTTATGTGTCTGATGAACAACTTGTTTTTTTGTTATAGCAAAAGTATTCTTATCAACTTCATAGTGGTCTGGTGTAACAGCCCCAAGAACAATATATTCTCCAAGTCCGTATACAGCTTCGACAATAATCTTGTTCAAGTTATTTGTTACAGGATCAATGCTAAACATTACACCAGAAATTTCAGATTCAACCATTTTTTGAACAGGAACAGCAATCCCGACTTTAAAATGATCATAATTTTGTTGTACTCGGTAAAAAATTGCCCTTGCTTCAAAAAGAGAAGCCCAGCATCCTTTTACATTCTCAACAACGCTATCTTCACCTATGACATTCAGGAATGACGCCTGCTGTCCTGCAAATGATGCATCTGGAAGGTCTTCTGCTGTTGCTGATGATCTTGTAGCAACAAGAATATCAGTTCCATTACATAATGCTCTATATGCATCTTTTATTTCTTTTGCAATTTCAGCAGGAACAGGGGAGGATATGATAAGATTTTTCACCATTTCAGATGCTCTATCCAATGCATTGTTATCGTTAACATCTAGGTTTGCAAGTGCATCATATATTCTTTGCCGTAAGCCAAGTTCATCAATAAAGGTGAAGTAAGCCCGTGCAGTAACAATAAATCCTTGAGGGACAGGAATGCCTAACCTGGTCATTTCACCCAGGTTAGCGCCTTTTCCTCCAACAAGATTAACATCATTGACACCGACCTCATGAAAAAGAAGAATGTTTTTTTGTTCGTTCATGGGACAGTAATAAAGTATTTTTCACTATAACGATAACTTTTTTCTACTGATCTGTCAAGGAACTTATCCTGAAATATTGCTTTGACAATATATCTATATCCCTATACTGACGCTTAAAGAAAACGTTTTGTAATAAGACGATATTTTACGCTATATAAACATACAGATTGAGATGAAGATACAATATTTCCTACAGATTTGTAAGAATTATTCAATTAGAATGAAAGTATGCTCGCAAGTCCGGATGAATCATCAAATATTATCGATTTAGGTATATGGGTTAAAAAAAGGCGGGAAAAAAAAATGGTATTTAGAAACCAGGTCTCTGATAATGCTAAAAGAATGCTTTCAGGACTACTGGAACCTGTTTTACATAACCCTCGAATTCCTCAAGCTCCAACATCAAAAGATCTTGGTGAACCAGCGGTATTGCTTGCGTGGTTAAATCTAATATGTCATGAAGAATTACTCCGAAAGAAATCTAGGGATGACAGACAACTGGAAGTATTAGGTAATTATTTTTCAATTGAAGCAAGAAATATATATCAAAATTCTTTACTCGCCTATTACCTCATTATTAAAAAACAGCAATCCCAAGATAGACAAAGTACCTCATTTGGTTTTTATATGAGATTTCAAAAAACAATTATTGATTATGCCGGTTCATTATATTTTAAACAGGATATAAACTCTTCAAGTATTGTTGTTGCAATGTCTCGGTTTGAAGAAACAGTTTTTAACGATGCAGTTTATGATATTTCATTTACACCTTCAATATTAGTATATGGCTCTGCTCGATGAACTTATGTAATTTATTGTATAATTAGTATATACTCTACCTATTACTTTACTTTTCACAATGCTAGATAGATTACGAGGAAATCGATGGGTAACTTTATTTATTATTTCCATAGGTCTTTTTATCATCCTTATCGACACAACGGTTGTAAATGTTGCAATCCCATCTATAATAAAGGATTTGCATGCTACTCTCCCAGATATTGAATGGATCATTTCTGGCTATGCTATTTCATTTGCAGCGCTCCTCATTACTTTCGGGAGGCTCGGAGACTTATATGGAAGAAAATTTCTATTTCTGCTTGGTCTTGTTGTCTTTGCAGTAGCATCTATTGTTTCCGGAGAATCGAGTAATGCATCAATTTTAATATTCGCAAGGCTTTTTCAGGGAGTTGGGGGTGCTATGATTTCACCATCGGTGTTATCATTAATTTCATCTAACTTTTCTGGTAGAGAACGTGCTGTTGCATTCGGGATATTCGGTGCAATTACAGGTGTTGCAGTTGCAGTTGGCCCTATTCTTGGAGGATTTTTTACTACATATTATAGCTGGAGATGGGTTTTTCGAATAAATGTACCGATATGTTTAATTGGACTTATAGTTGGAGCTCTCCTTATTAATGAATCAAAGATTGAAGGAAAAGAGCGGCTTGATATATCAGGAATGGCACTTTCAACTATTGGATTTTTTCTTTTGGTTTTCGGACTTATTGAAGGGCAAAATTATGGGTGGTTGAAACCAAACAAACCATTCCAATTAGGATCATTTACATGGACAAATACCCACATTTCTATAATAATTCCAACCTTTATTATTTGCGCAATTGCATTAACTTCTTTTGTCATATTGGAATTTATAAAAACAAAAAAGCAACTCGAACCAGCAATCAATATTGATTTCTTTTCGTATCGGACATACCGATTCGGTCTTATTGCAATAGCAGTTATCGCATTAGGAGAATTCAGCTCATTATTTACCCTGCCAATATTTTTACAGTCCATTCGGGGATTAAGCGCTTTGCAATCAGGTGCAGCAACATTGCCATTAGCAATTGCCTCATTTATAGCAGCGCCGACATCTGCGCGTCTTGTAAACAGGTTAGGAACAAAATGGGTTATTACAACTGGAATTTTTTGTGAATTTTTGGGACTTGTACTTATCAGCAGGCTGACTCCTTCCACTACTGTTCAGCAGTTAATCATTCCGCTTGCAATTCTCGGATTGGGTATTGGACTTGCCATATCGCAAAATACTCAGGTTATCTTATCCGAAATTCCTGGAAGATATACTGGTAGCGCTTCAGGGGTATTGAATACGGTAAGACAGGTTGGGTCTGCACTTGGAATTGCAATTATAGGTGCAGTTCTTACCAGCCAAATATCATCCCATATTCAAACAAATATTAATGCAATTCCAAATCTTCCTCAGTCTGCTAAAATGCAAATTATTGATACGACAAAAGCTAATAGTATTTCTTTTTCGCAGTCAACTGCAACTGCACAGCAACAAATACCACCTCAAATTAAAAATAATCCTGTGGCAGTAAAACAATTTGAAATGCAGCAATCTCTCATTGGATCTCAGATAAAGAATGCAGTAGATACAAGCTTAACTCAATCAATAAGTGATTCAATCCGGTTTGGTTCAATCTTTCTTCTTATCGGAGCGTTCTTATCTTTATTCATTCCGAGTGTAAAACATACTAAATAATATAGATGATGTACATAAGGGGATCGATCTGATACAATCCCCTTATGAAACTTCTCATCATTGATTTTGAAACCATTTTACAAAGGATTAACTCATCCAATCTCCATACAAAGACTTTTGAAATATATTACGATATATCTCGATTGCTAGACATTACCATCACTAAAGAAGCATGCTTTAAACTCTTTACAAAACATCATGATAATTACGGAAAGTTAAAAGATTATTTATGTATTCTTGGCCAACATCCGGATAAGAAGAAATTTGATGAAGAATTTTATCGAAGATACAAGCAATTATATTTTAACCAGGAACCGGAAATCCTTATAAATACTCAGGAAGATTTTAAAAAGATTTTACAAGATGTAACATCGAACCATATCCTTGCACTTATCGGAACTGGGAATATTGAATTTATGAATATGATGTTAGCCCATTTCGAACTTTATACATATTTTACTACGATCAAATTAAGCGAATATTTACAAGAATATCCTAAACACATAGATGAAATATTTGATGAGAATATTATTCCTTCAAATCCACCAGAAGCAGTAATTTTTTCATTACAAGATTCCCAGGAGGATATTAAGCAATATATTGAACAACAAGAAAAATACAGAAGCTATCCACTGTATTTTTCAAATATATTTTCATATTAAGTTATTTTTCCGTTGTTCTTCCAGTTGAATTTGCTGTTCCAGTTATTGGAGACTCCTGTATTCCTGTAGCTGTCGGAAGAGTTTCTGTAGGAGATTGTGATACAGATGTTATATCACCTAATCCAAACAAACTCTTAAAATCTTTTACAAACGTTTTGTAATCAGCTGAGGTTGCTTCAACATCCTGATGGATCTGAGCAAATATTTTCATAAGATTTTGTGCGATAGGTGTTGTTTCAGCATTTGTTGCACTAGGTGCAAGTGCATTAATCTGGTTTTGTACAGATGACATATCGGTATTAAGTTTTGTAACATCTGCTGCGAACTTTGCTTCATCTGCCTGAAGTTGTGTTGTACTCAAATTCTTGCTTTGTGCAAATGAAATATCCTGCAGCATATTTTGTTCAACAATTTGTAAGTTGCTATAAATTTTTTGAACAACGGCCATATGCATCATACTTCTTGCCCAAGGAATTGTACTGCCATAAATTTTGAAGTTGGAGAATATTTCTTTAACCAAGGGGAGAAGTGTTGTAGAAATTTCTGAAGTGCTTGAAAAACTGTCTATTTGTGTTTTCAATGTTTGCATTCCTTGAATTTGGGTATTTAGAGATGTTATCACTTGAGATGCTTGTGCCGATGAACCGTATTTCCCTTTATTAATATCGGCAACTACTGCATTTAATGCATTAATTCGTTCCGTGATAAAAGTATCTGCTTTAGTAATAATTTTAGTCAACCTGGTCTGCTGGTTTTCACTCGTTTTCTCTATTCTGTTTAAAAGCGGATTCGTTGGTGAAATAGACGCAGTTGTAGAATCTCCAGTTGGAGGAGTGTACAGGACATGTGAAGGAGAAACTGAATAAATTGGAGGGCTTTGCTCTGCAATTGCAGGTATTGTTTCAAATGAAAGAGATAAAACAGCTAGAGTTGTATATGCAATTATTTTTTTCATAATGATGTTAATGATGATTGTTCAGATGTTCCTTGGTTAGTATTTTGTAAATCGGAATTCACCGTAGCATAATCAGATGATTCTGTTTGCACATTATTATCCATTACACTTTGCATCTTATTTATTTCCTGTTGTGCAGCTGCCTGATTTGCTGGCTTTTGAGCATCAGTCTGGCTAAGACTTTCAACTGTATTTGATGGAGTACCTGTTGGTTGTTCTGCAGCGTTTTGTGTCGTCTGTGTTGTAACAGGTTTAATATTCTGCTGGGTGGTTACATATGAATAAAGAAATACTCCGCCAACGAGAAAAACAAATAGTGCAATAAGTGCTATAGTATAAGGAACTATCCCAGGTGATGTCATAAGAGTTGATTGATTCTTTATTTCCTGATCCGATTGCACTTGTGGTGAAATTGAGGATTTTTCATCCATAAAATAATAGATAATATTACCCTACAATATAATTGATAAAATGAGAGAATGCAAGACATCCATTGAGTTTCTTCCATTTTTTTCATATAATCTACTAACCATGAAACGCATACAATACACAAAAAACAATGAAGAAGAAGTCATAAGCGAAGCAATCAAAACATTGCGATCTGGTGGTATCCTTATATATCCGACCGAGACGACATATGGTATGGGCATTGATCCGATGAATAATGAAGCAGTAAAGAAGTTATTTTCTTACAAGGAAAAGAGAGAGGGAAAGCCGCTTTCTATTGCAGTTGCAAACAGGGAAATGGCTGAGAAGTTCGCAAACATCAATGAAACTGCAAAAGATTTATATACCAACTTCCTTCCCGGCCCAATTACGGTGGTATCTGAAGGCAAGCATATTGTTTCGCCAGGAGTTGAGTCAGAGAACGGTACCATTGGGATCCGCATTCCTGATTTTCCCCTTATCCTGAAACTGATTAAAGAATATGGTGGACCGATAACAGCAACATCAGCGAATGCGTCTTATCATAAACGCCCATATACCGTAGAAGACATCTTGGATAATATTTCCCAAAGACAAAAAGACTTAATCGATCTTATCATCGATTTTGGAGAACTACCGCATAGAGAACCATCTACGGTTGTTGATACTACCCTTAATAGCCTTTCTGTTCTCAGACAAGGTGATGTAACTCTGACCGATTTTGATAAAGCAATTACGAAATCTGTCGAAGAAACACAGGAACTTGCACAATCAATCCTTGCTGCCTACAAAGAAACAATCGGCCATAAATCCATCATTCTTGCACTTCAGGGAGACATGGGTGCGGGGAAGACTCATTTTACGAAAGGGATTGCGCAATACCTGCAAATCCAAACCCTCATTAATTCTCCAACTTTCACTTTAGAGAAAGATTATCCTTTCACACGTGAAGAGAAAAATCTTACATTGGTACATATTGACACATGGCGTATGATGGCTCCGGAGGAATTTGAAGAGCTGCATCTGGAAAAACACATTGAAGATAATGATATTATCGTTATTGAATGGGCAGAAAAGGCTACATCATTCATCCAATCATATAAAGGAAAAGCTATCATAATTTGGATTAAATTTTCAGTAATTGATGAATCGACTCGTGATATTATCTATAGCGATACCTTTATTCAATGAACATCCTTGCAATCGATACATCGTGTGATGATACATCCGCAGCTGTTGTGCAGGATGGTAAAATTCTTTCGAATATAATTTCTTCTCAGATCCAATTCCATAAAGAATGGGGTGGGGTTGTCCCATCATTAGCAAAGCGGCTTCATGGAGAAAAAATTGATATTGTTTTGCAAAAAGCTTTACAGTTTGCACATATGAGTATGAAGGATATTGATGCAGTTGCTGTAACCTACGGTCCCGGGCTTGCTATTGCATTGGAAGTCGGAGTGGCTAAAGCAAAGGAGCTGGGGAATACATATCAAATCCCTGTCATTCCAATCAATCATATGGAAGGACATCTGTATTCAGTATTTGCTAAAAATAAGAATGGAAAAGGCAATATACAAATATGTAGATTCCCCTATCTTGCACTCTTAGTTTCAGGAAATCATACTGAACTAATTCTTATGTCGGATCATGGAAGATATGAAAAAATTGGAGAAGCACTTGATGATGCTGCGGGAGAAGCCTTTGATAAAGTATCACGAATGCTTGGGCTCGGATATCCCGGAGGTGTTATCATTTCAAATTTTGCAAAAAACGGGGATGCAAATCGTTTCCCTCTCCCAGTTCCGATGGAATATTCCAAAGATTTTAATTTCAGCTATTCAGGCCTTAAAACTGCTACGATGCGGGTAGTAAACCAATTGAAAGAGGAAAGTTTATTCGATAAACAGAGAATATTTGATATCGCTGCATCATTTCAAAACGCTGCAATAGAAGAGCTATGTTTAAAAACGATAAAAGCACTCAATACATACACAGTAAACGGACTCATGTTAGGGGGAGGAGTGAGCGCAAATATCCTTCTTCGAAAGAAACTTCGGATAATATGTAATAAGCAGAATATACCACTTTATCTTCCCATAAATAAAAGACTTTGTACTGATAATGCAGCAATGATAGGTATTTGTGCCTATTTCAAAATACAAACAAACGGGATTGCTGCGATACAAAATAATTCATTTGACAGGGATCCAGTAGCAAGTCTTTAGTCTTGTGCAATGGTAACAACATTTTTCCTTTGCGCTTCTATCACTTCAGCATAAAACACTCGTATTCTATCTGCATCAGCTCTTGATATGTCATCAATTAACATTTCAGATGATCCGGAATGCATAATATTTGCTTTACATTTCACCAATGAACGGGAAATATTTAAACTATCAATTGTCCTAACTCCAACCTCAATTGTTTCTTTAAATAACCCCCACAATTTCATGGTTTCTTTTTCTATTCTATGGATTCCGAATCTATAAACAATTGGATTTACTGGACGAAGTACTTTTTTTGTATGGACAATCAAAACAATATCATCTTCAAGTGCTTTAAATGCTGCTTGAATATCGTTTTCGGAAGTACCATTCCCGGATAAAAATGATGTGATTGTATCATCATGCAATCCGTCAGCTCTTTTTTGTATTATTTGTCCAATTACTGTTAAGTTCGGCATTGTTATTTTAGTGCCCTCATTATATCGAATAATGAGAGAAATAAGCAACAGGAAGTGGTTTGAAACCACTTCCTGAACATGATATACTTTTCCCGCTATGATAACCATTGAAGATTTTAAAAAATTAGAAATACGAATTGGTAAGGTTGTATCTGTTGAAAAAGTGGAAGGAGCTGATAAACTTCTTCGCTTCATTTTTGATATTGGAAATGGCGAACAACGCCAGATTTTGTCTGGAATTGCAGAATTTTTTCCAAATTATGTCAGTTTCATTGGCAAAGAAATGCCTCTATTGGTGAATCTGGAATATCGAACTTTCCGCGGTTTTGAAAGCCAAGGTATGATTATGGCTGCTGATACAAATGGAAGACCAGTGCTCCTTCATCCTGAGGAAGAAGTCCCTCCTGGTAGTATTGTAATGTAGTAAGGTTATGACAACAGCACATTCCTCAACTCTTGAGATAGAAGCAATTCGTCTCTCTAAATCTCACCTTCTTGCCAGGCGAGTATTTTTTCTTCTTCTCGTATTATTTATTTTTGGTTGTATCGGATTCTCGCTACTTCCATTAACGAAAGCTTCTCCATCCAAACTTATAACAGGTTCTGTCACTATGTTACCCTATGACCTGCATTTACTTTCAGATCCCTCTACCTATTATACTGCGGGCGAGTATGATGCAGGAGAATATACCGGTTATACTCGAGTTATTGGTGTTGATAACTTGACAGATCTTGCCTATACATTCCTGACTATAAATTTTTCTTCATATATTCTCAATGCAGATCCATCAAAAATAAATATGTATCCGGTTACCGATGTTCTAAATCCACTGTACCATATAGAAAAGACATATATACAAAAAGTAGCCGAAATCCCAAGCGATATATCCCACACCATTTATTTACCCAATGGCTTGAGCCTTTATCAAACTGGAATATATACTACTAAAAACAGATTGCAAACCCATATAACTGGGATATCTCTCCCTTCTCCAAGCTCATCCTATTCACTGTATCTCCTCCCATATACCTCACCAAATTCAACAACTTTTACGGACCAACAAGAGGAAGATACCCTAACTGAGGCACAATATATTCAATCAACAACAAACCTGATTCTGGTTGATTCAACCGGACTTGCATTTAGGTATAATATGGCGACAAGTAAGAGTATCGCTATGTATCCTCAAAAGCTTCAAGCTTATGAGAATGCCGTCAAAGCATATCCATCAAAACTTTCCGCATATATGAAAAGTGTAAATAATGGCGCTGGAATTGTTTCCTATCCGATATACCCTCAAGCACCACAATTGCCACATCTTCTACTTACATCTTCTGATATACAAACAAATGAATCAATTTATCATACCTATGCAAGCGCAGATCCGCTACTTTGCAAGAATAATGATAATACGTTCATCTTGAAAAATATTTCCGCAAACGACTTAACCAAAATTGGAACCTGGGGAAATTTATCGGTATATAGTTTAGTGGATCAAAATCATCCTCTCTATCATCTTGCGTATGATACGAAAACAGAATCCCTTGCAAATGAGGATTTTATCATACAAAACGGGATTGATATGCCCAGCATCGATTCGTATATCATGAAGCATCCACTTCTTGTTATTCCAAATCCATTTGGTGGATATATACTTTTGCAGGAGGCGGATTTCGAATTGGCTATTAGCTGCTAGCGTACACACTTGTTTTATTGTAGAATGAATATTGCATAGAATCTTTAGGATATGAATTTCATCAGTATCGATATTGACGGGGTAATTGCAAAACCGTTATTTCCATTGCGTAAGATATCTTCATCTTTGTATGGAGTTAAAGAAAAATATGATACGAAAGGATATTATTCTTTTTTAGAAAAGAGAATTCATACTCTGCTTCATTATCCGAGAAAAACGCTTCCTGATGCTAGAGATGCTTTCCATCTTCTTCGACAGCATTCTTTTGCTATTATGCTCAATTCTTCAAGACCGGTATTTCTAAAAGAAATGACAGAAGACTGGCTGGAGGAAAAAGGTCTTCAAGGCTTTATTAATCATGTCAGTTTACGAAATGCAAAAATGAAGCCAGTGGATGCTAAAGCTGATGCAATAAAACTGACAAATGCAAAGATCCATATTGATGATGATCCGCATATCGTACAACAGCTTGCTAAACTAGATATCCTGGACTATATAATCTTTTTAACAAAAAACAAACGAGACATTGCACGATTCAAACATGAAAAAAAGGTTTTATGTGCGCCCTCTTTATCAAAAGCAGCTGAAACCATTATTTCGATGCAAAAATAATGGAGATATCCAGTTCGTATGACAAACAGATTGCCATCCGGACAAATATCCGTTTTGAATCACCATCCATAAATTCTTGTGTCCTTTTATGCCATGGATTTGGAGCCACTTCAACCATGCCCCCAATCCAAGGGCTATATGATTTGTTAGCAGTTAATAATATGGTAGTAACCTTTGATTTCATTGGAAAAGGGATAGGTGTACCATCATACACTGAATGTCTGCATGACCTATTTACTGTATTAACATTTCTTGCAGAAAAAGGGATAAAAGATATTACCTTAGTAGGTCATAGTATGGGTGCAGCAGTTTGTATGATTGCCTCTTGTAAATATGCATCAATTGGTATTATGAAGAAACTGGTTTTGCTTGCTATGCCGACGGATGTAAGAGGTTTTCGAGAACGATATCATGTCCCGATTTTTAAATCTGGCGATACACAAAAAGAAATAAAACTGAAAGGAATAAGCTATACAATCACAAAAGATTTTATTGAAGATATCTATTCTTATTCATTTGCACACTACCTTCGTTCAGTTCGGATTCCTACACTTATCATCCATGGAAGCAAAGATAGTATCATACGAATATCAGATGAGAAAAATGCCTATGCAATGTTATTCTCAACTGAACCGCGTCTGAAGAAACGTAAGTATTATAAAGAGATAAAGGGTGCAGGCCACCGTTTTCTTGGTAAAAAGGTCCAAAAAGCGATATCATTAGAGATAGAATGGCTACATAATAAGAAATATTCACCATTATGATTAGTGTCATTATTACAACCAAAGATACACCTGAAACTTTTAAAAAGTCCTTCCAGGCAACACTTGCATCAAGTATTGAGTATGTAAAAGCTTCAAAAGACTCAGTTGAGATCATTGTAACCTCACCTGAGATCTATCCTTTTCTTTCTACCGTACAGCATGAAAGAATATCTATCATACAATTGAAAGACCCTAGCATTTCAAAACCTATTGCACTCAATATATCTATAGAACATGCATCTACAAATGACCTGGTATTAACTGATGGGGATGTACTTATGGATAATAATGCCATTTCAAATCTCATTACCTATGTCTATAATAACCACTTATCTGTAGCGGGAGGTAAACCAGTTAGCATGAATGCCAAAGAAACAATGCTAGGGTATTGGTCGCATCTTTTAACAGAAGCCCAAGCACATCCGATTAGAAAAGAAATTGAAGCTAAAAGAATTGCAGGTCATCCTGAATTCTTCCCGGCTAGCGGATATCTTTTCTACATCAAAAAAGATATCTTTACTCCCATCGAGCAGTCAATTCTTGCTGATGATGCCTACATGTCTTTTATGGCATGGAAGAAGGGCAATGAAATTGGATATTGTGAAGATGCCATTGTTATGGTAGGGTATCCTCTTACTTATCAGGATTATTTAAGACAAAAGGTAAGAAGCGTTGGGGGCTATGGAGAAGAAGAACTTTCTACTTCTCATACACGCTCCTTCTGGTATGAAGCGAGAAAAGGTATCATACATACACTATCTTATGCGAATACACCTAAAGAACTTTGGTGGTCAATCCTGCTATTAGGTTCCCGTCTTCATGTTTGGTTTCTCATCTTATGGAAGATAAAACTTTTGCATAAAAAAAATATCTGGCAAGTAGTGCAAAGCTCTAAAAAGATCTAGTGTTTCCTATCATTTTTCGTTATTCTATCCTCAGTTTCGTCATTTTTTCGTTTTAATTCATCTGATCTTTCGTCAATCATTGAATTTACTTCATCTACTTTTTGATTAACAAGATCATGGACATCATGGGTCTTATCCTTTAAATCTTCTTTTTTTTGCATAAGTGCATCTTTTGTTTCATTGTACTTATCCTGTACCTTTTGCCTATTTTCCTGCCGTGACAAATATGCAGCTGCTAGACCTACCAGTGCTCCTGTCATAAAAGCCCAAAAAGTATTTTTTTCATTATTATTCGGTCCCATAATTAACTCCTTTTTCGTAAAATACGTAAAATATTGCCCAAAAGCTGAAGTACTCCTAAATCAAACACTTTCGTTATATTTTTCAAGTTTCTAGTTGCCTGTCGAATATCCCGTGCTACTAATACCATCTGTAGTATAAACAAGATAATAATGATAATCAGTATGGAAGCTAACACTATTAATATATTGGTCAAAGTTGTAGTCATGTATATTATCTAATACTTGCATCATACCAAATTCCTGAACCCCGGACAACAAGATTTAACACAAAACCCTTTGACAAATTATCAAAATTGCTGTATATATAAATACGTCTTTATACATTACAAATGCGTTATGGCACGATATACAGGACCAAAATTACGACTTGAGAGAAGAGAAGGCGTAAATATGGGATTAAAGGGAAAAAGAGGTCTCTCTGACAAACATCCATTCAAAAGGGGTAAGAACTATATTCCTGGACAACATGGACCAAAGGGAAGACGAAGAAGCACTGAATACGGACTTCATTTAAGAGAAAAACAGAAAACAAAGCGAATGTATGGACTTATGGAAAAACAGTTCAGACGATATTTTGAAAATGCAGCTAAATCGAAAGGACAAACTGGATTAGAATTGCTGCGAATGCTTGAATTACGGCTTGATAATGTTGTTTATCGATTAGGATTTGCGGCTACTCGAGCACAAGCAAGACAATTTGTTACGCATGGCCATATCCTTGTCAATGGCGAAAGAGTAGATATTCCTTCTTATCAAGTTAAACTTGGAGCAGAGATATCAATTATTGAAAAACTTGCAAATAGTCCAATGATTGCTGAAAATATTGAACTACAAGCAACAACCCCATCATGGGTTACCAGAAAAAATAATAAATCCGGTGTCGTCGAATCTATTCCTGAAAGAACAGATATGGACTCATCAATCAATGAAGCATATATCGTAGAGTTCTACTCAAGATAATCTTTGTGAGAAGATAACTTTCATCGAAAATCTCATTTGATATAATATTTGGGTATTTCGCATTACGCCATATGCTAGTATCGACTAATGAAATCCCCCTATTAAAAGAACAATTAGATACTCCATTATCAGGATTTGGCGGATATCTTCTTGATGATGAACAAACCCTCCATTGTCTTTTTTGGGATTTTGACCATCATATTTATCACAGTATCCAGACACAAGAAGGTTTTCAATTCATACTGCAATATAGAGAAAGTTCTAATGCAGAAGCAGTCTTGCATTCTTTTTTACATCAAGATAATTTCAACCAATTGGATGAAACGACACTGCAAAAAGTTTCGATTCTTTTACACGGAGTTGATAATATTGAAGAAATTTCCCAAAACATGATTATGCTTAAAGCAGTTTGGTTATATATATTCATTGCGAAGTATTATAGGGAAAACATTAGAATACGAGAAAAGTATTGGAAAATATCTGCAATATTTGTTTACTTATCCGATATCTGACAGAACCCGGAGGTTGTTAAAATCAGAACTAAGATTTTAATCTTCATCTTTAAGAGTAGGGAAGAATACAACATCCCGAATATTATTACTTCCTGATAAAAGAAAAAATAGCCTATCTATCCCAGTTCCAAACCCTGCCGCAGGCGGCATACCATATTCAAGTGCCTCCAGGAAATCTTCATCCATCATCTGTGCCTCTGAATCTCCACTATCTCGAAGTTTTTGCTGTATAGAAAAGCGTGCTCTTTGTTCTTTCGGGTCATTTAATTCACTAAATCCATTTCCAAGCTCCATTCCTGCAGCAAGAATCTGAAACCTCTCAACTTTATCCGGATCTTCTGGAGATTGTTTCGCCAGAGGAGACAAAATCGTCGGATGATTAAGAAGAAAACATGGCTGGATGAGATTTGGTCGAATTATCTTCTTATATATCCTATCAATCCATCTGTTTTTATCTCCATTTAAATCATCACAAAGATCTAGAGAAAGACCAAGTTCTCGAAGGTTTTCTTTTGAGTTATATATTGTAAGATCAATGCCATTTTCTTTAAAAAGCGTATCATAATCAACCCTTTTCCAAGGAGTTGAAAAGTCAATAATATGGTCTTCATATGGAAATTGAAAGGTGTGGAATGTTTCCATTAACGCATGTGCAAACAAAGATTCTATAAAATTCATTAATTGCTGGTAATCTGCATATGCCCAATAGAATTCAAGCTCGCTAAACTCTTGGAGATGCTGTTTGCTCATCCCCTCATTTCGAAAAACTTTACCGATTTCAAATACTTTTTCATATCCTGCAACTAGCAGGCGTTTAAGTGGCAATTCTAATGAAATTCTCAAAAAAAGATCAATAGCAAGAGTATCATGATGGGTAATGAAAGGATTTGCTTCAGCTCCCCCTGCAACAGGACCTAAAATAGGGGTTTCTACCTCAAGGAAATTATTGTTTTGTAAAAAGCGACGTATTGAAGAGACAAATTCACTTCTCTTACGAAACAGATTTCTTTTATCTTGTGAAATGGCAAGTTCAACATATCTTCTGCGAATTTTTTCTTCTTCATCTTTTAAGCCATAAAATTCGGAAGGTATAGCGCGAAGAGCTTTTGTCAGCATTGTAAAATTTTCAACTTTTAAAGTAATTTCTCCGGCTTTAGTGATAAAAACACCTCCTGATGCTTCTATGAAATCACCGATATCATAATATCGCTCGATCAAATCATATTTTTCACCAAGATCTGTATATGAAAAGAAAAGCTGTAATTGTCCTGTTTCATCCTGTATATCCAAGAAAGTAATTTTTCCATGCGGTCGGATAGCCATTATTCTTCCTGTAACATCTGCTAGTGTATTTTTTAACATCGAAAAATATGACTTTATCTGAGATACAGTCATATTTCTTTTCGTTCTGCTGGGATAGGGATTAATCCCTTCTTTTCGCAGATCATCAGCTTTATTTTGTCGAATCTGCTTTATATCGTCAATAGATGACATATCGTTAGAATGAAGGGGCTAAGTAGAGTATAGTATATTTGTATTATCAAAACAAGCTAAATCAATTTTTTGGTGAGCAGAATTTATCTGTTCTTTATTCCTTGACAGTTTGGTTTTTATTCGGTATATTAAGATTATACATAGCTATGAAAAGATGAACTCAGTATTATATCCAAGACAAAAACAAATTCTTTCTTTTATTAATGAATATATCGACAAGTTCGGAACAGCACCCAGCCTTACTGAAATCAAAGAACATATTGGAGTAAAAACTCTCTCTACTGTCCATGAACACTTAGCAAAACTTGAAGCAAAAGGTGTTCTTGAAAAGATTAAAGACCCAAACGGATTATATTTCTCCATCCGTGATGGACAGCATATCGGCAGTCTTATCCAGGTACCTCTTGTCGGTCTTATTGCAGCAGGAAAACCAATTCTGGCCGTAGAAACATTAGGAGATACCATAAATCTTCCTTCAGAAATCATAGGAAAGAGAAAAAATGTTTACTGTTTGAAGGTAAAAGGGGACAGTATGATTGATAGTATGATTATGGATGGCGATATAGTTGTTGTAGAAAAGACAGAATATGCTCAAAACGGCGATACTGTAGTAGCATTACTTGATGATAGCACTGCTACATTAAAGAAATTTTATAAAGAAAGAAAATTTATCCGTCTTAAACCAGCAAATCCAAACTATGAAGATATAGTGGTAGACAGCATAACTATACAGGGAAAGGTAATTGCAATATTCAGAAGATATTAAAGCCTTTTTTCCATTACAATGATGACCCCTACAATCTTGTAGCTTTCACTTTTTGCAATAGGTTCAGAAAACATGGGGTTAGAAGATGTAAATTCAACCATATCACCTTTTTTGTAATAAGTTCGGATCATGCTCATGTCATTATGGAATATGAGAACTTTATCCCCATTGATCGGACTAATATTGGTAGAAACAACAATTGTGGTATCAACTGCTATATCGATATCAATCGAACCAAGATTGCTTGTCTTAATTGCAAAACAGCTATCCTTCTCATCTGCAATATTAGGTGAAATGACATACTTATGCCGTGCGAGTGCTATTTGCTCTAATATATTTGTGGAATACAGCTCATCTAAGAAAGGTACCTGATATTCTGCTCCGCTTGTTCGATACTTTCCTTCACCTTCTTTTACAAAGTTTTTCAATATTTCACGAATATTATCAGGAGATTCATCTTCTCCATAGAAATATGATATTGGCTTTTCAAGAACACGAGAGATTTTTTGCAATACATCGGGTGGTATTCTGTTAATACCTCTTTCATACTTTCCAATCATTCCCTGGGAGAGTCCGACCTCTTGTGCAAGTTCGAGTTGAGAAAGCTCTTTCTCAATACGTGCTAACTCAAGCTTTTTACCCATCTCCACCTTGTTTATCATAATAATGTAAGTAATGAAATAATACCTCAATAATGATAATTACTCAAGAACAGTTTTACACCATTTTTAGTAATATAGCAACATTTTGCGCACGAGACAACCACCTTTGGTTTTGCCGCAGTAGCAATGGTGGCAATCTGTGATATATATCTCACTTCATTTAATAACCCATTTTGTAATTTTCTAGTATTCCTTTTAAATAGCCATTTGTAGTGTTTTTTAAGCTAGAACCTTTGAAATCTGGGACTCGAATGTGGTATAATCACATGTGGTTCGATTGATATTTGCCCAGATCAATTTAATCAATATTTATACAATGAATACAAACACGTTGGACGAGGATTCGATACGCGTCCATATTAATTTAATAAATACCAAGGAGAATACAGAGACTAAAATAGTTTCTTCTTTCTTTCAGAAGTATGTATTAAATAGCGCAAAAGAATATGTTTCTTCCCTTTACTATTATGTGATTGACAGGTATTTTCTGTTAAGGAAAATGCTCGCTGTCATGATCGCAAGGGTTTCTGTTGTGACTTATCATATGAAGTCATATATCGTTACCAAGATGTTTTGGGGTAGAGGATCGCTTTACCGTTATATTGCATTTTTTTCTATCTTTATCCCCATCGTCGTCTCAATTGCTATTATTGGGTATAGTAGATATCAGCCTTCGGTAGAAAAGAAGATAACCATTACAAATGCCTTAATTAATCAGGCAACTCAAAATACAAACAAATTTGCAGTAGAAGGTAAACTTGTAGAAACACAGTCTACCCCTACAAACAATCCTTCTGAGCCATTAACTAGCTGGTATACGGTAAAGCAAAGCGATACACTTGATTCAATTGCTAAAGCATATGATATCAGTACTGATACCATTGTGTGGGCAAATAATTTACCGACAAACTCCGTTACTCCCGGCCAGATTCTAAAAATTGAACCGGTAAAAGGTGTTATTCATACGGTTGAGGCAAATGACACAATTCCAACCCTTGCAAAAATGTATGCTGTTTCTGAAACTGATATCCAGGCATGGAACCTGCTTGATACGACTCAGCCACTACCTGTCGGAAAGAAAATTTTAATCCCAGGTATTACTCATGAAACAACAATTGCAAATATTAACTTTGCATATATCCATACCGGACCTTCAGTAGGATGTCCTCAGGGGGATTATTGGTGCTATACCCAAGTTGACTCAAGATGGGGATCCCTTATCCTTGGAGGAAGCGGAAGACAGAATGCCTATTCATATTACAATGTTGACCATATCGGTTGTTTGATTACTGACGTTGCCATGATAGCTACGTATTACTATCCAAACAAGGGAATTACCCCTGCAACTATTGCAGTGCAACCACAGTATTTTGTTGGGGGGGGATTATTCACGTTAAGCGGACTTGGACTATTTGATGTAACACCTCTAAACGGATGGACAGCAATTGATAACCAGTTAACCTTAGGCCATCCGGTTATCGTATATGTCGGATATCCAAACCACTATGTTGTGTTATACCAAAAAGTCGGAAATGATTACTTGATGCAGGATCCTGCATATGGCGGAGCGTTACTTTTCAGCAAGTATTATCATGCTGGATATGTAAGCCAGGCATATTTGTATACTCCTATCGGAAAGTAATTACGGCTTAATACTGCTCTCATGAAACGTATCTACTTTATAATCATTTTTGTCTCAGGAATTCTTGCTGTTGCTACCGGATTTATTTTCCTTAAATTAAACTCTCCTTTAAATTCTCAAAAGATCCAGCAAACCAAGGTATTTATAGATCCGTCATTTCCGCAAGCCCTCACCTATGAAAGATATTTTGAGAGTCAAAATGATCTTATAGTCCAATCATCCGCTATGGCTGATTTAGCTATAGCAAAAATAAGTCCTTGGAAATATAATTCAAAAATAACCATATATACAAAAATACTTTCGCTTGTACAGGATTTTAAAGCGTATCCTGATACCATAACAAATGCTGATTACGTTTCCCTTTTGCAAGACCAATCCCACATTGCTATTGATAATTCTGTAGCATCTTTTATTCCAGCAATCAAAAACGAAGCAACTGATCCGTTAGCATTTGTACAGCAAGATCTTCATAATTATGCTGTAATTGATTTTACCTCTCTTACAAATAGGTACAGATCGATATATATTGATGGAAATTCTCCAATTCAAAAAAATTTTAATCTTGATAATTATCCATTAGCCATAACCTATGCAGTTTTTACAAAGTCTGCATTACCCGCAAAAGATATGAAATATATAATCGGACATAGCTATACAAATTATGATCCTAAAAATATCCATACCATAATTATGACTGGAACAACTGCAATGGCAAGGGGAGTATATTTCAGGATTAATACATATGGGACACAGTACCCGGCACAATATGTCGCTCCAATCATGAAGACAGGGGATATCGTCCATGTGAGTAACGAAGTTTCTTTTTCCTCAGATTGTACCCAACAGGTTGGAACTCTGACATTCTGTTCCTATCCAAATTTTATTAAAACGCTGCAATATGCAGGTGTGAATTTGGTAGAATTGACAGGAAACCATAATAATGACTGGGGAACACAAGCTGATTTTGATTCATTAAAAATTTATGATGCAAATGGGATTAAGCATTTTGGAGGAGGAGTAAATGCTACTGCTGCAAGATTCCCTGCCATTTTTGATCTTGGTGGAATTACATTTGCATTTCTGGGGTATAACGAACCTGGACCGGCTGCAGCTTTTGCTACACCAACAACTCCAGGAGCAGCAAAATTAGATGTAAATACCATGGTACAAGATATTCAGAATGCAAAAAAAATTGCAGATGTAGTTTTTGTAGATGTACAATGGGAAAATGAGAACAATCTTGAGGCTTCAGATTCACAAGTTACTATTAGTAAGGCGGCTATAGATGCCGGAGCTGATGTGGTAACAGGTTCTCAAGCGCATCGTCCTCAAGGCATCATGTTCTATAATAATAAAACGGTGTTCTTCGGATTAGGTAATTTATTTTTCGACCAGATGGAAGTACCGGAAAAACGACAGAATGATATTGTTCGCCATACATTCTACGGGAAGAATCTCATTTCATCAGAACTCATTCCAACACTTCTGTATGATTACGCACAACCAAGACCAGTAAATGGAAGCGATGCACAGGCAATCCTTGATGAAGTGTTTAGTGCAAGTATTAATGTGCACTAACAAATGGAAATATAGCAAATCATTTGCAAAGATAAGAAGATTTTGCATATAATGAAGCATAACGCATATGAAACTGTCCAGCAAAAAAAAGCCCAACATAATCAATAACATGACATGGAAAATCGCCGGTGAGGCGGGATTTGGTATAGCTGTATCCGGAGTACTTTTTTCCAAGATATGCACAAGAGGAGGATTATTTGTCCATTCTTATTCCGAATATCCTTCCCTTATCAGAGGAGGACATAATACGTTCCAGTTAACGGTCAGAGATTCAAAGGTATATGCTCCATTCAAGACAGTAAATTTTTTGATTGCTCTCAATAAGGAAAGTGTCACAAAACATCTCTTTGAATTAAGTGAAAAGGCTCTTATCATGTTTGATCCTGATGAGAATGATATTGCAACTGAAACTTCTTCCAGAAAAGATCTTGTTTTATGCCCAGTTCCTTTAGCAATCCTTTCAAAAAACTCAGGGGCAGATAGATTGATGAGAAATACGGTTGCAATGGGTGCAAGTATGGCAATTCTTGCATATGATTTAACAATCCTGGATGAATTGTTTAAAGAAGTATTTGCAGATAAAGGACAGGAAGTCATCGATTTAAATATTAGGGCAGCTAAAGCAGGATTTGACTATATTAAAGAGCACTTTGATAACAGCTCATATCCATACAGATTGGAAAAAAACGAAAAACATTCTCAAACGCAAATGGTATTAGGCGGAAATGAAGCCATTGGCATGGGTGCCATTAAAGCAGGTGTAAAATTCTACGCGGGATATCCTATGACTCCTTCTTCTACATTATTGCAGTATATGGCATCAAAGCAATTGCAATACAATATTGTAGTGAAACATACTGAAGACGAAATTTCTGCAGCTAATATGGCAATCGGAGCATATTACGCAGGAGTTCGAGCTATGACTGGCACTGCAGGAGGAGGGTTTTCATTAATGGTTGAATCACTGGGACTTGCTGCAATTACTGAAACACCGATGGTGTATGTTGTTGTACAAAGACCGGGACCTGCAACGGGACTTCCAACTTGGACTGACCAGGGAGATTTGAAATTTGTTCTACATGCCTCGCAGGGAGAATTTCCTCGTATAGTCGTTGCACCGGGAGATACTGAAGAGTGCTTTTATGTCACTATACAAGCCCACAATCTAGCTGAGACATACCAACTGCCGGTCATTATCTTATCCGATAAATTCTTGGCAGAAAGTCCAAAAAGTACATACCCTTTTGATGATAAGAATATAAAAATACAGAGGGGGAAAATTGCAACACCTGAACAACTTCAGGCAATTGGAATATATAAACGATTTGACCTTCAAGCAAAAGATGGGGTATCACTTAGAACCTTGCCGGGTATGAAAAATGGTATTTTCCTTGCAAATAGCGATGAACATGATGAACATGGCTTTTCGAATGAAGAATCAGAAATGCGTATCAATATGGTGGATAAGAGATTTAAGAAATTTATTGCCGCAAGTGCTGAGCTTCCTGAACCAGTATTGTATGGTCCCGCAAAAGCGGATTTTACCATTTTTGCATGGGGATCAACAAAGGGACCGATACTTGAAGCTATGGAAATTCTTCGGAGAGAAAACGTAAGTGTTAATCTTCTCCATATTCTCTATATCTCTCCGTTCCCAGCAAAGCGAGTGAATGAATTATTGGAAATATGCAAGACCCCTATCCTTATTGAGAATAACATGACTGCACAGCTTGGAAGCCTCATTAGTGAGTATACCGGGTATGAGATTGGGAACAAAATTCTTAAATACGACGGAAGACCATTCTTCCCTGAAGAATTAGTACAGCGAATACGAGCAATTAAAAATCAGAAAGGACTAAAAAAATGGTTAGCGTAAATGATTTCACATCACCTATTTTTCCTACCTGGTGTCCAGGATGTGGGGATTTTGGTATATGGGCTTCGATAAAAAATGCTTTAGTCTCAATGGATTTTGAACCACATAATGTCATGATGGTGTATGGAGTCGGCTGTTCAGGAAATATGTGCAGCTTTATCAATGCATACGGATTCCATGGCTTACATGGCCGTGCAATACCCGTTGCTGAAGCGATTAAAATTGCAAACCATGAAATACCGGTTATTGTAGTTGGAGGAGACGGCGATCTCTTAGGAGAGGGTCTTTCTCATTTTATTACTGCATGTAGAGGGAATCCAAATATTACGGTTATTTTGCATGACAATCAGGTATATGGTCTTACAACAGGTCAAACGGCTCCCACATCTGATAAGGGATTCAAATCGAAATCAACGCCATTAGGGGTAATTGAAGTCCGTCTAAACCCGCTTGTAACTGCAATAACACAAGGAGCCACATATGTTGCACGTGGTTTTGCAGGGGATCCTACCTATACTACCAAGCTTATTGTTGACGGCATAAAGCATGAAGGCTTTTCATTTGTAAATGTATTACAACCATGTGTCAGTTTTAACCATATCCATACTTATCCATGGTATAGAGAAAGGATATATAAGCTGGAAGAAGGCAACTATACTCCTCATGACAGTACGAAAGCATATGAAAAAGCTATTGAATGGGGAGATAAAATTCCATTAGGACTTTTTTACGAAGAAAACAAAGATACTTATCAGGATGATTTACCTCAAATCAAACCTCTTCCATTAGTGAAGCAGAATATATCAAATATAGATATTTCTGAGCTGTATAAAGAATTCATTTAAAGACAACCTCCTCAATATTTGGTATAATGATTGCCATTAAATGCTGCTATGGAGCAATTTATTCCTGTAGAACAAATAACTAGGGCTCAATCTACTTTTTCAATTCGTCTCAGGGTTCAACAAATAGCCGAAAAGACATTGGGAGATAATAGACCAGGATTTAAGGTTATCGAAGGTGATTATTCATATTTCAGCATGAATCGTCCAGCAGAAGGAGATTTCCAAAATATGGGAACAGAAAGTTTACACTATCTCCATGGATTCGAAAGCGACCTTGCTTCACAAATAGATATGTATTTAGAAGATGAAAGTAGAACAAATAGTGATCAACCTCTTATCATTATGGACATTGGTGGATTAATTGGTTTAAGTTGGGTTAAACTTGCAGCATATTATGAACAGAAGATACGTGCAGGAAAAATAATTTTTGTGGTAGCTAATTTAGAATATATTCCAAACATACATGATTCATTATTTTTTTCAAAACTTGCTGATGAAGTAAAAGATTTTCTAAATAAATATCAACAACTGGTTCAATATATTCATTTTAGAGGAGGTAAAATAAAACTTCCAAACGGTTCATATATTGATCCCTATCAACATGTGACGATAATTCATGAACATTTTGCAGCAATTTTTTGGTCAAATATACCGGAACATGATATTTTTAAAATTGCATTAATGCTGACGAATGATGGTATATATTTTGCTGATTATCTTCGATTTAGAGAAGAACTTATGAGTAGATATCCAAACCCGCATGAAATTCTTGATGAGATTGAAAGAAGATTAAAATTTCAAAAGGTAGATGTAATTGAATCAGGTGAATTACAAGGCAAAACTTCACGATACCTTATTTATCGAGGCCCAAAAAGTAGACCTATTCATTTAGATAGGAAACAAGAAAGAAAAATATAACTTTCTTGATATTTTATGCTTTTTTAGCAAGTTCAGCTTGCAGCAAATTGAGAGTATTTTGCATTGATTCTTCAACACTCATTCCTTGTGATGCTGCTGCTGCTTCAAAAGTTGCTGTTGTGATAGATTTTCCATCAGGATCTTTTCCTGCACTTCCTTGTCCCATTGGATCATCAGGAAGTCCGCATCCACAGTTATAACACATAACATTCACCTCCTTTTTTCATGCATATAAGTATGGTATCATAATTGCACATTATTTACACGTGTCAATGAATCCTCCCCAGCAACATACTTTAACACTTATAAAAAGACTTATCCGTAATCCAACTACATATTCATTTTTCTTTCAAAAAACAGAAATGGAATATACTGCAGGACAATTTATCCGGATTACTTATCCTCATGAAGGAGTAGATGAAAGAGGGATAAATCGTTTTTTCTCTCTTTGTTCTGCACCACAGGAAGATACCTATATGATAACAACTCGTATTTTGCAAAGCAGTTATAAGTTTGCATTAGCAACGTTAAAGGAGGGAAGCATTTTGAATGCATTCGGACCGTTAGGAAAATTTGTAATGGTAAATGAAGGACATCATGTGTTTCTTTCCGGAGGAATAGGCATTACACCATTTCGAAGTATGGTTCTTGATGCAACATTTGCAAAGAAACAAACTCCCATAACTCTCATTGCATCATATTCTCATGAAGAAGAAATGCTTTTCCATGAAGAATTTCTTCATATGGAAAAAGAAAACCCGAATTTTCAATATATTCCAACAATTACCGGTATCCATTCAACCTGGAAAGGAAAAACCGGACGGGTAGGTAAAGAAGATTTGAAGAGAATCATACCAGATTATTCCTCAAGTTTATTTTATATTTCAGGGTCAATGTCTATGGTGCAGGGAATGAGAGAAGAAGTAACTGCTCTTTCTATTCCTGAATCGCAAATCAAGACTGAAATATTTATTGGCTACTAAATGCCTGGTCCAGTTTTACACTAACTGTTTTTTCAGCATTGTTGTGATAAATCTTTAGAGTAATTGTATCACCAACGTTATGGCTTTGGATAAGACTTGCAAGTGAATTTGTATCATCAATTTTTACTCCGTTTACCTCAAGGATAATATCCCCTGATACAATACCTGCCTTATCAGCTGGACTTCCGGATACTACTGCAGGAGAGGAATCATTGGTTGTAACAATGGCTCCATACGTATATGGTATATTCGGATGTGCTGCGATATAGTTATTATCTATTGGGATATATCGGACACCTAATTCCGGCTTTATGATCTTTCCTGTCGATTGCACTTGCGTAATATCAGCTTTTGCCTGATCTATTGGAATTGCAAAACCAATTCCCTGGGCATTTTGTGCAACTGCAGTATTTATGCCAATCACTTGTCCTTCAAGGTTTAATAATGGTCCACCTGAATTGCCAGGATTTATCTGTGCATCTGTTTGGATGACGTTATGCAATGTTTCATTTGTATTTCCAGTCGGGTCAGAAGCAGTTACAACTCTGTTTATTCCAGATACTACCCCGACATCAACAGTATTTTGATATTGTCCTAGTGCATTACCTATTGCAATGACGCTTTCACCCAATTGCAGAGAAGTAGAACTTGCAAGTGTTACGGTTGGAAGATTTGAAGCTTCTATTTTTATGATAGAAATATCATTAGTAGGATCTGTTGCAACTATTTTCCCGTTATATTGCTTTCCTGATGTTAAAATAACTGTATATGTGCTAGATGTATCTGATGCAACATGTTTATTCGTCACTATTAAACCGTCAGAAGTGATGATAAATCCTGATCCTCCTCCAACTTCTTGTTGAGATGTTCCACCGCTTCCTCCATTATTCAGAAAACCGAACGGGTCAAGCGGGTTATATGTACTTGGAAGGTTTTTTGAAATGATAATACTTACAACAGCAGGATTAGCTTTTTTCACTGCATCAATCACAGCTGATTGTTCATTTACAACTTTTAACGGCTGGTTTTGTACTGTTCCGTTATTCGGAAAGAACTTTGCGACAACACCCCCGGCTATTCCACCTATGATACCTCCTATAATTGCAGATAGTATAATTGAAGCAATTGAGAAAAGTACTAAATATTTGATAAGCGTAGATCGATGCATGGTAGTTTGTTGTTCTTCCACAACTGGGGATTGTTGAATTTCTTCCATATACTTCTTCTAATGTATTCTAGACATATAATATATCGGAAAGATCTAATCTGTCAAAATGCAGATTTGTTGCGTAAAACATGAAAGTGATGTATAAAAGATAGGAAAGAGCTAACCTTCTTCAGCATGAATTGGATTGATCTAGTGATATTTATAATCATTGCATTTTATGCATTGCGCGGCTATTCCCAAGGAATTATCTCCATTATTGTAGAACTTGCCGGATATGTTGTGTCTTATTTATTAGCATTAAAATATTCATATCTTGGGGCGGGTATTGTTGCGCATTATGCGCAAAATTCAATTCCCAAAGCATATCAGGATACTATCGGGATTGCTTTAACTTGGACCATCTCCATGTTTTTGTATTACCTGATTGCACCTTTCATTATCCGTCTCATTCCCCCCTTTATTTCTCATTCTCTTCCAAATAAGATTATTGGAGTAGCAGGTTCTGCGATTAAAGGGATAGTTCTTGTCAGTATTGTTCTTTTTGTTCTCTATATTTTCCCATTACCGGCAAATTTACATGCAGATATGATCCATTCATTTCTTGGAGGAAAAATCATCAATGCAACACAAACCTTAGAAGAAAAATTCGGGGGAGAACTATCTACCTCCTTGACTTCCACTCTTCAGCAGATTTCCCTTATCCCGAATTCACTGCAAAACAACTCGAACCCAACAGAAAAACTATTGTATCTTGGATATACACTTACCACTACTACAATTGATCAGCAGGATGAAATAACTATGTTTAATTTTGTGAACATGCAAAGAGTTCAAAATCATCTTCCAAAACTTACTATGAATTCAACTTTACAACAAGTAGCACGAGATTATGGAAAATACATGTTTGCAAACGGATTCTTTTCACATATTACTCCCTCTGGACAATCACCTTTTGACAGAGTAAAGCAGACCAATATCTTTTTTACCTATATGGGAGAGAATATTGCAAAAGCGCCTGATGTTGATGCTGCAGATACCGGTTTTATGAATAGCCCTGAGCATAAGGCAAATATCCTTGATTCTCATTATTCGCAGATAGGTGTTGGTGTAATCGATGGAGGGATTCATGGTAAAATGTTTGTGCAGGATTTTATCGGTACAAATTAATGAAAATTTACCATATTCCCAAAGAAATTGCTCTTGTTATTATCAAGGGATATCAAAAAACACTTTCACCCGATCATGGCATATTCAAACATCGATTTCCCCAAGGTTATTGTAAATATGATCCATCATGTTCAGAATATACTTATCAAGCAATAACAAAATATGGACTGGTGAAAGGTGGGATAATGGGAACTTATCGCATACTTCGATGCAATCCATTTTCTAAAGGTGGATATGATCCTGTTTCTTAATGATGAGAATTTTTTGTTACTTCATTTACAAAGCTCCCTAAAAATTGCCCGATAAATGGTAATGCTCCGAGAAGATGCGCAATAAAGCCAAGAAAGAGCAAAAAAAGCGAGACTCCTACAGTTGCACCTATTCCATATATCATCCCGCCAACAAAATTTCTCAAAAAGAAATTTCTTTTACTCCCATACACCATATACAGAGACTTTATTAAATTTTGAATTAATTTTTCTTCATTTCGTTCCATTGGTCAATACTGATTCTATCATATGGAGGATATTTCCAAGAAAGGATTCTTCAAAACTTTGTACATCCTGAACTGTGGTAAATTTGTGATTATGTTTAGTAATGATTTTAGCTTTTTTCTTTCCCGTTAATTGCACTTTTTGAACCGGTTTCTCCGTTATCTGTGGAGAGGGAAGAATAGTTGCAACAATGGAGGGAGAAATTGTAGGAGGTATTGCTGTTGAGGTTTCAACCTTATTCTTAATACTTGGAGTGATAGGGGGGCTTAATGTTAATTGTGATTGAGGAGCAGTAATGTCGGGAATTGTTTGAGTAATTGGAGGTGTAGCAGAAGTGACAACAGGCTGTTGTGAAGCGTAAAAACTTGCGACATCTGCTGCTGCTGGACGAAGAGACCAGTTCCCATTACTTCCGGCAAAGATATGGGTATATCCTCCCGAATTGTTTGTTCCCGCCCCAACCCAATAGTTCATTCCAATAATATATGGGAGAGCCGCAATACCTTGTAGTTCTGCTTTAACAACAGATTCTTGTGTTACATCATCTACTGCAACTGCATTGCTATACCCGACCTCTCCGAGTACAATTGGCACATGCCAGGTATTTTCTACTTGCTGGATTTCCGAAATGCGTAAATTCGTTGCTGTTGCAGGATCAGTTGTGGTACTTTCCGGATAGGAATCAAAAGTAATCAGACCAAACTTATCAACTGTTGCCTGCTCTAAATCTTCCGGATGCGTTGCAAAAAATGAATTGGTAGATCGAATAGATGTGATTACTCCATGTACTCCGATTTGGTTAAATGCACTGTCGGCAACATCAGATGTCGTACGGATAAATTGATTAAAATCTGCAGTAGCTGCATTTGGAGCATGCCAGCTCCATTGAGATCCATATGTACTTACCCAATAATGCCCATTTTCCGGTTCAGGACAAGGATCGAAAATGTCGCCTGATTGGAAAAGTCCTGGATTAGATGTGATAAAGGTTTGAAGGGCACTCTCATATGCACTTGGAGTCATTATTCCTGTTACACCATTATTATTCTCCCATTGGTTTGGAGCCATACGAAACCAAACATGTTTTCCTGCAGCGCGAATCGCTTTTACCCAGGAAAGTGCGTAATTAGGATAATCCCAATGAGTATCAACTGTGATATAGTTGGCATACAGTGAAGATGAAAGATTCACATCATCCGCAATCTGTGTAAATGTAAGTGGAAACGTTTCAGTATCTCTACTTTCTTTCATCGTATCAATAGATGCGACAAATGGGATGGAAAGTGCGCTTGCTCCTTTCACATGACCATGCGGTGTCCCTGCTAATGAAAAGCCAATTACTGAGCAGATTAGCATCAGAGCAAGAATTAGTTGAATTTTTTCACGTAAAAACTTTGACATAGCAGATACCAACCAGTATACACTATCTTTTCTTTGAAGGAAAAATCATTTGAATTAATCCCAGCTTAGAGATCCTGTTTGATATTCTGTTACTCTTGTTTCAAAAAAATTCTTTTCTTTACGAAGATCAATTATCTCGCTCATCCATGGAAATGGATTTTTAGATCCAAATTCTTTTTTAAATCCTATCCTTTCCAGTCTACGGTCAGCAATGTATTGTAAATATTGCAAAATAGTATCTGCTTGCAATCCAAGAATTCCGTGAGGAAGACAATCCTTAGCATATGCATATTCTAGTTCAACACCTGTAAGAATATCCACTCGAATTGTATCTGCAAATTCTTTTGTTAACACTTCGGGATTTTCAGCAAATATAGTTTTAATAAGTTCTGTGCCAAAGGCTAAGTGTACAGATTCATCCCGAAGGATAAACTGGAACTGTTCTCCAACCCCAACCATTTTTCTTTGCCTGAGCATTGAAAGCATCATGACAAATCCTGCATAAAAAAATATTCCTTCCATAATGATATAAAATCCGACAAGATCATGTACAAAACGCTGTATATTTATTGCTCCTTTTGTTGAGAAATTTTCGTCAAGAATTGATTTAGTCATATTTACTACAAAATCATCTTTTGCTTTAATGCTCGGTATTTCATTGTACATGGAATATACCTTGTCAGGGTCCAGACCCAATGTATCACAGCAATAGATAAACGTATCAGTATGGACAGCCTCTTCATACGCTTGACGAAGGAGATATTGCCTGCATTCAGGATTGGTGATATGCCGATACATTGAAAGGACAATATTGTTTGCGGTAAGACTTTCTGCAGTTGAAAAAAATCCCATATTCCACATGATGAGCCGTCGCTCATCATCACTTAATCCCTTGGTAGATTTCCATGTTTCCACATCATTTTGCATAATGACTTCTTCAGGAACCCAGTTATTTGCAACTCCCTGTTTATAGAATTCACGCGCCCATTTATACTTCATCGGCAATATTTTATTTGGATCTGTTGCTGATGCATTAAGGATTGTTTTTTTTATGGTTTTCATAAAGTTATTTGATTAAATCATTGGCAAGCTTCGCATTCAGGATCATCGATTCTGCAAGCTTTAATTTCTTCAACAATTATTTCTTCTTCATTCTCATACTTCTTATTTATATCTATTGTACTTTTTTCAATTCTAGATGCTCCTAAACTTCTCAGGTAATAGGTGGTTTTTAATCCCATTTGCCACGCTGCCATATAGATATCAGAAATTTCTTTTCCAGAAACAGTTGACGAAAATATATTGATAGATTGCGACTGATCAATCCATTTCCCCCGATATGCCGCATGCTTAATAACCCATAATGGATCAATCTCAAAAGCTTCTTTATACATATCTTTTAAATTTTGTGGTATTTCAGGGATTTTTTGCAAAGATCCATCAAAATATTTTAATTTTGTCCTGATTGCTTCATTCCAAAGACGCAATTTCTTTAAATCTTTAACCAGATACTCATTCATAATTGTAAACTCCCCAGTTTGATTTGACTTTACATACAGGTTCTCATAAATCGGTTCAATTGATGGATATGTTCCTGCAATTGTTGATATAGTTGCAGTTGGAGCGATTGCCATACAATTTGAATTTCTCATCCCATATTTTTTCACATGTTCCCGAACAGGAGTCCAATCCATCTTTCCAGTTTTTGATATACCTGTTTTCATACCTCGTTCTTTTTCAAGAATGGCGAGCGTATCAATGGGGAATATACCTCTATCCCATTTTGAACCAGGGTAGCTTTGGTATTGTCCCTTTTCTTTTGCTAAGCGGGAAGAAGAAAGAATAGCATGATAAGATACAAACTCCATCAGTTCATCAGAAAATTCCACAGCTTTGTTACTGTCAAAACGCATTCCCATCACGAAGAAAATATCTTGTAACCCCATAATGCCAAGTCCAACAGGACGATGTCGATAGTTTGCATGTTCTGCTTCTATTGTGGGATAAAAATTATAGTCGATAATATTATCAAGCATCCGCATCGCAAAAGAAATTGTCTGGCTAAGCATTTTCTTATTAATTTTACCGTTTTTACCCATATGGACAGGAAGGTTAATGGAGCCTAAATTACACACAGCGGTTTCATCTGCAGATGTATTAAGGGTGATTTCAGTACATAAGTTTGATGAATGAACTACTCCTACGTGATCTTGAGGAGAACGAAGATTGCATGGGTCTTTAAAAGTTATCCATGGATGACCCGTTTCAAACAACATACTAATCATTTTCCGCCAAAGGTATTGTGCGCTAATTTTTTTATAAAGTTGGATTTTTCCTTCTTCAGCTTTTTTCTCGTATGAGGTATATATTTTTTCAAATTGTTTACCATATACATGGTGAAGTTCAGGAGTTTCATCAGGAGAAAATAATGTCCAATCGCCATTCTCCAATACTCTTTTCATGAATAGGTCAGGAATCCAGTTTGCTGTATCAGTATCATGGATTCTTCTTCTTTCATCTCCGGTATTTTTTCGCAGTTCAATAAATTCTTCAATATCATAATGCCATGTTTCAAGATAGACACAAGCAGCACCTCGTCTTTTTCCGCTTCTGTTAATGGCGGCAGTTGTAGCATCATCAATCTTTAAGAAGGGGATCACTCCCTGGCTTCCGACATTTGTTCCTTTAATTAAAGCTCCGGTTCCTCGAATATTTGTCCAATCATTTCCTAGACCTCCAGACCATTTTGATAATTGGGCATTATCACCAATACATTTAAAAATATGTGCAAGGTCATCTTCTACCGTCGTTAAATAGCATGAACTCATCTGTGGATGAAGTGTTCCTGCATGAAACTGGGTTGGTGTTGATGGAACATATCGAAGTGTTGAAAGCAGGTTATAGAAGTCGAGGCAACATGAGTTCTTATCTTTTTCGTTTAAAGCAAATCCCATAGCCAGTCTCATATAGTAATGTTGTGGAAGTTCTATGACATGTTGTTCAAAATCATGCGTAAAATATCTCTCATACAAGGTTTCTATCCCCATATAATTGAAGATATGATCTCGATTAAGTACCATCGCCTTACTTAACATTGCATAATCATATTCCAATAATCTTGGATCAAGGCGCTGGATTGAAACCCCCAATTTCATTTGTGACTCTAGTGATTCACGATATTTCTTTTCAAAGTTTTTATCAAATTCATCAACCCCAATGACATCTTTATACATTGCATTCAAAAGAATATCTGCTGCAATTTTAGAATAGATCGGGTCTCGCTCCACCCTTGCAATAAATGACATAATGATAATTCTGGTTATTTCTTTTGATGAAATACCATCATAAACACCATTTGTTATTTCATGAATAATTTCTAATATTTCAGTAGCCGAAAGCCTCTCATGCGTAATTTTTTTTAGGAAGTTTCGAACGATTGATGGTGAAAATGGAGAAGAGGAACCATCCCGTGAAACAACCTGCAGTTGGCGTGTTTCTATTTTTTCAAGTTTTTCTTCTACACGTATTTTTTCATGTTCATGTCGATACAAAATATATGCTTTTGCAACTTCAAAAAGTCCACTTGAAGCAATTTGTCTCTCAACTAAATCTTGTATTTCTTCAACTTCAGGAGTTCTATCTTGATGTTTTGACAGGTCGGAGATGACACTATCCGTGATATGTGTTATCAGATCCGTATTTATCTCTGTACTGGTTGCAATATATGCTTTCGTAATTGCCCGTTCGATTTTTTCTCTATCAAATCGTACTATTCTTCCATCTCTTTTTTTTATTGTGTCAATCATGGCAGTACAGATAAAATAATTATGGATTAGTTTGAAGCAGGGCCTGCACTTCTTCTTCAAATTCAGTTATATTTTGAAATGATTTATACACAGATGCGAATCTTACACAAGCTACCTTATCTATTTTTTGTAATGCCTGTACGACCTGGTCACCGATGGTATCTGAAGTAACTTCTGAAACATTAAGTTTTCGGATATATTCCTCAATTTCATCCGTCATCTTATCAATTTGTTTCATATTGATAGGACGTTTTTCACAAGCACGCATTAATCCTCGTTTTAATTTCTCAGCATCAAATGATTCTCTTCTTCCATCTTTTTTGATAACCATAATATCCGTCGTATCAATTTTTTCATAAGTTGTGAAACGTTTTGAACAAGACAGACATTCTCTTCTTCGGCGAATAATACCCGAATCAAAAATATCTCGCTTATCTACGACTTTGGATTCATGGTGTTTACAATGTGGGCATCTCATACAACATGTTGTGGTAGTTAAATTTATAACCACAATATATACCCCTAATTAAGGAATGTCAAATGCACCTAAAAATCCATATGAGTCAAATATTGAGGGAATTTCCGAGGGAATAGAAAATTTTTGTAAGATTTGAAAATCCTCCGAAGAGTAGTATTATCCCGGTAAGAATGAGGATAATTCCAGCAAAATTAGAAATAAAGGATATATGTTGACGTATTTTTTTCAAGTATCCCAGATAGCTGCTTAACAAAAAAGCGATAAAAAGAAGGGGAAGATTTTGTCCAAGTGCATATATGAATAACAGAGTTGCTCCATACAATGTACTTGATGAAGAAGAGGCAAGTACGAGTATTCCTCCTAGGATTGGTGAAAGACAGGGAATCCATCCAAGGGTAAAAACCACTCCTAGTAGAAAAGAGATAAATGGCTGGCTTGAGGGATGTGAAGATCTGAAAACTTTAACTTTTTCAATAATCTTATTCATCTGATAAGTCCGGGCAAATAGTAAAATTCGTGAAGAGACAATTAGGGAGAGTCCGAATACTATTACGATTACCCCTCCAATTTGCTGAAGGAGATAGCGATTAACCCGTAATGTATATCCGACAGATCCCGCTGCTGATCCAAGTACCACAAGAACCAAACTTGCTCCTAGGATATATAAGAAGACATGCAGCATAATCTTGTTCCTGTGTGTTTTCGTATAGACACTATCTTCAAGGTTTTGAACACTGACTCCGACAAGAAATGCCAAAAAGGAAGGCACTAATGGGAATGTGCAAGGAGAAAGAAAGGCAAGCAATCCAAACAGGAAGGCTGTGAAATAATTTATGTTTTGCATCGGTTGTATTATACCCAACCCTACCGAATAATTTCAAATTTCTTTAGGCTTATAAAGAATTTTAGTATAATAAGCACACGGGTAATTAGCTCAGCTGGTAGAGCATACGATTCACATTCGTAGGGCCGCAGGTTCAAGTCCTGCATTACCCATAAATGTGCTACAATAACAGCTAAGAAATATCATTTTGCAGATATGGCAGCAAATAATATCAGAAAAATTCTTCAAGACCTGGGGAACTCGACTATATTAACAACGAAAAGAAAATATTTTCTTGAAGTATCATTACTATTAATTGTTTGTATTCTCTTAATCAATTATTTTTCTCCAAAAAGCAATGCGCTTTATTTCCTTTTATTATTTCCGATAATTCTTGGAGCAATCTTTATTATCTATTTAGTAAGCAAAGTACTTGAAAGACCAGAAATGGGAATTCCTATCATTGCCTTTTTTTTACCTTTTGAACGAATTGGAGCACTAACATATGCGTCATTTAACTTACGGCTTACTCAGGTATTTACTGTACTCACCTTCATTGCATACACATTTTATGTGATATTTACCGATAAGAAAAATCATATTTTAGGAATACGAATAAAAAAAGACGCTTCATTTTATATTCTTATTCTTTTTAGTATTATTACAATTGCCTCTATTGTTGATGCGATAAACAAGTCAAGAAGTCTTTTTGTGCTTTCATTTGATCTTTTTATCTTTTTTACTTACATTCTTATTTCCAATCTCTTTGTCTCAAAAGATATTTTGCGAAAAACAGTTTGGGCTCTCCTTGGTGTATCACTCATTGTCTGTCTATATGGTGTCTTTCAATTTATCGCGGGGACATTAAACTTGCCTACTGCAATATCAGGACTTCGTGAAGGCTATACAAAAGTAGTATTTGGATTTCCACGGGTACAGGCAACAGAATCGGAACCACAATTCTGGGGAAATTTTCTCATTATTCCCGTATCTCTTTCTCTTTCAGTTCTGGTTGTATCGTTGGGAAGAAAGCAAAGACAACTCTTTCAGAGGAGTATTCCATTCAGGCTAATCTTTATAAGTACGCTTGTATTTATCTTATGCCTCATTAACTTATTAATGACATTTTCCCGGGGAGCATGGTATTCTGCAGCTTTTTCCGTTGGATTAGTTATTCTGTTTAATATTAAAAGGATTCTTAATGTAAAAGTTATAATCACGAGTGCTATTCTTTTAACAGTTATTATTACCGGCTTTATTTTTGTTCTGCATTATACCCATTCTCCAATAACCCTTGAGACCTTAACGCAACGCGCTACTGCCTTAGAAGATTCAGACAGGACGATAACTAGCAATGCAGCTCTTCACTATTTTAGTTCCCATCCAATACTTGGAATAGGTACTGGTAGTTTCGGGCCTTATGAAGCGCCAAATCCATATCAGATCCCATCTGTGTATGGACAAGATATCGGTTGGAGAATTGTAAATAACGAGTATCTGGAAATACTTACAGAAAATGGAATTATTGGGTTTTCAGCATTCGCGGTATTCATACTTGTAATAATATTCAACGTTTTCAATGCACTCAAGAAGAAAACAGATGTGTATACAAAAACTGTATTTATTGGGTTTATTGCTGCTTTTGCTGGATTACTTCTCCAGTACAGCGCCTTTTCTACCCTGTATGTTATGCAAGTCTGGTTTACTTTTGCCATTGTAAATGCGATTGCTTTCAATATTAACCATAAGATCTGGACTTTTGAATAACAATGTATGAAGATAACGAACAGCTCACTCAAACAGGTCCATTAGATGCGAGAGATGCTCCAAATTTTTGCCATGATTTATTCTCTTTTTTGCAATTTTATCAATTAATTGCAAGGCCAAATAGTTTTCCAGCCTCATTACAAGAAAAATCTGGAAGTAATGCATTTTGGGTCAACTGGATCGATGGAGAACCTGCGCTAGTTCTATTAGGTGCAGAAGCAGAAAAGTACGTTCTGACTCACTCATCCGATTTTATCTTTGGAGAAGGTGGGGGATACCATATTATTGCAAGAGAAATGTTTCCACAAGGTGTACTGACTTCTGATGGAGAAATACATGACCAATTGCGACATGCAGTATTGGAAAGACTCACTCCCAGAAAATTTCAACAGGAAGATTGTAATTTTCTTCTTCAATGTATGGCTGAAGCTTTCACTTCACTTTCCGGAAGAGTAAATATTTTGAAACTTGCGCAAGATATTACGTTCAAATATGCAATTTATCTTGCACTTTCAACAGAAGGAGAAGATAAGTTACTTGTTGCAAAGTTGAAAAAACTTTGGCATTCCTTTTCTCTTGCAGCATTCGATATTTTTAGACAACCAAATAATCCGCTTTTACCATACCGCTATGCAATGCAATCTCGTGAAAAGCTCGTAGAGATCCTTAAAGGAATTATTGATAAAAGAAGAGAAATGCCACCTCAGGATGATATACTTGGCCAATTAATGCAAGTTCAGTATCCCTTTGAACAGAATCGGAAATTAACAGATGAAGAAATCATAAATAATTTGCTAATGGTAATTTATGCTGCCCATGATACGACAACAAATACTTTAACATTTTTATTTAAGGAACTTGAAAGGCATCCTGATGCATATCACCATTTAGAAAGAGAAATAGAAGATAAATATCATCCAGGTGAACCATGTACTCCTGACTCACTGGCAAATTTGCCAACACTTGCAGCATGCATTCATGAAACGCTACGTCTCCATCCCCAAGTTTCACCTCTTCCTAGAAAAACAATACATGAAATGATTATTCCAGTAGATACCAAAGATGGATCAATTCAGTTATATCGGGTAGCCGAAAAGACACTTGTATTTTTAATGCCTGGTAGAACACAGCGAATGCAGGAATATTATCCTGATCCAGATTCATTTCATTTTGAAAGGTATCAGCAAAGACTAACTACACATCCTCACGGAAAAAGATATGAACCACCGTTCTCTGCATTTGGAGGGGGGTCAAGAAGCTGTGTAGGAGAAAAAGTTGCAATGCTAGAAATGATGCTATTTGTTGTTGAATTTCTTCGCAGGAAAAGGATAATTAGCTTTTGGCAAAATCCTTACATACCCACAATGAACGGACCATTGATTCATCCATTTTCCCAATCTATTGCCATTCAAGACCGTCGATCTTGAATTCGGAATAGAAGGACCTCATTTAAATCTTTCAAAGAAGAAAGCTCTTGAAAAAGCTGTTTTAAAATTTCAGTATAATTAAATACCATTTCTCCACACCCATAAGATTCTAATTCAGCAATAATCCGTTTTATCGTCAGTTGCCCGGTACTGTCGTTATCCAGTGCAAGGCAAATTTGTACACCTTGTAATGCAAGATCTTTTAGCTTTCTTACTGCATAATGATTTAGTGTACCAATGATAGCTACTACATCTTCTTCTCCAGTTAAAATCATATATGACAACGCATCAATTACGGCTTCAAATACGACAACTTTTTTTGATTTTATTTCGCCATTAAGTACTTGTTGATTAAATACTCCATGAGGAACTTTTGTTTGTAGTTTCCAATGTTCGCGTGGCCTTTGTGGCTTTCCAGTTCTTGGATTTTTTCTCCATAAAGATTTTGGCGTCTTATATGCATTCCTTCCATACAAATTCATATCACCATCCTTACCATCTCCGATCTTAAAAACTACTGTACCATTAAGTGGAAACCAATAGTATGGGGTAGAAGTAAATACATTTCCCTCCTCATCTCTATATCTTTTTGGTTTTACAAGCACCCTAATTCCTGCACGATCAATATCCTCCATTGTATATCCCTGCTCAATCAGCTTTTCTAATATTTTTCCCTGAGCACCAGGTGGCCAATATCCAACTCCATATTTTGCTAATATCTCAGGAGTTAATCCTCTGATTTCTTGTAAATAGTTTTGTGCATTTGTAGAGGATTTATATATCTCTTGGAGAATCAAAAAAAGATCATTCAAAACAGCGACTTGACTTTCATCCAACATTTCATTTGTAATTGCATGTTGTCTTTTTGATTTTCTTGTACGAACTTTAATTGTTCCACCTTTCCAACCTGGAGGAAATGAAGTAGGATCTATAGATCCTCCTGCATTACAACTAAAACAATGCCATCTTCCATTGCCAAAAATATGAAATGAAGGAGATTCATCAAGTTTAGGTGGTAAACCTTGATCGGCAAGTACAAATTCATGAAGTGGACAATGGATAAAGCCGCCTATTAAAGGACCGAAATCTTCACTCACTTGAATTTTCCCAGCTACAATTAATTGGAGTAGCAAATTATAATCCATTACCAATTTAGGTTCACCGCTTCTTCTTCTCCCTTCAATACGAAAAAGTCTTTCTAATTTCTCAGGATGATAAAATTCACGAGATTCTTCAATTAATCTTGTAAATTTCCCAGTAGTTTCATCATTAATGAGTGGCATTTGACCTGTTGATTCAGGGCTCTCCTTAGGACGTCTAACAATATTACTTACACCAAGATATCTTCTTGCTTCAGCAAGCAATACACCTCCCCACATGCGAAAAACAGCTTCAAGCTCTGCACGACTATGTCGATTACCATAATGAATTCTGAAAAACTCTCGCATTTCTTCTGAACTCATTTGAAAAGTAATCTTTTCAGCTTCATCTAGGGTATCTCCAATTCGATAAAGTAGATGTACACAACTAATTGCACCATTACCGAATGGATTTTCCATATCGTTTAATACCATCGCAACATCAACAGTTGCTAAAGTATGATATGCTTTAACTTGAATTTCGTGTTTACCAAATGGCCCATTTGCTATTGCATCCCGAGGAATTGCAAGATGACGGAATCGAGGATTGTTATCACCAATTGCAAACTTATTGTCAGAAATTTCCCATGTGATATCCGCACCGAGCAATTCTTTAAGTTTTTGATGAATAGATCCTAGCGATCCGCGTGCTGTTTTTGCAAATGCTCGAATTAGCTCTATTTCGGAAGAAGAAGGCTTACGTCCATTGATTGCAACAACCTCAACTAGATCTGCTCTACCCGCACGAACACCTGGCTGCGATAAAACAGGTACTTCGGCAAATATTGCTCGAGGGATTCTAAATGCATCAGTGCCATAATATGCAACAGCGGCATTCGCAAGATTCATCATGACACTGGGGAGCATACCTCCCAATGAATGGGTAAGACGAAGTATTTCTTGAATAGGATTTTTCTGCTTTCTATTTACAATATGGAATATTGGCATAAGAAGATAAGCTAATTCTCGAGCTGCTTCATTCGCTCTCCAATAATCAGGAGGAGATATAGAAAGCGCAGCAAGAATTGCAAGGCGATGATCATTAATAAGTTCTAAATGTTTATCGGATACAGAATTATTTCTAGTTATTGCATCCTCATATATATTTGGATTACTATCAAATATGCTATTACATTTTAAAGATTCAAATCCTGGAAGTTCTGATTGCATGTGGGATGTTTGAATAGGAGAGGGATATTGTGCAAGATTACCTGTGAGCAAATTGGCAATACATTCATGGGAAATTGCTCCAACCCTTGAAGCAATAATTTGAGGATAGAGGACTTTTTCACCTTCTCTTCTATGTATCGTATTAATTAATTCTCGAACACCTTGTGGATGCCAGTTATCACTATAGTGTGAGCCGTATTTAGTTAAAACATCAACATTGGGTTGAAATCGAGATAGAATTTCAACTGCACGGCGTATACCTTCTTCTTCAGAATTAACTATGCCAGCTTGTACTGCTGCTAAAATAAAAACTGGAAGTGTTCCAACACCATTATTTTGTAGAAATGCTTCGAGAAGTGTAGAGGTACCGTAAAGCATTCCTTCTGGAATTGCTTGTGTTTCCATCTGTGCTATTTGCGGTTGAATATGACCCAAAATATCTATGGTAAATTATTCAGCAGTATACTTAAAGATTGCTGTGATTGCAAAGAAATAGGATTATGATAGTTCCGTGTATTATTTCTCTTCCTGGATAACCTTTACAAGGATCTTTCCATCAGAATCAAAATCAGCGACCCGAAGTTCTGATCCGCAATGAGGACATTCAACGATGTCACCAACTCGAATTTCATTTTCAAGTTCTGTGGTATTTTGGCATTCAGGGCATAAAACTGTTTTGTCTTTCATAGGTAAAAATTGTATAATACGAAATAATGGTCAACAATAGTAGTAATTCTACACACTTTACGAATAATTTTCAATCTCTCCCTTTACCAGCTGAAGGGAACACACCTCTTTACGAGGCGGTCAATCTTGCACATGCATATGGTTTGAATCATATATATTTAAAAGATGAGACACAAAACCCTTCAGGATCTTTTAAAGATAGAGCCATTTCCTATCAACTTCAACACTGGATCAAAGAAGGGAAAAATAATTTTGTCATATCTTCATCGGGAAATGCAGCAATATCTGCAGCAATGTATTGTATTTTTTATCGTGTATATCTTGATATTTTCCTTTCTTCTCATACCGATGAAAATAAAAGGAAAAGATTATTGGAAATAATAGGGACGCATACTGACTTGTGCACAATTCATTATTCTCCACGCGCAAGAAAAGATGCCTTTCAATTTGCAAAAGAGAATCAAGCGATTAATCTTGTGGGATCAAAAGACCCGAATGCCATAGAGGGATATTCAAGTTTAGGGAAAGAAATACAAAAACAATTGCCTCAAAATGTTGATGCTTTATGTATGCCCATAAGTTCAGGGACTGGACTTTTAGGATTAGTTGCAGGACTTGATGATATTCCTCCACTTTATGCCATTCAAACGACTAAGATCCATCCAATTGCTGACCATTTTTCACATGAGATTATTTCAACTGATTCTTCTCTTGCAACAGCAGTATCAACATACTATACTCCACACGAACAAAAAGTGGTTGAATTAATCAAGCGAACCGGGGGAGATGCTTATGCAATCCGTGATAACCAGATACAAGATGCGTTAGAAGATATGCTTTCTTTTGAGAAAAAAGAAATATCATATGATAGTGCCCTAGCAATTGCAGGTTTAAAAGAAGCAAAGAAAAATCATGAGATACATTCTGCCATTTGTATTTTAACCGGAATATAATGATACGAGAATATATAGAAATGATAAACAAAGCGACACTTGGCTCGCCAATCTTTTATCTGACAAAAAATATTGAAAGATCTTTTGGATTGGAAAATCTTCTTAGACATTTTTATATCATCACAGGACAAAACTCATACACAATTCGTCTTCTTGAAGAAAGAGGAATAGAAGTAATGCTTACCCAACCAGAGCTTTCCTCATCTTTGCAACTGATAAAAGATTCGAAAGTGCAGGAATATATTACTAAAAACACAAGAAACAAAGCCCACCTCATGTATTTCAAACCTTCAAGAGCTTTAGAAGTTGCTTCAGGAGATAATATTGTTCTTAATCCGGATGCAAGAATTGCAGGAAAAATTGAAAACAAAATCACCCAATACCAGCTTCTTCAAGAAGGTGGCTTTGGAGATAATCTGCCGAAAGCAATTTTAAAACGTATTTCTGAAGTAGATTTTGACTCATTAGTCAAAGAGTTGGGTTCATCTTTTGTTGTCCAGTTCGATGTTGGACATTCTGGAAATAGCACATTCTTTATTCATTCGAAAGAAGAGTTTGATACATTCAAGAATGAATATTTTCGTACAAATATGATGATGAAGTTTGTCCAAACATGCGCATTTCATTTCATCACAACAAATGGTGTTGCAACAATAAACGGCACCTATGTGGGTGGATTGTGTAACCAGATGACGGGTTTACAGGAACTTGGAGCTCTTCGGGGAGAAACTTGCGGAAACAATTGGTATCAACTGGGAGTTACTGATCAGATAAGAGAAGAGGCAGTAGCATTGACGAAACTGTTAGGGGAATATTTCTATACGTTAGGGTATAGAGGATTTTTTGGAGTTGATTTTTCCATTACCGGAGAAGAGTTATATATTCTTGAGATAAATGCAAGACAAACTGCATCCATCCAGGATTTCACAAAACTACAGCTGGAAAATGAAGAGATTCCATTAGCAGTCATCAATTTATTAGAACTTTTACAGATTCCATTTTCAATTGATATCGAACAATATAACAAGAATAATGCGCAACCCATTGATGCATCAGCATTAATTGTAAGAAATCATGCAAAACCATTCCAGGTTCTTGAATCATATGGAGGACTTTACGATATTGAATCTGTAACAAAAAAGGAAGATGCCTACGCAATTGATGAAATATATTCAACATCAAGGGCATTGATACTGGAGGCTATTGAGGGTAGAATGATAGGGCAAGGAGATGACTTTTTAAAGATAAGTGTAAGAGGAAATGTATTAAAAGATATGGAACATATTGATGATAATATCCTCAACATTATTGCAACAATACAGGCAAAAACAAAAACTATTGATACCGCATGAGCCAAGATGATACGCAAACAATCCCTCAAGATTTGCAACAGTTATGTGATTGGTTTTTATCTATACCTGTTCCATATTTTATCGGTAAAGGAAGCATTTCTTTAAAAAGAAGAGTTTACAAAGGAAAAGGAAGAAAAGAAGAAATACAAAAAGTTCTCAATGAATTACAGGAAATATATCCTGAAAAGGATGGATATTCACTATTAAAAGATAATAATATTGGCATAGACTGTTCAGGACTTGTTCTTGATATTTATGAACAGTTTACCCTTTCAAGACTTCAAAAACATGCAAAATCTTTTTTTAAACGTCCCACTTTAAATCCGTTCTTGCTGGTTTTGTATGCAATTAAACCAGATACCGCAAAGTTAAATGCCGATACCTTAACTTCAAAGATAAACTGTCAAGAGATACCTGTATCACAGGTAAAGCCAATGGATTTAATCAGAATGTCAGGTGGAAAACATGTCGTCATGATCACTACAATTAAAAAAAATGGGGGGAAAGTTGCTGAGATCGAATATATTCAATCCTCAACTGGAAAAGGTGTTTGTATGGGGAAGATAACAATCACTGATGATACTAAATCCATAACAGATCAGGATTGGAATCAGATTGAAAGATTGAAATATCAACCAAATGAATTAATCCGAAGAAGAGTAAATGATAATGGAATCCGTCGGCCTTTATTTTTAACAAATACACATGTTTAGACTTCTCACATACATATTAGGTTCTTTAATCTTATCATTTATCATTACATTTCCTATTACTTCTCTTTTGTATAAATACAAGATTGTCCGATCAGGCGAATACGATGATACATTCTCGCAAATTCCTTCCAGACGGGAAAAAGCGGGGGTGCCTATAATGGGAGGTGTCATCATTATTCTTACAATTATAATTATCACAAGTATTTTTAATGTATCAAGAAGCTATACACTTTTGCCTTTATCGGTATTAACGCTTTGTGCAATTATTGGAGCATTAGATGATCTGTTAAATATCTATGGAAGAAAACGACCAGTACGAAAACTTCGGTTAACAATCAAACTGGCGCTGCATCATGCAAAACCTGCTAGACGCCTCTATTTCGCCCTGTTAATTCCATGGAGTGCATATAAATCAATGTTTTACCATTTCGGATCAAGAATTGGAACAGGATTGCATCCACATGAGAAAGTGCTTGTCCAGTTTGTAGCAGGATGCATAATTGCATTCTGGATGTACTTTAAAATCCATTGGACACTTCTTTGGATTCCTGGAGGTACTTATATTCACCTCGGTATATTTTTAATCCCGGTTGTGATTTTTATGGTTATATTTATGGCAAATGCGGTAAATATATCTGATGGAATGGATGGATTATCAGGAGGGCTATTATTAAGTGCATACGCAGCTTTTATGATTATTGCTACACAATTAAATAATCCAAGAATCGCTGAATTATGTGCTACCACTATTGGTGCTCTTTTAACCTATTTGTATTTTAATATAAAACCGGCAAGATTTCAGATGGGAGATGTAGGATCTCTTGCGTTAGGAGCAATGTTGGCAACTATTGCCATCTTGTTGCACAGGGAAATTATTCTTTTGTTTGCAGGCTTTATATTTATTATTGAAATTGCATCTGTTATTTTACAAAAACTTGCAAAGCAGTTTTTAGACAAAAAAATCTTTTTAATGGCGCCTTTACATCACCATTTTGAGATGTTAGGATGGAGTGAAGAGAAGGTAGTTATGCGATTTTGGATCTTTTCCATGATCTTTCTTGTTATTTCATTGTGGATTTCACTAATATAATGAAAGTATTTACACTAAACGTATTCATAGCTAGTATCATCCATCTTGCACTCATTGTTGCTATCATTTCCATTATCCGTATTGTATTTGCTCTTGTCATAAATAAGATATATTTACGCAAACAAATCCAAAAGAATGAACCGCAAACTAGAATCCAGCGCCGGGTACAAACAATAATTGAAGTTGAGAATAACTTGGCAATATCAATTGCCATTATCATTGGCTTCTTTATTCTTCTCAATAATTTTTTTGATATCCAGCCACTTCTTGCAAGTGCAGGAATTTTTGGACTTGCTGTGTCTTTCGGAGCGCAATCTTTGGTGAAAGACATTATTACAGGTTTTTTCTTTCTTATCCAAGACCAATTTGGGGTAGGGGATACCGTACAGGTTGGGCTGCTTGTCGGTGTAATTATTGATATTACCCTTCGAACTATTACAATCCGTGATTTGTCTGGAAATGTCACTACATTTTCTAATAGCTCCATCACGCAAATTACAAACCTGAGTAAAGATTGGTCAATGTTTGATATGACATTTATCATTTCTGCAAACAATCCAGTTGATCAAATAATTTCCATAATGCAGCAAGCAGGTGAAAATATTGAACAAGAAGAAAAAACAAAGCCGTTTATATTAGGAAAAACTGAAGTCTTAGGACTTGAATCTTTATCTGATGGGAAAATGGGAATCAGGATAAATATTAAAACAAGTGCTGGAAGACAAATTGAAATTGGCAGGGCATATCGTTATCAAATGAAAAAACTGCTAGAAGAACAAGGGATTAACTTGTAATCAATTTAGTGATGGCTTTAAGACACCATTATATATTTGATCAAACAAATAATGAACAGCAATTTCAATGGCCGCAGTATTTCCATATATTTCTCCTAATCGAATACCTTTCATATCTGTGATATTGTCAAAAGCTGTAAATGCAAAAAAAGCTTCTATATTTCCATCTACTATATATGATATTCTGTACGTATTATCAAGATTGCTGAATTGTATTTTACCTTTAAGATAAGGGAAATCAATTGGCCAATCATGATGTTCCTTCCATAAAAGGGAATATGCCTCTATTGCGTAATATGCATTATTTGCTAATGCAATTGCTCTTTTTAGATTCCTTCTTCTATCTAAATCTCGACCACTTAAAGAATTTCTCCTTACTTGTTGTGGAGTTGAAGTAAGTCCTGTCATTATTTCTTTTAGATCACCTAGCAATTCTGTTAAATTTCCTCCATATTCTACAAGACTAAATGAAACTCCATTTGATTGAAATACTAATAACGTCGTATTATTTTCTTGAGGCTCGGTAATGATACTATATACTTGATTTTCTTCTAATGTAATCGTTATTATTCTTTCAGCATCTGGAACCTGTAGCACAATAGTACCAATACAACCGGGTTTATTCATTTGGTTATATATTTTAAAACCTTGCATTGCAGCTGCTTCCCATGAATTTAAATTATCTAATTCTTGACTACAAATCTCTCCCATAGTTTGATTACTAATAGTTAATTTCTATTAATTTCATCTCTGCCTAAACTTACTCCTAAGTATATCCTTAATACTAAAGCATCATCCAATATTTCATATAGGGCATTTATATCTCCCTCACCATTTAAAGAACAAATAATATTATCTTTTAATGAAAACGCAATCTTTGCCAAAGTTACTTTATCAGAAGTTTGTAACTTTAATTCAAATCTTTCGTTAATTTTTTGCAATACTACTGTTTGATAAGTGCCTGGAATTCGCATACAATATCCATCCCTTTTCCCAATGTGCAAGGCAATCATATATGCATAATGTGCTGCAATTATAATGGTTTCATCAGTTTCAATTTCTTCACAGTTTTCTACTTCAATCGATGGAATAAAATCTAAGGGTAGTAAGCCTGTATAATCTGTAATCCTATTGTCACGTGAGAAGTAGCTTTGAAGTGCTTCAAGGTTTTTGGATAAAACATCTTCATCTCCTATGGCTACAATTGGAAGTTTATTCTTTGTAGAAGTTATGAATTTTACCTTCTCTTGACCGTTAGAATCTGTAATTAGAATTCTAATAGAATCTTTACCTCTTGTAAATTTAATCTTTTCACCAGAGCAGTTTGTAAATACTAAAGAATTAAAGGGCAAGTTACAAAGAGGAAAAGATCGAATGATTTCTTCTGCTTGATGTGTACAGTCCATTAAAAGATCTCTTTCATCTTGACCAAAATCTTCTCCATTACTACTCATGATTTAAAAACAATGATATGAATTGGAAATTACTGCTACATTTAGAAACATTCGCAGGGAATAAATACATTCCATTTCTTCCTGAAATTTCACTAATGATAAATTCTTACGTAATTCAGACATATGGATAGTATTTAGATGAGTTAGTATAGTATACTTTAATTGAAAAGACAACGTATGAACCATAGTTGGAATATGTATGTATATCTTGCACGTATATATTATTTGCTAACAAATACTTTTATGGTATAATACGTAGCCGTTTGTTTAAATGAATTCATGTTAGAGATTACTGCGGATAAAATCGCATACATAGGGAATATACCAATTACAAATACGTTTCTTGCTACACTTATTGCATCTTTGTTCTTAATCATTACAGGATATGTGTTTTCAAGAAAGGTATCTTTAATACCTGGGAAATTTCAAAATATTATAGAGTTCATTATTGAATTCATGTTCAATACCGCTCAAGAGACGGTTGGGGAAGATAGGAAGACAAGGGACTTCTTCCCGCTTATTGCAACATTTTTCCTTTTTATTTTGATTTCAAACTGGTTTGGGTTACTCCCAATCTTTAATACAGTAGGTTTTTTTGATTCATTTACGCATGGGAAAGGTGTTTTTACTCCTTTACTAAAACCGGTAAATAGTGATTTGAATATTACACTTGCACTTGCTATCATATCAACAGTTGCAACACAATATTATGCAATCAAGTATGTGGGAATTGTAGAACATTTAAAACGATATTTCAGTCTAAATCCAATTAATCTTTTTGTTGGTATATTAGAATTGGTTTCAGAATTTACAAAAGTCATTTCGCTATCTTTCCGGTTATATGGAAATATTTTAGCTGGTGATATTGTTATCTTAACATTCTCAAGTCTTGTCGGATTATTACTACCGTTACCATTTATGGGGCTGGAGATTGTTGTTGGGTTTGTACAGGCTGCAGTGTTTGCCATGTTAACCCTTGCATTTACAAGTATATTAACGCAAAAACTACATTAAGTTACAGGAGGTGAGCTATTATGACATTACGAGTTGTTGGAGGATTAATTATTGCAATTGGTTCACTAGGACCTGGAATTGGTCTGGGACTAATCGGAGCAAGAGCAATGGAAGCAATCGGGAAAAATCCTGATGCTTTTGGAAAAGTATTATCAGCTATGCTTATTGCTATGGCATTTACAGAAGCTATTGCAATTTATTCATTACTGTTAGCGTTTACTGGATAATTTTTGAAATATTTTTATGCAAATTTTAAGTAATTTTGGAGTTAATTGGATACAACTTATTGAGGCAACAATAAACTTTTTGCTTCTTCTGATCATTTTGAGAATTTTTGTGTATAAGCCTGTACTTCGTGTTCTTGATAAAAGACGCCAGATGGTTGAACAAACCATTAAGGATTCAGAATTAATCGCAAAACAAAAGCAAGATGCTGAAGAACAGCAGCGAAAAGTACTGCATGAAGCGCAGTTGGAATCTCAAAGGATTATCCAACAGGCAATCGAACAAAGTGAAATCATTGCTAAAAAACTTCAAATAGAAGCAAAAGATGAAGCAGATAGAATAATCCAAAAGGCAAGGGAAGAAATTTCACTTGAGAAAAATGCTATGTTTGCACAAATCAAAGGTGATATTTCTTCCTTAATTGGAACTGCATTATCAAAAACATTAAAAGGAAGCCTTACACAAGAAGAACAGGAGAAGATATTACATAAGACAATAGAAGAAATTTCATGAGATCTAAAAAGGAAATTCAACAATTAGCGAAATCATTATCCATGCATTCTTTGGATCAATCAGGACATATTGATTTGGAAAAAGTACAGCAAATTCTTTTATCAATACAAAAAGGTGATATTATTGAAAAGACATATGTTGTTCCTCTTCTACAATATTACAGGAGGGGGATAAAGAATGCATTCATTGAGGATAGTGTAAGTGTTACAACTGCAATTGAAATTCCTACCCATGAAATGCGAATATTTGATGAAACATTAAAAAAAAGATTTAAAAAGAAATATATTACATTTTCACAAGATCCCGATGTTATTGCAGGTATAAAAGTGCAATCAGGTTGGGATATTATTGATAATACAATTAAACGTTACCTTACATACTATACATCATGACACAAACAGAAGAAATTTTAGGACAGATTCAACAAACAATTGCACAAACAAGAAATAATCCAGATATGAGCAATATCGGATATGTTGAGGAAGTGGGGGATGGTATTATTATTGCTTCGGGATTATCCCATGTTATGTATGGTGAAATTGTTACTGTTCAAACAAAAGGCGGAGATCAAATTGAAGGTCTTGCATTAAACTTAGAGGAAGGATCAGTGGGGATTATTGTTCTAGGAAGCGATATTCATATTGAACAAGGTGATGAAATCAGATCTACCGGAAAGATCCTTTCAGTTCCCGTAGGTGAAAACCTAGTCGGACGTGTTGTATCGCCTCTCGGCTTACCTATTGATGGCAAAGGAGATGTGCAGACAAAACAAACCTCCCCTTTGGAAAAAATTGCACCTGGTGTCATTACGAGAAAAGGAGTAACAGAACCATTACAAACTGGAATTAAAGTGATTGATGCAATTATTCCAATTGGAAGAGGTCAGCGTGAGCTTGTAATCGGTGATCGTGCAACCGGTAAAACAGCACTCGTCATCGATACCATTATTAATCAGGGAAAAGCCGCAAAAGAAAGCGGACAAAAACCTGTAATTTGTATCTATTGCGCTATCGGACAAAAGACATCAAAGATTGCACAAACCGCTGCAATCCTTGAAAAGAACCATGCAATGGATTACACCATTATCGTTAGTGCATCCGCATCTGATCCTGTAACTTTTCAATATTTAGCCCCTTATGCAGCATGCACAATGGGTGAATATTTCAGAGATAATGGCATGGATGCATTGGTAGTATATGATGATTTAACAAAACACGCATGGGCTTACAGACAGATTTCTCTCCTTTTGCGTCGTCCATCAGGACGTGAAGCGTATCCTGGAGATATTTTCTATCTTCACTCTAGACTACTTGAAAGAGCTGCAAGATTAGATGAAAAATTCGGTGGAGGATCTCTCACTGCATTACCAATTATTGAAACCCAAGCCGGAGATGTGAGCGCATATATTCCGACAAACCTAATTTCCATTACGGATGGTCAGATATTTCTTGAATCTGACCTTTTCTATTCAGGAATGCGGCCTGCAGTAAATGTAGGAGTATCCGTTTCTCGAGTAGGTAGTGCAGCACAAATAAAGGCAATGAAGCAGGTAGCAGGAAAGCTAAAGCTGGATATGGCACAATTTCGAGATATGGCAGCATTTGCTCAATTCGGATCAGACCTTGACCCAGCAACAAAAGCACTGCTTGACCGGGGGGCGAGATTAACAGAAATTTTAAAACAAAAACAATACCAGACAATGGGTGTTGTTTATCAGGTATTAATCATACTCGCAGGAGTTAATGGCTATCTCGATTCTCTCCCAATTGAAAAAATCCATGATTATGAGCATGATCTTATCATGTTTTTTGAAGCGCAGCATAAAGATATTATAGATGAACTGCAGGAAAAGAAAGCATTCAGCGATGAGTTATTGGAAAAGACTAAAAAAATAGTTGCAGAATATACACAAAATTATACAGTATAATGGCAAGTAACAAAGATATTAAAAGAAGAATAAAGTCGGTAAAAAACATTGGGCAGATAACCAAAGCCCTCCAGACAGTATCTGCAGTAAAAATGAGAAAAGCGCAAGAAGCTATGCATAGCTCCGTACCTTTTTATGAAAAGATGCAGGCAATGTTTCAAGATGTCCTTATTGATGTGGGTGAGGAAGAAATAGCAGAATATATGAGAAAAACGAATAAGAAAGAGAAAAATAACGTAGGCCTTATCATCATTTCTCCATCAAAAGGATTTGCTGGATCTCTTCTTTCAAATTTAGCAAAGAAGACGCTTGATTTTATTGAAAAAAGAGAAAAGAACCATATATATGAAAATGATGAGTTCATACTCTTTCATGAGGAACAAAATCCTCTCAACCAAGATCAAAAGATTGAAATAAAGGTGGTGACAGTAGAAAAGAAAAGCAAAGACTTTGCTCTCCATTTAAACAAAGAGATTATTGCCGACTTTCCTAAACTTTCATCTCCTGCTACATTTGATGATGTTGTACCGATTGTTTCAATAATGCTTGAAAGTTATGAAAAAGGTGATATTGATGAAGTGTATGTTGTCTATACTCACTTTCTAACAACATTTTCACAAAAGGCTGTTGTAAAAAAACTTTTGCCATTCGATTTTTCTGCCTATATGAATAAACAGACTAGTCAAAAGAAATGGTATACATATTCTGATGCAGCCGCATCTCTTTTTGCTGATCTTTATCCAGCATTTTTAGAAGCAACCATGTTTCAATGTGTGCTTGATGCAGCAGCAGCTGAGCATACAGCACGAATGATTGCAATGAAAAATGCTACTGATAATGCAAAAGACCTGCAAAAAGATTTAGTTTTTGCATATAACCAGAATAGACAAGCAAGCATCACACAAGAAATTGCAGAAATTACATCAGCAGCAGACACTATTTAATATTATATATTCATTTTATGGACGAACATACAGGAGTCATAACACAAATTAAAGGAGCAGTTATCGATATTTTCTTTGAAAAGAATCTGCCTGCAATATATAACGCATTGGAGGTAATGAATCAAGAAAACCGAGTTATCCTTGAAGTACAACAGCAAATAGGTAACGATACAGTCAGAGCAATTGCAATGACTTCGACTGAGGGTTTAAAGCGGGGAGATAAAGTAAAAGATACACAATCTCCCATTACAGTACCTGTCGGAGAAGGAGTACTCGGAAGAGTATTCAATGTTACAGGAGATGTTATTGATGAAAAAGGACAATTCGAATCAGACAAAAGATTACCGATTCATCGTGAAGCACCAAGCTTTTTAGATCAATCAACTGAAGAGAAGATTTTTGAAACAGGAATTAAAGTTATAGATCTGATAGCACCGTTTGTTCGAGGAGGAAAAGTGGGAATTTTCGGAGGGGCAGGTGTTGGAAAAACAGTTGTTATTCAAGAATTGATTAGAAATATTGCAGCTGAACATGGAGGATATAGTATCTTTACCGGAGTTGGAGAACGAACGAGAGAAGGAAATGATCTTCTCAAAGAAATGAATGAATCAAAAGTAATTGATAAGACAGCTCTTGTATTTGGACAGATGAATGAACCACCTGGAGCACGTCTTCGAGTTGCTCTTTCAGGTCTAACTATGGCTGAATATTTCAGAGATGAAGAAGGAAGAGATGTATTATTGTTTATCGATAATATTTTCCGATTTTCACAAGCAGGTTCTGAAGTATCTGCACTTCTTGGACGTATTCCATCAGCTGTAGGATACCAGCCAACTCTTGCATCAGAAATGGGAGATTTACAAGAGAGAATCACATCTACAAAGAAAGGTTCTATCACATCCGTACAGGCTGTGTATGTTCCTGCAGATGATTATACCGATCCTGCTCCAGCAACTACATTTGCCCATCTTGACTCAACACTTAACCTGGAGCGCTCAATCGCTGAATTAGGATTATTCCCAGCAGTCGATCCTCTCGCATCAACTTCAAGAATTCTTGATCCGATTGTTGTAGGAGATGACCACTATAACACGGCACTTGCAGTGCAAAAAGTATTGCAAAGATACAAAGATCTGCAGGATACTATTGCTATATTGGGAGTAGAAGAACTTTCTGATGAGGATAAGATTACCGTGTCCCGTGCTCGTAAGATCCAAAAATTCTTTTCACAACCGTTTTTTGTTGCAGAACAATTTACCGGTAGACCTGGACGTTATGTGCCGATTGCAGAAACAATCAGAGGATTTAAAGAAATATTAGAAGGAAAGCATGATGACAGAAATGAAAACGATTTCTACATGATTGGCTCAATTGACGAATTAACAGCATAATATGTTTCAACTAACTATTGCAACGCCGGAAAAAGTTATATTTACAGGAGAATCAACCTATCTTTCCCTTATTACTGATGAAGGGGAAGAAGTGATTTTACCTAATCATGCCCCATATATTTCTCGGGTGCATCCTGGCATATTGCGATATATGAAAGATGGTAAAACACAGGAATACGCAATATCAGAAGGATTTCTTTACGTTAAGGAAGGAGAAACAGACGTACTCCTTGATGAAGTAATCCATCCAAGAGATATTGACTTGCAGCGTGCTCAGGAGGCAAAGGAACGCGCAGAAGCATTAATTAAAGAAATTGATAATAACGTGGAGATCATGAGATTGAAAGCCCAAATTAAGTTGGCAAACCTGCATATTGCGACTGCAAAGAAATTCAAGACAACTACTCCTCACCCCAATAATATCCCTGAATAACCTAGTTGCGATTAATCCGGATCCTATGCTATAATCCATTGGACTTTAATTCATACATATATGGCAGATTTTGCAATTGTACAAAGCGGAGGGAAGCAATACCGAGTAGGCGTTGGTGATACTATTGAAATAGAGAAGATAAAAGACCCGAAGGATGTGTTGGAACTTGAAACTCTAATGACGAGCAAAGGTGGTAAAATTACTATTGGCAAGCCATTATTAAAGACTACAGTAAAGGCATCTGTCGTAAAAGAAGTAAAAGGTGAAAAGATACATATTCGAACATTTAAAGCAAAATCACGACATCGAAGACATATTGGACATAGGCAGACATATAGCCTAATTGAAATAAAAAGCATTTAATGGAGTATATACTTCAGCTTGGGTCACATCCATTTTTGTCACTCGCTGAAATTTTAAATGTTTTAGAATCTGAATCAATACTATATAAAGTATTGTCTACAGATCTTACAGCATTGCACATTGAAATAAAATATATAAATCCTGAGGTTTTCATCCAGATTCTTGGGGGAACACGCGCAATTGAGGATATTAGTACGGGTGAAATATTTACCCCTAATATTAAACAATATAAGAAGCGTGAATTTAAAAAACCCAGAGTTGATCCTAAATCAGGCCTTCTTCCTTCAAAATTAGCGAAGATGCTCATAAATCTCTCTTATACAAAACATGGAGTCAAAAGATTATATGACCCCTTTTGCGGTGGAGGAACAATAATAACGGAGGCAAATGTATTAGGAATTCATGGAATCGGATCTGATGTTGATAAAAAAACAGTAGATGATGCAAAGACGAATGCAAAGTGGGTTAGGTCAGAATATGGTCTTTCACATATCGAAGACGAATTTTTTATCTCTGATGTCAGATATTTAGATACACAGTTGCTTCGATCAAAACATATTGATGCAATTGTCACCGAACCATATCTTGGAAAACCAGTTCATAAACCTTTAAGGATGGGGTCACAAGATAATCAGAATCTGAAAAAGGTAAATGAACTTATTTCATCGGCAATCAAGAATGCTTCAGCAATACTTGAGCCAGGGAGAAGAATAGTCATTATTATTCCTCAGTTTAAAACAATGAAAGGTATTGCAAAACTGGAAATAAGCGAGAGATTTAACAGATTCAGTTTTAAACGAGTGAATCTATTAGATACGCTCGATATTGACAAAAGCCCGGATTTATTATATTTTAGACCGAAAGCAGTTGTGCTACGGGATATATTTATATTAGAAAAACTATAACATGTCACACGTAAAAGCCGGAGCCGGAAAAGTTCGACAAGGAGGCAATGTACCGGGAAAACGAAGAGGAATTAAATTGTATGCAGGCCAGCTTGCTAAAGCAGGCAGCATTATTGTCAGACAAAAAGGAACACAATTCCATAAAGGAAGAAATGTTGGAATCGGAAGAGATTTTACACTTTTTGCCCTTAAAGAAGGAATCGTTCAATTTAGAACACTTCCTGGAAAAGTACATGCACGACGCTTTGTCGATATTGTTGAACAAAGTACTACAATAACACATAAATAAAAACCTATGAATACGATATTACTATCTAAAATTGAACAAGGATATTTAAAGGAAAATCTTCCTGCATTCTCAGTTGGAGATACGATTAAAGTGCACACAAAAATTATTGAGGGAGAAAAGCAACGAATTCAGTTATTTGAAGGTATTGTCCTAGCTATTAAAGGATCAGGAACAAGAAAGACTTTTACCGTGAGAAGAATCAGTAATGGAATTGGAGTAGAGAAAATCTTTCCACTTCATTCACCAAACATTGCAAAAATTGATGTCATCAAGACTGGAAGTGTACGAAGAGCAAAGTTGTATTACATGAGAGAAAGAATTGGTAAGAAAGCAATGTTTATTAAAGCTAAATAAGCCAACCAACCAAGGTATCTAGTTTCTACTTGCCTTGTGTGTCTAAGGAATCATATCATGGGGATGATATGATTTTTTTTATGCATTTTCATCCAAACGAACAAGCAATTTTGAGTTCAGTAGCCACTAACACAATTCTAGGTATTGATGAAGCTGGAAGAGGCCCCTGGGCCGGTCCAGTGGTCATTGCAGGAGTCATTCTGACCCCAAACTCACCAGTCGTAGACGGAATAGATGATTCAAAAAAGATATCGGAAAAAAAACGTAAAGAATTATATAATCAATTAATAGCACAATATACATATGAAGTAGTAATTATTGAACCAGAAGAAATTGATAAGATAGGGATAGGGAAGGCTGTAACGAAAGGAATGAATACAATTATATCAAAACTTCCGACAACGATAACATTCATTGACGGATACTTTCCTCCTTCTACATTTCCAGATCATGCAAAATCAGTCATTGACGGAGATGCGCTACTGTATGCAATTGCATCGGCATCTATTATTGCGAAACATACAAGGGATGAGATTATGATTGAATTGGATAAACTTTATCCAGCATATGGATTTGCAAAACATAAGGGATACGGAACAAAATTGCATTTGGAAATGCTGCAAAAATATGGCATATCTCCAATTCATCGAAAGAGTTACAAACCTGTTAAGAAGTTACTCTATTTCTAATAAATCCATAAAACGCTGCCTTATCCCATAAGATCGTGGGATTGCATTAATTGCATCTTGACGCCTTTTAGGATCATTTATTGCAATTTTTATTAAGTTAATAACTTCATTTGCTGTTAAAAATCGCCATATAGTTGAGGTACTTGGAATAATTTCTATACGATCAATTGCAGCTGCTAATTCATTGATTGATTCGACATTTTGTATCCTTTTTTCTATAACTTGAGCAACCAATCCATCATATTCAGGACTGTTATACATGATAGTTCTACCATCTACAACCATTCCATCAAGATAATATGCAATATTGCTTTGATTTAATAATTCTTGCACATCAACGCTTCCTAAATATGGCCTAAAATACGGGTTGATTTCAGTTATTGCCACCACAAAATCATCATCTTTTGCTTTCCGTTTTCTTAAATCTCTTTCAATTTTGATCATTTCATAGATAAGCGAGAGTTTTTTTTGCACACTAAAAGGAGATCGGAGTACTGCGCGAACTAATGATTCCGGAAACAAATCCCATAACCCGTCAGATGCCATTATTTCTAATCTATACTGATTTCGATCAATTAATTCGACATTTACATTTCCACGTTCTTCTATATTACCAAAGCCGAATGCCGTTTCAACAAGATTTCTATTTTTAAATAACTGATTCATTATTGCAATAGCTGTTTTTTCATCTTCATGAAGTTTAATTCCTTCGAATACTTTTATCCCCTGTTTTTTACACGCAGCAATAAATCTTCTTACCGATAATTCCATCCATGGAACAAGTTTATCCTGTCCGTAATAGTATTCATTTAGCGCAGCTTGCAACTCGCGTGTTATTACTTCAACTTCTTCAGAATCCATACCTTTTAGATATTCTCTGCAGCATGCTTTTATATATCCATCTTCAAGAAACAAATTACTTTCAGTAAACGGATATATAGTTAATCTCCTACAATCTCCTGCCGAAACTTCTGCACGTATAATTTTCCCCTCAAGTTGAGAATAAATTAAAAAAGTTCCAACTGCACCAACTAATCCTTTTTCACGTTCAATTGGTTTATCATCAATTGTATTAAATCTTCTATATGCGTCTTTATCTGCTACCCCAAATGCTCTTCTTAAATATGCTTGAATGTCTCGTGGTGAATTTTGCCAAAAACCATGGGGTAATGAGCCAACAACATTCCTGAAATGTTCTGCAAGAATAGTGCCTGGGAATACACCATATTCCTCGCTATTTCCGCTGATAACATCAATTACTCCACAAGCATGAGCGGTTGGAGTTACAGCCTTTACAATTACGTCTTCACACTGACTATCACCTCTTTTTGGACCGATAATACACAAAGTTGTAATACCACTCCCAGGTATTGCAACAATTAGCATTTCGGGGATGTTATGTTGTTGATCGGATGCTTCGATTGCCATATTATATACATTTGCCAATGGCATTATAGTACGGATTATAGGGAAATTCAATAGCTATTCGATGCTGTATTCAGCACCAGAAACCGCAGATAATTCTTTTAGAAATAGGTCAGTAATGCTCACTTTATCTTTAAGCATTAACTCAGAAGTATTTCCGTTGTTTGAAATTAACAGCTTTACTGCACTTGTACCCGGATTCATTTTAATGAGCTCTTTAAGTTTTGCCAACAGGTTTGTATCAGGTTTTACATTCACTATAATCATTTTACCTTTCAGGGTCATTTTCTGTTCTTTATCCCGAAATTTATCATCAAGCTGAGCTATATCTTCTAGGAAGAACTTTACTTCTTCATTTTTATCAAGATTAGTCTTCACATCAACACTTCCTTTCACAATAACAGGAACATCAACAAGCAACTTATCTCTGCATTTTTCGTATGTATTTGGAAATATGACAAGTTCAACTTTTCCGCTTAAATCTTCAAATACTCCAAACGCCATTGGTTTACCGTCTTTTTTGGTTAAGATCTTTTTTAATGAAGTGATAATACCAATAGATTTGATATTTTTCTTTCCTTTTTGATCTTTCAAATCTTTAATCTTTATGACTGTTTTTCTATCAGCCATTTGGGTAAAATCAAGTAACGGATGGGAGGAAGTATATATCCCTAGAATTTCTTTTTCCCAACTTAGTTTCTCGCTAGATTCAGGAATATTTGGAAGTTGGATTTTGAAGATTTCAGGTTCAAAATCATTCATTTGATCAAACAAACTTATCTGTCCATTTTCTTTATTTTTCCTTGCACTCAGCGCCCTTTCAAAAACCTCCGGCAAGATAGCAAGTAGAGCTGAACGTTTGCCGAACATATCCATGCTACCGGATTTAATGAGAAGTTCTAAGTTTTTCTTAGTGACTTTTGAAAGATCTACCCGCATACATACATCTTCTAATCCAGTATATGGGCCAGATTTTCGTTTCGCTATTATCTCCTCCATTGCTTTTGCACTGCCTCCCTTTAGAGAATATAATCCGTATCTAATATTCCCATTTTCAATAAGAAATTCAGCATCACTAAGGTTCACGTCTGGCGGTAGTATCTTTACTCCTTTTTCCCTGCATTCATCATTAATCATGTTCACCTTCTCAAAATCTCCTAGATTAGTTTCAAGAAGTACTGACATATATTCAGGGAAATAGTGGGCTTTGAGATATGCAGTGAAGTAGGCGAGCACTGCATAAGAAGCGCTGTGCGCTTTGTTAAATCCATAGCTGGAAAATGGAACCATATAGTCAAAAAGCTTAACTGCCAATTCCTCATCATAGCCTTTTGCTACAACCGCTTTTACAAATGGTTCTTGTTCTGCCATCAGTACTTCTATTTTTTTCTTTCCCATCGCTTTTCGCAAAATGTCTGCTCTTCCAAGTGAATAGCCTGCCATTACCACTGCTATTTGCATAATCTGTTCCTGATATATAGGATAGCCGTAAGTTTCCTCAAGTACCGGTATTAAATCTTTATGTAAGTATTCAGGCTTTTTCCTCCCGAACTTACAATCAATATATGGCTCAATATATGCCATAGGACCAGGACGATAGGCAGCAGCCATAAAAGCTATTTCTTCTATGGTTTCAGGTTTAAGATCCCGTAAATATTTTCGCATCCCTTCAGATTCAAACTGGAATACGCCTAACGTTTCACCTTTTTGGAATACCTCTTCATATGTTTTCACATCATCAAAAGGTATATTGTTAATATCCAAAATTTCTCCTCTGTTTTTTTTGATTGACCTGATAGTGTTTTTGATTTGTGTTAAGTTGGATAAACCAAGAAAGTCGAATTTCATTAATCCAATGGATTCCAGATATGGTCCTTCATATTGGGTGATAATACTTTCAGCATTTCGTGATTCTTTTTGTAATGGGGTAAATTCCACAACATCGCCAGTTGTGATAACAACTCCACACGCATGTTTGGAAATATGCCTTGCCGTCCCTTCAACTTTTGCAACATACTTTACTAACTGGTTTAATTCTTCAGGTGATTGATTGATAATTTCCTGCATTTCAGGAATAGCATCAACTGCCTCTTGAATCGGTGGAGATTTGCCCTGATGTGATGGGACTAGTTTTGATAACTTATCTGCAATGGACAGGTCGATTCCCATAACTCTTGCAACATCTCGTATCGCGGCTTTTGTTTTCATTCGACCTATTGCTGCAATATTTGCCACTCTCTTTTCTCCATATTTTTCTCGCATATATTGGACTACTTCATCCCGTCTGATATCTTCAAAATCAACATCAAAATCCGGTGGACTCGGACGCTCCGGATTTAAAAATCTCTCAAAAGGCAAATTCCAATACAATGGATCAACAATATCTGTTATTTCAAGAGAATATGCGACAACGGATCCGACTCCCGATCCTCTGCCGAAACCGACCATAATATCATGGTCTTTCGCCCATTTGATATAGTCTTGAACAACAAGGAAATAGTTATCATAGTTTTTATCGTGGATAAGATTTAACTCATATTCTACTCGCTCTTCAACATGCTTAGGTAAAGGATTTCCATAACGCTTTTTTGCACCAGCAAAAACAAGTTCACGCAGATATGAATCTGCTGTTTTTCCTTCCGGAAGTGAATTGAAGACAGGTTCAACCCGTCCGAATGTTATATCAAAATCTTCAATTAGACTGACTACTTTTTGCGTATTTTCCAAATATTCAGGATGGTCCTTGAATAGTTCGACCATTTCTTCCGGAGTTTTGACATAAAACTCGGTAGTTTCATATCTTCTTCTATCAGGATCACTTAATTTTTTTCCATCTCCGACACACCACAATATTTCCTGGGTAATATAATCATCAGGATAAATATAATGGCTGTCACAAGTTGCAACTATCGGAATATCCATTTCCATTGCAAGTTGTTCCAGCAATACATTTACCTTGTTTTGATCTTCAACTCCGTTTCGTTGTACTTCAATGAAAAAATATTCTTTCCCAAAATATGACTGGAATTTTTCAACAAGTTTCTTTGCCTGATTATACTTTCCCTCTTGCAATGCTCGCGGGATCTGGCCGTTTAAACAGCCTGATGTAGCAATAATGCCGCTTCCGTATTTTTTTAAAATCTCATGATCAACCCGTGGTTTGTAGTACATACCTTCCAATTGGCCAATCGTTACGATTTTTAACAGGTTTTTGTATCCTTCCAGGTTTCTTGCAAGGAGTGTCATATGAAAGGTACCTCTATCTTTACGTGCATCTTTATCCAGCCTGTTTCTTTTTGCAAGATAGATTTCACAACCGATAATTGGTTTAATACCGTTTTCTTTGCAGATGCTATAGAACTGGTATGCGCCATACATAACTCCATGGTCTGTAATTGCGCAGGAATCAAATCCATGCTCTTTGAGATAGGGAACAAGTTCTTTGACGTGGCATACTCCGTCAAGCAGTGAATATTCAGTATGTAGATGCAAGTGAGTAAATACTCCCATGGATTTTATGCTTCTTTATTTAGCCACAATTCAAATCGTTCTTTTACACTCTTGTACGCACTTTTCATTATGATAACAAACACTGGTAAACAAAGTAGTGAGATTAAAACGTATACTAATCTTCTGAGGTTCCGGTCTCCCATATTATTAGCCAGATTCATGCTTGAGTCAATATCTAAATATACTGTTGCGCTGCGGCTAAATTGGAGGCCATTTGAGTACACCCCTGAAACATTGACGGTTACTGCATATCTTCCCTGGTATTGTGGGATAACTACATAATGATCATAAAGAGGAGTATCTGCAAGAAGCGGAGAACTAAAATCCGTTGTTTCCCCGGCAACAGAAGCAAGCCCGAAAGGGATAATCCATTGAACTCGAACCTGATCAAAACTGGTAGGGGATGTCACATTCATATCGAGAGGGATCTGGTTGTTAAACAATGATTGGACACCATACCCTACATTCACTCCAACTGATTGGGCAAGTGCAGAATGGAGAGGGAAAGCGAAAAAGGAGATGAATAGACTTAATGAAATCAGTACCTTTTTTCCAAAATGAATCATGGTAGGTAAAAATGATGGGCGGGCAGCAGTTCTCATATGCTTATTGTAATATGGATTCGATTAAAGAGGTAATTACAGCTGGATTTCCTTTACCTTTCATCTCTTTCATAACCTGTCCTACTAAAAACATCAGGGCACCGCTTTTCCCTGCTTTGTAATTTATTACAGCTGACTCGTTCATTCCAATTACTTTCTCTACAATCACCTTCATTTCATCACTATCTCCAACCTGTGCCAGTCCTTTTTTTGAAATTATAGATTCGGCGCTTTCATGGGTATCAAGCATATCAGCAAGCACTTCTTTTCCTGCTGTATGGGAAATGACACCAGAATCAATCTGCTGTAAAAGTCCAACTAATTGGTCAACCGGCAAAATCTTCTGAATATCTTTCACATCCAATCCTCTTTGGCTTATGGCAAATGCAAGATCACCTTTCATCCAATTTGCCAGATTTTTTTCTTTGTTATATATTTTTCTACCTATTTCAAAATATGCAAATAAACTTCGTGCAGAAGTCATATAAAGTGCTGTATCTGCATTAAGTCCCAGAGATATATATTCTTGTTGAATTTCATGTGGTAGTTTTCCTATTTCATTTTTCAGTTGTTCTATTTCTTCATCACTAAAAACAACTGGGGGTAAATCGGGATCAGGAAAATATCGATAATCTTCAGCCTCTTCTTTTGATCGAAGCAAATATGTATGTCCTTTATCATCACTCCATCCACGTGTTGTCTTGTTTCCTTTCCCAAAAGCTATTCCTGTCTTTTCATATTCTTCCTGCTGTCTAGAAATCTCATAGGCTAAAGCACGCTGCATTGATCGAAAAGAGTTTAAGTTCTTAATCTCTACAATTGGCGTTGCTATCTTTTCTGTTCTACCATCTTTTTCATCTTGTTCAATCTCAACATTTACATTCACATCAAACCGCATCTGTCCCTTTTCCATATCACAGTCCGACACACCTATAAAGCGAAGTGTTGTGTAAACATATTCAGCAAATAATGTTGCATCTTCGACAGATGTCATATCTGGAGCAGAAACAATTTCAAGAAGCGGTACTCCCGCCTTATTCCCATCAACTAACGTGTATCCATCTTCATGAATAGATTTTGCGGTATCTTCTTCCTGGTGTGCACGAATGATTCCAACTCGAAGAGCAGATCCGTCTCCTCTTTTCAAGTCAACATATCCTTCCTCACAAATTGGAATTTCATATTGGGTAATCTGGTATCCTTTAAAAAGATCAGGATACATATAGTTTTTGCGATCAAATTTTGAGAAGTTGTTAATGCGGCAATGAAGTGCAATCCCAACCTTAATAGCATTCTCCAACGCTTTTTTGTTTGCACGCGGAAGAGCTCCTGGAAGTGCAAGACAAACAGGACACATATGCGTATTTGGTTCCGCACCAAAATATTGTGCACTGCATCCGCAAAACATTTTTGATTTTGTTTTAAGCTGGACATGAATTTCCAGCCCTATGATTGGTCGAATTTTCATAACTTGGTTAAATCTAGTGTATATGATTTCGCAAATGCAATATCCTGCTCCAGTGCAAATGAAACATCAAGAATAGTTTTTTCATCAAACTGTTTGGCAATGATCTGGAATCCTACCGGAAGTCCATCTGATAAACCGCATGGAATGGATATCGCAGGGACACCTGCAATGTTTGCCGTAACGGTATATATATCCTCCAAATACATGGAAACTGGATTATCCGTATTTTCTCCAATACCAAATGCTGGAGTAGGTGAAGTAGGGCCAACAATGAAATCAACTTTCTCAAATGTTTTATGCATTTCTTCAATGATAAGTGTTCGTACCTGCATTGCTTTGTTGTAATATGCATCATAATATCCGGATGAAAGTGCATAGTTTCCAACAAATATTCTTCGCTTTACCTCATCTTCAAAAGAGGCACGACTCGTTTTGTACAAGTCAAGTAAATCTTCAGGATGCAGCGTTGTATGACCATAACGGATACCATCATACCGGGTCATATTTGCACTGATCTCAGATGGGGTAATGATATAGTAGACTGGGAGAGCAAAAACAGAATAGGGCATTGAAACTTCAACGATTTCAACTCCAAGTTTTTGTAATCGTTTAACAGTTGCAAGAACCTGTTCTTTAACACCAGCATCAAGTCCTTCAACAAGAGAGGGATCAAAAAATTCTTTCGGTAATCCTGCCTTTTTCCCTTTTATACTTTCAAATACCCTAAAATCAGGAACCTGAATGTCTACACTTGTTGCATCCATCGGATCAACTCCAGAGATTAGCTGCAGTACAATTGCTGCATCTTCAACTGATGTAGTAATCGGACCAGGACAATCCAGTGAAGATCCCATAGCAGCTAACCCATAACGGGAAGATCGGCCATATGTGGGTTTTAACCCTACAACACCGCAAAATCCTGCAGGCTGACGGATTGATCCGCCAGTATCTGTCCCTAATGCGAATACTGCCATTCCTGATGCAACAGCTGCGGCACTTCCTCCGCTTGATCCACCTGCAACTTTTTTTGTATTCCATGGATTTTTTGTTACCATATACCCAGAGTTTTCAGTAGAAGCTCCGAATGCAAAAGCATCTAGGTTAGTTTTTCCCATTAATAATCCGCCTTTCAGTCTTTTTACCACTGTAGCATCATATGGGGAAATATATTCTTCAAGCATTCTGGAAGAAGCGGTCAAACGGATATCCTTAACGCTGATATTGTCTTTTAATGCCATTGGAATTCCAGAGACACCTTCATATACCCCTGCCTTATCAATTTCCTCAGCTGTTTCAAATCCTCTTTCAGGAGTAACCGTCATAAATGCCTGCAATGTAGGATCATATTTTTCGATATTACGAAAATATTCCTCAGCAAGTTCCCTGCTGGAAATTTCTTTGTTTTTCAATTTGTCTTGCAGCGTTTTTATCATATTATTCAATAACTTTTGGAATTTTAAAATATCCTTTCCATGTATGTTTTGAATTTTTCAAAACATCTTCCTGGCTCATACTAGGTGTAACTTCATCATCTCGAAGTCCTTTTTCAAGATTAGTTACCTGAGATGTCGGTTTTATGCCTTCCGTGTCAACTTTTGAAAGAACACTGATATAATCAACAATCGTGCTTAATTTTTTAAAGTATTCTTCTTCTTTAGACGCATCAATTGCAATTCGAGAAAGCCCTTCAAGATGTTTTAGTTCTGTACGTGTCAGTTTCATTGGAAATGATTAAACATATGGATGATATAGCACAAAAAGGATGCATGTCAAACTTTGACATACCCTACATAATATGTAAAAATGGTGCAGGTATATTATCCCAATCGTTTATGAAGAGAAAGAAGGAAGAAGAAACATTCATTGAAATTGAAAATATTATAGAAGAAAAACCTCGTAAAGAATACAGACCAAATCCATTTTTAATTCCATTAAGCATTATTGTAGCCGGAGCCATCGTAGCAGGAGCTATCCTATATAATGGACGGGCAGCAAATATTGCAAATGCTACAAGTTTAGCTGCTGCAACGGCAACTACAGCTACTCCGACTCAGGCAGCTGTTTCTACCCAAACATATACCGTCTCGCTTGCGGATGCAAATACACAAGGGAATGCAAATGCAAAAGTTGCTTTTATAGAATTTAGCGATTACCAATGCCCATATTGCCAACAGCTATTCCAAAGCACACTTCCTTCACTGCACCAAAACTATTTTGATAACGGAAAAGTATTCCATGTATTTAAAGATTTTCCACTTACTTCCATTCATCCGAATGCAATGGTTGGAGCATTAGGCGCACGATGTGCAGGAGAACAGGGGAAATACTGGGAAATGCATGATAAGTTATATACAACAGACCAAAGCACTAATGATGCAACAAAAATTGAACAATACGCATCAGACCTGGGACTTAATACATCACAATTTAATGATTGTCTGACAAATGCAAAATACCAAAATGATGTGAATACTGATATGGATCAAGGAAACAAGCTCGGAGTACAAGGAACACCAACTATCTTAATTGGAAAAATTGATCACAAGAAAAATACTGTAACTGGACATGTTATCTTTGGAGCATATCCATACTCTACTTTCCAACAGGAACTAGATAAGGTGCTTAAATCTTAATGATAAAGCCGAGCACGATTATCTCTTCTTCGCAGTTTATCTTGTGCGCGGGAATTTATCCACGGAGTTATGTATCTTTCAGTCATGCGTACCGCAAATCTACAAACCGCAATTGCAGCTATCACACTAACTACTTCGCAAGCATTATCATTTTTTGATAGAATCAACCCTCCCCCAGCAGGTACTACAAAACTCGCGACTTCCCCAAGTCGAGCCATAATTAATCTATTTCTTCTCTGTCCTGCAATAGCCTCATCTGTATCTTTAATAAATGTTGCTATATCATGATTCCCGTGTGGTTCCAATGGTTCACCTGGCATTGGCCATTTTTCCGGATTAGCTAAATCTGACATAAAATTTTTAATAATGCGACATCAATTGTAGCCTATAGTGTCCCTATAGTCAAGCTTTACAATACATACTTTGTTCCTTTACCAATCCCTTCTACTCGAACATATCCTTTTTGTAGAAGTCCCGTAAGATCGCGATAAGAGGTAATCTGAGAGACGTTATTAAGGCGTCCATAAATTTCTCTACTTATTTTTCCTTTTTCTTTTATATATGCAAGGCCTTTAATTTGTCGGAGGTTTAGGTCGACATAGGATGTATGTTCTACTCGGACTTCTTCAAGAAATGGGGAAAAGCGTGATCGTAATTCTTTTGTTTCTTTTGCAAGTTCAAAAAAGAACATCTCAAGCCAAACTTCCATACTTTCGGCATCCATTGTTTTTTGTCTAACATGCTGTAAATTGTTCAAACATTTACTGAAGTTTATATACGGATGAAGTCCGATTTTCCTATACATAAATAGCATCATTGCAAGCGCTGTGGCATCATTTCCGCAAGCAAATAAATGTGAGTGGGATACTTCATAAAAAATCATTGCAATTTTTACCATGTCAGGCTGTTGAGCTGTTGCAAGATAATCTTCAAGAGATCTTATATATGAAGGCATATCATTTTGCATAACTACTTTATCCTTGTTCTCAAAATCAAACGATGAGTCAATTTCTCCTTCGCTGACTATCATCTTAGATATTTCCCAAACATCTTTAATATCATCAAGAGCAAGTTTATTCAAATGTACGAGTAGAGGGAGACCAAATCGCTCATTGGTAAATGAGGCATTGATATAATCAAGGACATTTCGGATATTAAGCATCATCCGCTCTTTGCTATTTTCAGGAGGTTTATTCATTCCAAGCGCAAACTTTCTGCTGTCCTTAAATGCTATACTAATATTTATACAATGCATATATTGAAAAAGTATCTCACTTTTAAGTGTCTCTTCTAGTTCAATAAATTTTGGATTATTTTTATCAATTTCCTGGAAAGCATCCTGTAAACTGACATTCGACTCCGTGATAGACAGGAGATTTTTTACGAACATATCTGTATAGGCAAGTGCAGGAGTGTTCATGAGATATTAATTCTGGCCATTCATAAATCTTCTTTTCAAGAAAGAAGGGATCTGGCCATCATCATCCAAAAGTGGGTTTTGTTTTTTGGGCTGAGGTGCTTCTTCAGCAGGTTCAGGTTTTTGTTCAGGAGCCTTTTCTTCTGTTTTTTCATTTGACTGTCGGACAACATCATTTCTTTCCGGTGTTTCTTCAATAACAGTTTCTTCCTTTTCTTCAATATATGTCTCTTGCTCAATAACATTTTCAGTTCTTGGTTTATTAAAAAGTTCTTCCTGTACCTTTTGCTGTGTCTGTTCAATTCGGATTGTCCTATCGGTTGAAATCAGATCATGTTTAACGCTTGAAAGTGAATCAAATCCGGTTGCGATAACAATCACACTTACTGATCCGTCAGCCATTTCTTCATTAATGGTTGCTCCAAAAATGATATTTGCATTCGGGTCAACATTTTGTGAAATGAGTTGCGCTGCTTCATCTATTTCAAGCATCGACAAATCAGCTCCACCAGTAACACTGAAAAGGATTCCGGTTGCTCCGTTAATGGAAAGTTCAAGAAGTGGACTATTAATTGCGTTCTTTGTAGCAACGACTGCCCTGTTTTCACCTTCTGCTACACCCATTCCCATTAATGCAGTACCTGCTTCACTCATGATGCTCTTTACATCTGCAAAATCAACATTAATCATACCTGGTTTTGTGATCAGGTCTGAAATACTTTTGACACCGTGGCCAAGAACATTATCAACTTGTTTCATTGCTTCCAAAAAGCTGACTTTCCTGTCAATTATTTCAAGTATTCTCTGGTTTGGCACAACAATAAGGGTATCGACTTTATTTTTCAGTTCATCAATTCCTTCCAGTGCTGATGAAAGTCTTCTTTTTCCTTCAAATAGAAAAGGCTTTGTGACAACACCAACCGTTAAAGCTCCAAGATTTCTTGCTACACCTGCAACGACAGGGGAAGCTCCAGTTCCGGTTCCACCACCCATACCGCACGTAACAAATACCATATCAGCACCTTGCAGTGCATCATGGATAAGATCTACACTTTCTTCTGCAGCTTGTTTTCCAATAGAAGCCATCCCTCCTGATCCAAGACCTTTGGTAAGTTCAGTTCCTATTTGAATTTTTGTTTCAGCAAGAGATTGATCAAGTGCTTGTTTATCAGTATTAATAGCAATGAATTCAACGCCGGTAATATTATGATCTTTGATCATAGTATTAATTGCGTTTCCTCCTCCTCCTCCTACACCAATAACTTTAATTTTTGCTATTGCATTGCTCTCCAGAATTGGTTGTATCAACATCGTATTAGTATAATCTAAAAAGTGTGAGCAGTGTTTACGGAATGACAGATTTTATCCATGATTTTACTCTATCTGCAATATTTTTGGAAGTATCTCCAAAATTTCCTGTCTCTTTATTATTTATTCCATATTTTACTGCATATTGTATCATACCATGGACAACAGAATAAGCAGCGCCGGTAATTTCATCGGTTAAGCCATATAATCCTTGTGAAGATCCAACCCGAACCGGACCAGATAAATATTTTTGAGCAGATTTTGTAATATCAATAAGTTTTGATGTGCCACCTGTAATGACGATTCCTGCTGGAAATTTAGCTGATACACCTGAATTTGCAAGTTGTACTTTCACTGCATCAAATATTTCTTCAAGTCTTGCATCAATGATTTCATCAAAAAGCTCTTTAGGTATTTCATTTGTTCCAACTCCTTCAATCCCAAGATCAGCAATATTTAAAATGAGATCCTTATCATCATCTTTGGTATGTTCTGATTTTTTCTTCGTGTTATCCCGTCTTACTCGAGCATTTTTTACCAGTACATTTGCTTCGCATTTTACCCTTTCAGCATCTGTAAGTGACAATCGAAGTCCAATGGCAAGATCACTAGTAATATTATTTCCTCCAAGATCGATACTGGAACTGTAAAATACAGCTTCATCCTGGTAAATACAGATATTTGTAATACCTCCTCCGATATCCAAAAGCATGACGCCAAGTTCTTTTTCCGTACTTGTTAGGACAGCTTCAGCTGCAACCCAACCGCCGAATACCACATCACTGACACTCAAACCTACCTGGTTCACGCATTTTAAGAGATTATGCATAACACTTGAGGTGGCAGAGATAATATGGGTATCAACTTCCAGCCTTATTCCGCTCATCCCAATCGGATCTTTTATTCCTCCTTGAGAATCAAGAATGAATTCACGGGGAATCACATGTAATATTTCACGGGAAGGGGGAACTGAAACGGTTTTTGCGCTTTCAATTGCACGTGCGACATCTTCAGGTGAAATTTCATCTTTTGAAACAGCAACAACTCCTTTATTATTTGTGCTTGCAATATGTTTTCCACCAATACTGATAATTGCAGAAGAGACAGTAACCCCTGCCATTCGCTCTGCTGCTTCCAAGCATTCTGCAATTGCATCAGTCGCATCATCAATATTTATGACAACTCCTTTTTTGATTCCTTTTGAAGGATAGGATGCCACACCGATGACTGATACCTTATCGTCTTCTTCAATATTGGAAATTACAGTACAGATCTTTGAGGAGCCTATGTCGATCACAGTCAGTAACTTTTTCGCCATCTAGGTAATTTTTATATAGACGTTCTAGTATATACAATAAAAGCTTTTACATCAAGAGGATTTGTAAACTACCCTTGAGTTTTTCTCATTATACTATGATGAGGCATCAGAACAAAATACCGTGTCAAATCTGATATCCAGCAAAAGACATTTTGATTCTCCCAAATATTTTTTAATCCCATCAATTTCGCTTATCTGAACGCCACTATCCTTATTCAATGACATTCGTATTCTTCTTCCAGATGCTGTCCTTACATCCAGTTCATATGGAGGAAAAAATATAAAATTGGTGATGAATTCACTTTTATCATTTTCCAGTTGCAGCACAAATGCTGCAATTTCCTTCATCGGAATAGCTTCAGGATTATTTTCTTCTGATACGACAAGCGGCAGATTATATTTATTACTGGTATTTACTACCCGATCAATGATTTGCCCGTTCGTAGAGGCGACATACGTTAATGACTGGGTCTGGAACAATACAACTGGAGGATATTCATGGATTTGGAGGGTAATATTTGAGGGAAATGTCTTATCCACACTCACACTTTCAATGAGAGGATACGTACTTTTCAAACTCGGCACATTAACCTGTGCAAGAAGAATCGGTTGATGAATTAGATAAGAGACAGATTTTTCAATCTGGCTTCCCTGCACATATTTTTCACCCAAAATAGTAATATGAGAAATTCGGAAAAGAGGAGAGAAAAAGAAAATAAAGATTGCAACGATACAAAAACATAAAAAAAGACTTAGAAAGACAATTGTTCTAAGTATTGAAAGCATTTTTTGCTGACGGACTTCTTCATGATACTGAATTTTTCGTGCTGTCATTGTTGTATATATATGCTTTACCTAAATTATACATAATATATGCAATAGTCAATGGTCCGACACCTCCGGGAACTGGTGTAATAGCTTTCACATAATCCTGCAATTGACTAAAATCTGCATCGCCATAAAGTTTCCCATCTGTTACGCTGATACCTACATCAATAACAACAGCCTGATCATGTACCATTTCACGATTAAGAAGGTTGGGTTTTCCAGCCGCCAGTATAATGACATCAGCACTCATTGTATAGTAAGAAATATCTGACACGTGGGAATGCAGCATGGTTACTCCTGCATTTTTCTCAAGACACAATTGTGCAATAGGTTTTCCGACAATAAGGCTCCGACCAATGATGACAACATGTTTCCCGGTAAGATCAATTGAGATGTATTGGAGAATCTTCATTACTCCTTGAGCAGTTGCAGGTATAAAACCTGTTTTATCATGAGCGACATATTTTCCAATATTTGTTGCTGTTAATCCATCAATATCTTTATTCGGATCGATACTATCTAGTATATATCTGGTAACACTCTCCGTATGAGGGACTTTATTCTTTTCGATAAAAAGATAAGGAAGCGGCATCTGGACAAGGATTCCGTCAATACTTTCATCATGATTTAGCACATCAATTTGTTTAACGACATCATGAACATCACTTGTCTCATCAAATTGCAAAAGTTCGGACAAAAATCCCAGTTCTTCACATTTACGCATTTTTCCCTTGATATATTTCAAGCTGTCTTCACGATTTCCAATGAGTAGGATTGCAATTTTTGGTTTTCGAGGCACATCATATCGATCCAGTAACGTTTGGAGCTCTGAATATACTTCCTCTGCGATTGTTTTTCCATTAATAACCATATCACCATTGTATAGGATTTTTAGTAGTGGCTGCAAGAATGAGTATTGTTGTGATATGTAATATCATATAGTACAATATCGCTATGGGACTAAAAGCTGATTACTATCTCCATCCAGCTCAAGAAGTAGACCGTAATGCTCTTCGTGCTTTTCTCATTGCAGGTGACCAAGAATCTACAAGAATACCAACCATCGCTGAGATTTTTGCTGAACCAATGGGACCTGAAATACAAGTAGAAACTAATTTTACTGATTTATTATCTCAACTTAAAGAAGGAAAACTACACCCGTCAACATGCCTACGAAGTATCGGCCGAGCACGAATTGATGAAGAGGGTAATATAATTCTTTGGTTAATCGTAAATAATGGAGATAATCGAATTTTACAAATGGCAAAGATGCCCCATATAGATGCCATTGAAATTTTTAATGAAGCAAGATTTATGCTTGTAGAATTAGGAATGATTAGAGGCATTTCTCGAAGTATTTTAGAAGCAGAATTGCTTGATATTTTTTTTACTTGGAGAATGCTTCTTAAAGGACATTTTGAGAATTCTTATCTTAAATATCTTTTATATCATTTACCTGGGGTTGGCCTGCCTCCTACGATGGGCTCTGAGATATAAGTAGCAAAGAGCAGTAACCAGAAGGAGAATAACAAGATAGAAGATATATCCCGTATATGTATTCACATATTTAAACACATTTAAAATCTTATCCTGATGTCTTCCAAATGTTATACCAAGATATAGAAAAAATCCTGACCACATAAGCGAAGAAATTCCCATTGCAAGAATGAACTTAAAATATTCAAGACGGAATATTCCACCAACAATAGTCAGGACAATACGAAGTCCGGGTATCCATCTTCCTACCAGAATTACAATTTCTCCATGTTTATCAAACCAATATTTACCTTGTTCAAGTCTTTCTTTTGAGATATGGATATATTTTCCATATTTTTCTACAAGCGGTTCACCTTTTTTTAGAATTATGAAAAAAAGAAGTGAGGAACCAAGTATTGAAGCTAATGTAACATCGATTAAGATAAAAACTGGACTTGCATGATGAACTACCACTTGATATCCGGAGAGGAAAATATATATATCTCCTGGAACCGGAAGAGGCACTCCAGCTTCCTCGATAAACAAAAGGATAAATAGTACTAGGTACAAGTACTTATCAAAATTTGTAGTGATAAATTTCACGAGGCCAAACAATCCCATTATGCTCTCCTTTCCATAAACGCGAACATCTGCCGGATATGTGAAAGAAATGAAGGAAAATCTAGATACATTCCCAAGATTTCTGAATAAATGTCATCATCTTCTCCCGCTCGCATTAGATGCTCAATTTTCCCATAAAAGAGTATGGATATTATGGAAAAAATTACCGCATCTCCAATGACCAAAAGAAGAGGGGAGGAAAAGAAGAGATAGAAGATCAATCCAATCATGATATCTATTCCAGCAAGAATAAGAAAAGATTTTGCTTGAAGCGAAAACCTGTCTTTCCCATAAAGTCTGGAAGTAAGGATGACATACATAACAAAGGTCAGAAATAGACCTTCAAGAACAAAGATATCTCCAAATGATGGGAAAATATCATATATGAATACTGTTAAGATCATTCCTGCAATAAACATCCAAACATACAAAAGCATTGCACCTGCCTCATGTTTCTTTTTAATATGCTGACAAGCATGGGTTATGAAAAAAAAGATAACTACAATTACAATCTGTAAAAGGATTTTAGAAAAGAAACCACTCCAATGAAGAGATATGAAAGATCCAATTGAAGCAATGAATAAAGATAAGGTGAAAGCTGGAAGAACTCTTGTTGTATAAGTTAAACTCGTCATTTGTTGATTTAATGTTCAAAATTCAGAATTTTTAGTATAATTCCATAACAATTCATTTTATACCTAAGATGGATGAATTATCAAGCCGATATAGCTCAGATGGCCAGAGCAGCACTTTCGTAAAGTGAAGGTCGAGAGTTCGACTCTCTCTATCGGCTAAGATACATGCGAAAGTAGTTCAGTGGTAGAATGCTTCCTTCCCAAGGAAGAGGTCGCGGGTTCAAATCCCGTCTTTCGCTTTTTTCATACTTAATAAATATATCTCCAAATTCAGGAATTTCAGATTATTGAGAGGTTCAAAAATACAAGTAGTACAATGCAAAGACTGCTTAGCATGAGGAAAACAAGAAAGTCGTCTTTTTTCATGATGGGTTTCGTAACTGTAAATATCATAGGATATTTAAGGGGAATTTGCAATTCGGTCGCGAAGGGATTCGAACCCTCGATCTTTTCCGTGACAGGGAAACATGTTTGACCACTACACCACGCGACCATTAAGTTGTAAACGGGCATATCTTAGCAGATTTACCGCTATGATACAAGTTTTGCACCCTGATTCTACATGAAAATGAATATATTGACCAGAAGGTGCAGATTGTCTCAAGATAGGAGAACATAGTATAATATGTGTTCATTATAGGCATAATATGAAGTTTAAACTCCATTATCCATTTAAACCAGCAGGAGATCAGCCGAAAGCAATTGACAAGCTTACCTATGGTATAGAAAAAGGTGTAAGCGATCAGGTACTTTTAGGAGCAACGGGAACTGGAAAAACCTTCACCATATCAAATGTCATTGAAAGAGTACAAAAACCGACATTAGTGCTTGCTCACAACAAAACACTTGCGGCACAGCTTGCAGCAGAATTTAGAGAATTCTTTCCAGAGAATAGCGTGCAATACTTCGTATCATACTATGACTATTACCAGCCTGAGGCATATATTCCAAGAACAGATACATATATTGAAAAAGAAAGTCAGATCAATGAAGAAATTGAAAAATATCGAAACAGTGCCACCCAAGCCCTGCTAACAAGAGAAGACGTATTAATTGTCGCATCAGTTTCATGCATATATGGCCTTGGAAATCCTGAAGATTATCTTGCTATGGCAAGGACTCTAAAATTGGGGGACAGCTATCAAAGGTCAAAACTTTTAATTCATTTGAATGATTTACAATATAACAGAAATGATATTGAATTCAAGCGAGGAACCTATCGAGTAAAAGGTGATACACTTGATATTTTCCCAAGTTATGAAGATAGGGCAGTAAGAGTGGAATATTTTGGAGACACGATAGATCGCATTCTTCTCATCGATCCACTAACAGGTGAAATTCAGCAAAGACCAAAAGAGTTAACAATCTTTCCTGCAAAACATTTTGTTACTCCATTTGATAAGATGAAAAATGCATTTTCAACTATAGAGGAAGAATTAGTTCAAAGAGAAGAAGAATTAAAAAGGTCAGGGTATGAGCTGGAAGCATATAGACTGCATCAAAAAACAACGTTTGACTTGGAAATGATGCAAGAAACAGGATATTGTAACGGTATTGAAAACTATTCGAGACATATTGAAGGAAGAGCTGCAGGTACTCCTCCATCGACATTAATGGATTACTTCCCTGATGATTACTTGTTGGTAGTTGATGAGTCTCATATGACTCTTCCGCAAGTTAGAGGAATGTATAACGGGGATAGGGCTCGAAAAGAAACACTTATCAAATATGGTTTCAGACTACCATCAGCATTAGATAACCGGCCACTGCGTTTTGAAGAATTCAGAAGCAGAATCCATCAAGCAATTTATGTATCAGCAACTCCAAATGATTATGAAAAAGGACTTGCGAATGAAGCAAGCAAACAAGTCCATTCGGTTGAATTTCCTGCAAATGGAGTAACTGAACAAATCATTCGTCCTACAGGAATTGTAGATCCTCAAATTGATATCAGATCAACTAAAGATCAAATCGACAATCTCATAAAAGAAATTGAGGGAAGAATTCTCAAACATCAGCGCGTTCTTATTACAACACTTACAAAGCGAATGGCAGAAGAACTGACAGAATATCTCATTGAACTTGGGATAAAAGTATCATATATCCACTCTGATGTGGAAACGATTGAACGTTCTGAAATCTTAACGAATCTTCGGCTTGGGGTATTTGATGTAGTAATCGGTATCAATTTATTACGGGAAGGTATTGACCTTCCGGAGGTTTCACTTGTAGCAATTATTGATGCGGATAAAGAAGGCTTTTTACGATCTGAACAAAGTTTAATCCAGACTATCGGACGAGCAGCCCGGCATATTGAAGGAACTGTCATTATGTATGCTGATAAAATAACAGGTTCAATGGAAAGAGCAATAAATGAGACAAACAGAAGAAGAAATATCCAGGAAGCATATAACAAAAAGCATGGAATTGAACCTACAGCAATAATTAAAGAAGTAAAAGTGACCTTGAAACGTACAGCAGAGGAAAAAATCGCTGCAGAGGAGATGATTGAAGAAATTCCACCAGAAGAACTCGAAAAGAAAATTAATGAGCTTCAGACTCAGATGCATTATTTTGCACAAAACATGCAATTTGAACAGGCTGCGAAAATTCGTGATGAGATTAAAGAATTAGAAAGTCTACGTTAAACTCTTTTAAACAACTTGCCTAAAGCTGGGAAATCTATCATAATATACGTACGCAAAGCTACCAATTCAAGAGCTTTTTTTCATGGATATTACGATACCAAAACCAGATGAATCAGCTGTACAGCCACCTAAACGAAGACACATGTATGGATGCTGCCTCATTATTTTCATCTTCATTTTGATCATTTCAGGTATTGCCTTCTATTTCAGATCCTATCTTGCAGTTATACCAACACTTCTTCAAGCTACACAAAAACAGGTGCCACGGACTAAAACTGAACAGGGGTTAACCTATACATATAACGGACCGCAATATTTAAATATCCTTCTATTAGGAAGTGATAATGATGCGAAATTTAACCCGAGTAACGTATTAACTCAAACCATAATCATTGTGTCATTAAATACAAAAACGAATCAGGTAAATATGATTTCAATACCAAGAGATTTCTGGGTTCCAATTGACGGAGTAAGTGGAGGATACGGTAAGATTGATCAGGCAAGTGGATTTGGCGGTATTGCACTGACAAGACAAACGATCGAAAAAGATTTTGGAGTTCACATTGATTATTACGCATGGGTAGGGTTGCAGGGATTTGTCAAAGTTATTGATACATTTGGTGGTATTGATATTGATGTAAACCATCCTGTCCTTGATGATGTATATCCAAATGATATATCAGGAAATGATCCATATAGTGCAATCAGGTTGTACATTCCTGCAGGTCCTCAACATTTATCAGGAATCCATGCTCTTGAGTATGTGAGATCACGACATGGAGATCTGCAAGGAGATTTTGGTCGTTCCGCAAGACAACAACAGGTTCTTTTCCAACTTAAAAAAGTGATTGAGAATTCAAATGTCATTTCAAAAATTCCTCAGTTAGCAAATGAACTGCAGGGAAGTGTCGTTACTGACATGTCCATAATTCAACTGTCACAGCTTGCACCTCTTTTGACAAGCATTAAGACAGAAGATATCCATCGATATATTCTCTCGCCACCTACTTATTCTTCTGACGGACTTTCTCCGGATGGAAAACAAGATATTGTCAAACCAGACATGACCAAAATTAAAGTGCTATTTGATCAAATATTTACCCATTAATTATGTTACAAACTGCAGAGTATACACAACCGAAGAAAAAAGATTCCTGTTGCATTATCTTTCTAATCTTTTGCCTTCTTATTCTTGCAGTAATAGTCATAGGTACAGCAAAATTTAGCGGAACAATTGAAAAAATTGTCAGCTATATTACTAAGCAACAGACGACATCAAATGGAAATGTAACTCTTTCAAACCAGGTATCAATTCCCGGAACGATTTATTTTGTTCAAAACAAAAACTTATGGAAACTTTCCGGATCTACTATTATGCAGATTACCCATAATGGGTCAGTTGATGAAGCTTCTGTTTCAGCTGATGGCAAATCTGCAATCACAACTCAGCTGGATAATAATTTTGGAAATATCAACCTAATTGATTTGACATCCGGAAGTGTCAAAGCGCTGACTAAGCAGATAAATAATAATGATTTATACCAAAAGATATGGTACGTTGACCCAACATTTTCTTTTGATGGAACAAAGATTGCATTTATATCTGATAAAGGTAAATTTGTTTCCGGTGTATCAGACTTAAGTGTATTTGAAATGAAAAATCAGTTGATTTCCTCAGCGACACAATTAACCCACGGCTATCCATATACCGGCGGAGATGCTGACCCGACATATTATCCGTTAGACAGCAACTATATTGTCTATACGAAATATATTTATGCATTAAACCAACCACAGCCTTATGCACAGCTATATATTCTAGATAGTAAAAACAAGCAGAGCTTCGCCCTCACACCTGATTTTTCCGGATCACTGCAGCCATCATTCTCTCCAGATGGAACATATCTTACCTTCACACAAAGAGAATCAAATGATTTGGTTACAAATTCCCATATTGATGTATATATGATGCCTTTCAATCTTTCTAATTTTGATATGAAGGACCCGCAAAGTGCTTTCTTGCAAGATTACCAATCAAAAATTCTAGTCCACCAAGGAATAGATGCAATGCCGGTCTTTTCTCCGGATGGGAAACACATCGCTTTTATTGACCAAAGCAATGCAGATTTTAATATTGCAACAGAAGATTTAATTACTGTCACAAAACAAGGATCAACAACAATCGTGCCCAAAAATTTCAAACTCATTACAACTAAATCTGGAATAACTTCGATCTCCAGACTCAGTTGGGTAGAATAGTAGTGAGATACATCACGGACAAGCCCAGCAAATAAGTACTATACTGCTTACGCATAACCATTTTTGCATGAAGATATGTGTCATTGCTCCCACTGTTATTCCTGTTGTAGGGAGCAAACAGTTGTATGGAGGAATAGAATTAGTCATATCATTAGCAGTGGACGAACTCGTAGCACGTGGGCATGATGTTTATCTTTTTGCATCAGGAGATTCAGAAACAAAAGCGCACCTTGTCCCTGTAGTCCAAAAGGCAATAGGGATTGGAGAATCTTTTATTAAAGAGCATCAGGCAAACAAAAGGGCATACAAAGAAGCAATTGCCGCAAGACCTGATCTTATTTGGGACCATACTCTTGCGTTGCATAGCCAGGAAATGCTCAAACGTTTTGATTCTGCCAGTTCTCCTGCAAAAATTTCAATCAATGAGGATATTATGCTGGAAACTAATGATATTCCAATTGTGCACACCCTCCACGGACCAGCAAAAGATCATTTACCGGATATTGTTTCCTCACTAGCATCCCTTGGACATTATTTTATTACCATCAGCCATGACCAGGCAAAGCGATACTATACATTTATGAAAAGGCAGCATTTAGGGACTGTATATAATGCCATTGATATCCAACAGTATAGAGTTTCGAAAAGTCCATCCAAATTTTATAACCCAAACAGATATGTATTTTGGATTGGTCGATATTCTCCAGAAAAAGGGGCACATATTGCCCTTCATGCAGCGCATAAGGCTGGATTTCCTATCCGATTAATGGGTATGCAAAATGAAGTATATGAAAAAGAGTATTTTCAAAAAATGATCCAGCCATATGTAAAAAAAAACGATAAGATTTATCCACCTTTAGGAATACAAGAAAAAAGCAAATTGTTTCGAAATGCCTATGTTACCCTTATGACAAATCTTTGGCATGAACCATTCGGATTAGTATCGATAGAATCAATGGCATCAGGAACTGCCGTAATTGCACCTGATAAAGGTGCACTTCCGGAGTTGTTGGGTAAGACAGGTATCATCATCCAGACGAATGATTTAAAAATATATGAAACGGATACCTTAATTACTCCAGATCAGGAGCAGTATATCGAAAGGGTAGCAAAACATATTAAAGATGCTAGAAAGAAAAAGCCAGAAATATTACGTGAACGAGTTGAAAACCTTTTTTCTGTTAAACAACTTGCTGATGGATATGAGGAGGCTTTTGCAAAAGCAATATATTTTAAGATGATCAGCTAGTATCCATTTGTGGAAAGGGGATTATACCACCTGGTTCAAGTGGAGACAATTCTACATCTAACGGCACATACAGATAAAGCTCAGTAATTGTATATGCTTGTAAGCCCTCACCAATATCAAACCCCATTGTTCCAAGAAGTGACATACAAAATGGCTTGCCATCATATGTTAAATTATATCTACTTTCCATCTTATCATAACTGCCATCTACTGGATTAAATTTATGTAACTCATAATATTGTTCCCAAAGTGAAAATATTAGCTGTGTGCCGTCGTGCATTATCGCAACAACATCTACCATTTGCCGTAACCACAATGCAGCACCAATTCCGTTAAACATCCCATTTTCCTCACCTAATGTTGCAAATGCTCCGATATTAACTTCTTTAATAGGTATACATACATACCCATCAAAGAATACCGGTTTTCTATCCATGGTAATAATCCCTAAATTCTCAAGTGTCCTAAAAACCCCTGGGATTCTGGGTCGATCACAATCTAATGTTAGTAATATATTTCTTTCGTTTGACATAGTGGAGAGATTATATAGCTTCAAACATGAGTATGCAATCTTCCAAAATAGCTCCATTTTTGATAAAATCCTATTCTATACTATATTTTTTGTCATGAAAGACTCGATAACAGTAAAAGGTGCGCGTGTCCATAATCTGAAAAATATTGATGTTGAAATTCCAAAAAATAAATTAGTCGTCATTACCGGCATGTCAGGATCCGGGAAATCATCGCTTGCTTTTGATACGATCTATGCAGAAGGGCAAAGAAAATATGTTGAATCATTGAGCGCATATGCAAGGCAATTTTTGGGACTTATGGAAAAACCTGATGTCGACTATATCGATGGGTTATCACCGGCAATTTCAATTGACCAAAAATCTTCAGGTCATAATCCAAGATCAACAGTCGGAACAATTACCGAAATTTATGACTATCTGCGACTACTGTTTGCACGAGTCGGGCATCCGCATTGCCCAATATGCCATAGGGAAGTAAAAAATCAAAGTATTGAAGATATTGCAAATGCAATCCTTGCAATGGAAGAAATAAAAGGAATGATTTTAGCTCCAGTTATCAAAAACAGAAAAGGAGAATATGATTCTCTTCTCCAGTCACATTATGCAAAAGGATTTGCAAGAGTTAGAATTGATGGAGAAATTTATGGACTGGATGAAGAGATAAAATTGGGAAGATATAAAAGCCACACAATTGAAATTGTTGTAGATAGGATTGTGCTATCAAAAGACCAAACAGAAGATGAGAATTCTGAACTAAGGAAACGGATAACAGATTCAGTAGAGACAGCTGTGCGTCTTTCGGAAGGAGAAATGATTTTTTTGGATATTGATACAAATACTGCTACATTTTTTAGTGAAAATCTTGCATGTCCATATGATAAGATTTCAATTCCTCAAATTGAACCGCATACCTTTTCATTTAATTCACCGTTTGGAGCATGTCCATTATGTAAGGGATTGGGAGTATTGAATGAAATTGATCCTGAACTCGTATATAACCCGAATCTGACAATTGGAGAAGGTGGATTGTTCCCATGGAACAGAAGTGTTAGCACTTCATCTTGGGTTATGCTCCAGCTCGCTGAACTTGGAAGGATGTATGGATTTACCTTAAAACAAAAACTTGGATCAATGAATGAAAAACAACTTAATGCGATCCTGTATGGTACAACAAAGGATATATCCATAGTCTATACAACAAAGGAAGGGATAACAAAAACGTACCATACAAATTTTTCTGGAGTAATACCAACATTAAAAAGAAAATATGATGAAACAGATTCTGACCTTGTTAGAAGGGATATTGAGAGGTTTATGCGGGATAAAATATGCCCGGAATGCCAAGGGAAAAAACTTAACCCGATTGCTTTAGCAGTCAGCGTAAATGATAAATCAATCATTGATATAACACATCAAAGCATCCGAAATGCCATTTCATATTTTACATCTCTCCCTTCACATTTATCTGAGAACGAGAACGTTATTGCTAAACAAATTATGAAGGAAATTCTTTCCCGGCTAACATTTCTAGATGAAGTCGGCCTTAACTATTTAACTCTTGATCGTTCTGCAAGAACACTATCCGGTGGAGAGTCCCAACGAATTCGTCTTGCGTCCCAAATCGGAACAGGACTTTCAGGTGTTTTGTATGTCCTTGATGAGCCATCAATTGGTCTTCATCAAAAAGATAATGAAAGACTGCTACACACTCTAAATGCATTAAAAGAACTGGGAAATAGCGTTATTGTTGTTGAACATGATGAAGATACCATAAAGGCATCTGATTATGTTATCGATCTTGGCCCAAAAGCCGGTGAATTAGGGGGAGAGATCATCGGAACTGGAACATGGCAAGAACTTGCAAAAAATCCGAAATCTATAACCGGAAGATATTTAAAAGATAATACAAGTAAGATTCGATCCAAACATCGAAAAAGCAAAAAGGATGCGGTTCAAATTATTGGAGCATCTGAACATAACTTGAAAAATATTTCCGTAAAAATACCGTTAGGAACATTTACCTGTGTCACAGGAGTTTCAGGATCCGGTAAATCTACTCTTGTAAATCAGATTCTGTATAACAGTCTATCGAATCTTATCATGGGCACTCATAAAGAAGAAGGGAAATACAAACAGATAAAAGGATATGATGATATTGATAAAGTCATTTCTATTGACCAGTCTCCAATCGGAAGGACCCCACGCTCTAATCCTGCCACATACACAGGCATGTTTACCGATATCCGGAATACTTTTGCAAATGTTCCAGAGGCAAAGATTCGCGGTTATTCCCCAGGAAGATTCAGTTTTAATGTAAAAGGGGGAAGATGTGAAAATTGTAAGGGGGATGGAGTAATGAAAATTGAAATGCAGTTTTTGCCTGATGTATATGTAACCTGTGATGTTTGTAATGGTAAAAGATACAATAGAGAGGCACTTTCTGTCCTATACAAAGGGAAAAGCATTTATGATGTATTGGAAATGACTGTTGATGAAGCATTGGAATTTTTTGAAAATATATACAGCATTAAAAACAAACTTGAAACACTCCAAGATGTAGGTCTTGGATACATTCGTTTAGGACAAAGTGCCTTGACACTGTCCGGAGGGGAAGCGCAGCGTGTGAAGCTTGCTACAGAACTTTCAAGACGTTCAACCGGCAACACTTTCTATATCCTCGATGAACCGACTACTGGACTTCATTTTGCTGATGTAGATAAGCTTCTGTATGTCCTCCAAAAACTTGTTGACCAGGGTAATACTGTTCTTGTTATTGAACATAACCTTGATGTTATCAGATCTGCCGACTGGATTATTGATTTAGGTCCTCATGGAGGTGATCAAGGAGGTGAACTGCTCATTCAGGGAGATATCGCCTCAGTTGCGAAATGTGATAAAAGCTTTACTGGGGAATACCTTCGCCAGAGCTTGTAGAACTTGCAGGAAATACTTTTTTAAGTATTCCTAAGACAACAATCCATATACTCGCAACTATGATAAGTGGAAAACAATATGCTTCTAAAAGGAATGCAAGAATAATGAGTATGATGGAATAAACACCAAATTCTTGTATCTTTTTCTGCTTTTCAATATGTTTTTTCAAAATCCAAATGTAAGGAATGAGGAAGATAATCATAGTCAACAGAAAGAGAACGAATGAATCACATACGCCAAACTGGAATACATTGCCGTTTTCATCAATTACACCTGTTGTTTGTGGAATAGTGATAAGTGTTGGGGTAAGAGTTGGAATGACAGTACTGATTGGTGATGGGGAAGGAGTTGGTGTTTGTGTTGGCGTTGAGACAATATGAGTAATAATGTTGGTAATTTGATTTGAAGTAAATACGACTGTTGCTGTGTGGGAAAGGAGAATCTCTGCATTATCAGATTCTTTGTAGGTCATATCAATTGCATATACTTCAAATTGTCCTGGTACTGAGGAATTCAGCTCTGCGGTCACATTTCCATATGCATCAGTTACAGTGGTTAATTGAGTTAGCTTCACTCCATTGACGCCTATTACGCCAATTTGCACGGTATGGTTTGCAAGAATTTCATCATTGTTTCCCCGAATAGTTACCGTAATGATACTTGTCTGGTTTATGAGAAGTGAGGTAGGAGAAGCGATTACTAGTGAATTATCAGCAATCACCTGCTTGTACTCTGTGGTTAAGGGAACGTGGGTTGTGACAAATACATTATCTGCATATACCGTAAAGCTTGTTGTACAAGCAAAGAAAAGAACAATAAAACAGAATAACTTAACGAATTCTGTTCCTAATCCTTCTTTTACTGTTCTTTCTTTCATAAATATATGCTATCAATACAAGAAGGAAAAAGATCATAATGATCAGGTATGCCCAGTTAAGAATCATGAAAGATGACTCAGCTGCCAGATAAATGTTTTTTCCTCCATACACAATACTCAGTTTAGCAGTATAGGAACCCAGTTTCAATCCACTGAACTTGGATAAATCAAAGCTTATCTCATATCCTCTTGTGCTGTTAGGTAAAACGAGGGTTCTGGAAGTATTAAAAGGTATAGTCAGTACTTTCGCATTAAACATATTATATATATCAATATATCCAACTGGCGACTCATGAATATTTCCCTGATTGATAAATTCTAAATCAAATAAGGGATGACAATCAGTAGAATTAGGGCATGCAGTTGAATGAAGTAATGAAATAATATTCAAAACATCTGGCAGTGTTGTAAATTTACTAATGATTAGCTGGTCAACAATATTCCCGTTCACTGTCATGATAATTGGTACACCAATTTTCCCCGTAACAATAACTCCAGTTCCTGGATCAGAAGGAGTTCCACGTAAAGATTCAAATTCTACTCCACCATAATGACCACCCGGAGATGCGTTCGATGGGACATTCAATGTAACATTTACAACATGATATCCTTTAGGAGGTAATTGCACTGTTGAAGGACCTAAAAACCAGGATGATGGAAAAAAAGAAGGATCATGATTATCTCTGTTTAAAAAATATTCAGGAGTACCGGATTTATCATTTGGTGCCTGAAAATTAACATAGGATATATTAACCTGTAAGGGTACTTGTGTATTATTTCTCAAAGTAAACGTAAGGGGCTGTATACTTCCTTTATTAAATGTTAACTCCCGTGAATAGGGTGATACAGTTAAATCTGGAAGTTTTTCGGCAGCAAAAGAAGGATGGGTAATATGGAAAGTAAAAATAATTACACCAATAAAGAATAAGAAAAATTTGAGAAGAATGAAATAGTGAAGCTTTTCTGCCTCATGATGACGAAAAACCATAATTATAGATTAAAATGTTGCTGTTGCAATGAACGTAACGGTATCAGTATATGTTCCAGCAGGAGTTGTTGCTGTAGCATATGCTCCGAAAAATGGAGTTGCTGTTGCTGCACTTACTGCACCGGTACCAGTCCAGAAATTTACCGCACTTGTTGTGATTCTTCCCACCTGGTTAGTCGTTGCTAAAAATTGGGCTGGAATGGTTCCTGAGCTTGCTGATACGGATCCTGCACCAAAACCTTCTGCAGCAAGTGTTGCTGCATTTCCAACAGGTGCTTGTGCAAACGTATGAGCCGCTGATGCACTATACAAACTTGACGAGCTGTTTCCATTAAGATCTTGAATTGTTACTGCAAATCCGTTTGTTGCATTTGTAGATAATGTTAAGGTTATAGAATTTGAAACACTTTCTGCAGCTAGCGCAAGGTTTCCAGAATTTGGAATAGATAAGGAGTTTCCTGAAAGTGAGAATGAAATTGTTGGTCCAACAGTTGCAGTAACAGTAACCTGATCATTTGATACAATAACCATTCCCAATACGCCAGTTTCTCCACCTCCAGTTGTTATTGTTTCTGTATAAGATCCGGCTGCCTGGTTGGTTATTGCAGCAGTACTTAATGCAGTAACAACCA
>JANWIC010000015.1 GCA_025450075.1 Patescibacteria group bacterium | reverse complement strand
TTGGTTACTACTATTTGCAATCCCATTAGGAGCATTCATTATCTATAAGAAGTTTATCAATCCAGATAAAGAATTTTATGGAAACAGAGTAGAAACAGGGATGTAAAAAGAAAATACTGAAAGGGACAGTCTTCCGACTGTCCCTTTTTTGTTGAATAAAAAAGGGTCGTTACCGACCCTTTTCATATATTGAGTTTTAGTTAATGTCCAGAATTCGAAGTGAGTTAGTCTCCCCTTCTACTCCAACATGTAATCCTGTCATGAATAGGACTTTTGATCCCTTATCAATAAAGTGCGCTTTATGAAGAATTTCAAGAGCTGAATCGATAAGATCATCAATAGAATCAACTTTTCTGTCAATCAAAAAGACTCGAACTCCCCACATGATTGCTAACTGGTCAAAAACTTTTCTTGATCCAGTGATTGCTATAATTGTTTTATGGGGTCTGAGGCTGGATACAAATCGTGCACTTTTGCCTGATTCGGTAGCAACAACTAAGATATCGCTCTTCATTTGGTTTGCAATTAGGGTGGCTGCTGAGGCTATTGCTTCTATATTGCTTGATTTCTCTTGAATTTTATACAAGAAGTCATCTGATGCATCTTCAATCAGCCTGTTTTCAGTTGTTTTGATGATGGTTCTCATCATTTCAGTTGCATCAAATGGATATTTCCCCATTGCTGATTCAGCAGACAACATAACACCATCCGCTTCAGCAATTGTTGCTGTTGCAACATCATTTACCTCAGCTCTGGTTGGACGGGGGTTTTGAATCATAGATTCCAGCATTTGTGTTGCAACAATAACTGGAGTCTTTTTTTCTTTACATTTTTTGATAATTATATTTTGGTTTATCGGTACATTTTCAAGTCCAATTTCAATTGCTAGATCTCCTCTTCCAATTAAGATAACATCAGCGGCATCGATTATTTCATCGATATTTTTAATTCCAGCTTTTGTCTCAATTTTTGCTATTACTTTTATATTAGCCTTATGCTCGTTGATGATGCTTCTTACCCGCTCTACATCAGCAGCCTTTTGGACGAATGACATAGAGATATAGTCGACATCCATTTTAATTCCAAAATCGATATCACGTAGATCTTTTTCTGTTCCCCATGGCTTGTCAATAAGTAGATCAGGAATATTTATCCCTTTATTCGAAGAGATAGATCCACTGTTTAAAAATCTGATTATTGCATAATCGTTATGTACTTCTTCTACTTCTGCCTTCAGATAACCATCATTTAAATAGATAGCATGCTCTTTTTTCAGATATGGGATGAAATTGAATTGAATTGGAATATGACGAAGTGCATCATCCGGCTTTTCTCCCAAATATATTCTTTCATTTGGCTCAAGTGTCATTTCTTCCATAATACCAGTTCTTCTCTTTGGTCCTTGTAAATCCTGTATTACTGCTACAGGTTTATCATGTTTTTTTGCGATAGTCCTTACATCATTGATCATCTGTTCAAATTCCTCATATTTCCCATGAGAGAAATTAAAACGCGCTGCATTCATACCGATATGAATGAGCTTTTCTAATGCTTCATAAGAAGAAGTTGCAGGTCCGATTGTGCAAATCATTTTAGTCCTTTTAAGATGGACAGTGTCTACAGTTGCGTGTTTCATAAAAAATTCTTTAAATAGCATCTGTGACTATAGCACGAATGAGATTCCGGATCAAGATATTAAAATAGTTCGGAGTAGAGTTTTCTTGCAACAATGATAATTGCTGCAAGCATAAAAAATGCAAGAATCTGTGGAGAGATTATTGCTAATTGGAACAATACATTCATATAGACTATAAATGATGCGACTTGGATTAGTATTGGGACAATAAATAACTTTGGGTAATAGAATGCATAGATCACTGAAAGAATTTCAGCAAGATAGGTATACCTGTCATGCATTCCAGGCATGAAGAATGGCATAAGTAGAGTAAATAGCAAACTAAGCTGGATAAGAAGGCCATTAGTTAATGGCTTCTTACTTAAATAAACTATATAACTAATGATAAGAACGATACCCGTGGTAAAAATCAAAAGTGCTCTTCCCCATTCATGGTATGTAGCATATATCCATATTGCAAAATTCGGACTGTTGTATGCAAGTCCAGGAAATAGATGCGATTGCAATTTAAATAGATCAACAATATAGAATATTGATCTCCCTGCGATTAATGTTGGAATACTAAATGTAAGATAGACAAGTATCGGTGCAAGAAAATCTTTGATTCGTATTTTTCCTAGAAGGAAAAGTATAAATATAACTGGAAAAAAAAATATCGCCTGTGGCTTTATCACAAAAGCAATGCTGTAAAATAGTATACCTAAAAATGATCTTTCTTTTATAAAGGCATATAGACTTGCAAGAATAAAAGAAGCATAAATCGAATCGGTTTGTCCCCAATATGCACTATTTACAAAAACAGTCGGAAGAAATAGTACACAAACAGCGGCTAAAAACGCATATTCCCTTTTTAATTTCTCTCTTACAATCTTATAAATAAAAAATGCCAGCAATCCGTCAAATAATAGAGAAAAAGTTTTAATAGCAATAACTTTTTGGAGGGGTATATGAGTAGCAAGCAGGAGCAAATAGAGATAAGGAACATTGTAATCTGCAAAATTATATGAAAATACGTGAAGTCCCTGATGAAGTTTAATAAAATCATACCATTTAACATACACAATACAATCAAGGCCACAATGAGAAAAAAGGCTTAATCGTAGGAAAAGCGCGCATCCGAGAATTCCAAGTATTAAAAATAAAGGGATACTAAAAGATTGTTCTTTTAGTTTTTGCATATAATAGGAAATTTGTTTCATATTACTTCCATAAACTGAAGTTCTTGGTCAGTTTATCAACTTCCTCATTTAATCCAAATACACCTATTCCTAAGTATTCAATATCGGTATCATTTTTTTGAGAAAGTATTTTCTCAATTTCACGGTCATCAGTTGTTTCAATCATTTCACGAATAAATCCATGATACAAAAGCCCTGATTCTCTAACTTTGTTTATGAAATTCTGAAATTGCCCCGGCTTTGCAGATAGGATTATAAAAGAAAATTGTGAATTTCTTGGATGGGCAATTTCATCTTTTGTGATAAAATTGTTTCCTGTATCAAATGGTACATCCATTTTGTTTCCGATAAATGCTGAAATATGGGATAAAGCATTCATTGCCTGCCATGATGGAAGTTCTTTGTTTAATACAACAACCAACTTTCTGGAAAAATCTTGTTTTACTTCCCCATCATTATTTTTCGCTTTTCCATTTGAAAAAAGCTCTGGATAAATATCCCTAGTATCCTGATCGATTTCCTGTCTCAACTGAGGGAAAATAACACCTTCTCGGGAGGGAATATCTTCAAAGAACCAGAAAAGACGCTCACTATGTCCGTATCCGCTGCATGGCGGCATACCATACTCAAGCATCTCAACATAATCTATATCAAGCATCTGTGCCTCAGTGTCACCTGATTCCCTAGCGTTTTGCTGATCTTTAAACCTGTCAAGCTGGTCTTGAGGATCATTTAATTCCGAGTATCCATTTCCAAGTTCACTTCCTGCAAGGATTACATGAAATCTCTCAGTTAACCGCGAATCTTCCTGTTTAGATTTTGCAAGTGGTGACATGAAAGCAGGCTCATTGATAAGAAATGCCGGTCCCGAAATCTTCTTTCGAATATCTTTCCATAAAGCATCAATAATTCGCATATCATTTGCATCAGCATCAATTGCGACATGATGTTTTTGCGCAATTCTTTTTAATTCTTCGAGTGAAGTATGGAAAATGTCTAGTCCATAGGTCTTTTTTAAAACTTCGATATAATCAACTTCTTCCCATTCATTTTGTAAATCAAATGTATGACCACGGGTAGTAAACTGGGATTTTCCATATACTTCTTGTGCTATATATCTGATTGCTTCTTTGACAAGCTGCATATTATCTTTGTAGCTTGCATACGCCCAATACCATTCTATTTGGACATACTCTTGATGATGTTCATCACTTAATCCTTCATTTCGAAAGTTAGGGCCAATGGTAAATATTTTCTCCATTCCTCCTCCAACAAGACGTTTTTGAAAAAGTTCAGTAGATATGCGTAGATAAAAATCCTCATCAAGATAGTTGTGGTGAGTGACAAAAGGGGTTGCATCTGCTCCTCCTGTTGCATGCTCAAGCACCGGAGTATCAACTTCGACAAAGCCATGTTCTTTTAAAAACGATCTGTTTGCATCAAAGAATTTAAACCGTCTTTCAAATCGTTTTGCCACCTCATCATTAATTTGCAAGTCAAGATACCTTCTTCGTAGTCTGGTCTCTTTATCTTTTAATCCATCCCATCCTGCTGGGCTTGGTCTGATTGCCTTCGTAAGAAGTCTTAACGAAGTTAACTCAACAGATATCTCACCTCTTGGGGTTTTTATTACTTTTCCTTGCCCTTCAACAAAATCACCTAAATCGAGTAAGTCAATCTCATCGAATCTAAGCTCATTATTTGAATGATCTACAGATACCAGAATTTCCTGTTTAATATATAGTTGGATTTTTCCGGATTGATCTTTTGTATCGATAAAACATACTCCACCATGTGTTCTGATAGAGGTGATCCTTCCAGCAACGGTAACTTCCCTACCTTCAAATTTTTCATATCCTGTAATAATTGTCTTGTTTTCAGTATCCCTGTGTGATTTTGATGGATATGGGTTTATTCCAAGTTCTTTTAGTTTTTCAAGTTTTTGTAATCGGAATGCCCGAAGGTCTTTTAATGTTGCCATATATATTGGTTATGTTGCCAATTGTATCAGGTTTTCTAACCCATCTTCAATAAAGGCAAACGAAGTATAATTGAGGGAACGCATGTTGTCAAGAAAATAGAGTTGCTGTACAATACATAAAACTTTTGTTAAGAATATAACATGTTGAGCGTATCCGAGGCAGTTGAAACCATAATTAAAAACAGACCTTTTCTTGAAGAAGCTTTGCTAAAAGATCTGGTGAATACTTCAGCACTTGCAAGAGATCTAAAAATAGAAGTTGCAGAAATAACGCAAAAACATGTCGGAGAACCTGCTATTAATATGGCAATTAGACGGTTTGCTACAAGAATTCAATCCAGCAGTATTTCACTTTTTTCCACAACGGTCATCAAAGATTTGACTGTCAGAATGCATTTGGCAGAATATACATACAAAAATACGGATAGTTTAGAAGGAAAACTACATCAGTTAATGGGATATGTTGAAGGGAAAAAAGATGTATTTTGTAACCAGTCTCGCGGAGTGCACGAAACCACTATTATAGTTAGTGAAGAGATGGAAATAATGATTAAACAAATTTTCTCTCACGAAACCCTACTTTCAAATAACAACTCTCTTTCATCCATTACAATAAAATTAAAAAGCAATTATGTAGATATCCCGGGTGTATATTATGCGATTTTAAAAAAACTAGCTTGGGAGAATATAAATGTGTGTGAATTTACTTCTACAAGCACAGAATTAACCTTGTATTTTCATGATAAAGACGTGAATACTGCCTTTGCAATACTTAACCGTTCAGACGAATTTCGTCAAAATGTAACAGAATAATTTCTTCATTTAGT
>JANWIC010000014.1 GCA_025450075.1 Patescibacteria group bacterium | reverse complement strand
TCTTTATGGAATTTTGGTTGCAACTGCATATAGCCTGGACAGGCAAAGAATTCTTGATGGCCAAACCACTATAAATGATGGTATGGCAGTACCTGGACTTCCGGCTATCCCCCCTGAGATTAAACATATAATTGAACAAGCTTTATCACGAACGAACGATGAGGGAGAATACATAATTACCCTACTAGCGAATAATGGGCTATTGCAACTTCAAAAATACAACCCTCTATTAGCAATGCGTATTGCAAACAAAATGGAATTTTTTAATGAAAATGCACAAACAGCTCTTAATACTATCATAGGAATATTTTTCTACGCATTGTACCGCCAGACTAGGTTGAATGAACAAACAATACTGTATTCAACAATCGGCACCCCGATAGTAGGTATAGATATTTTAGAAGAATATATAGAAAAAAAAGAAGGTTATGAAGTGGCAAATAGGAAAGCAATAGAAGTACTGCGTATAAATCCTAAACATCATGGGCCATTTCAAAGATTTCTTTTTGCTTATAATGAAGATAACATTGATCCTCAACATAGAACCATTTTTAAAGCTATACTTGAGCAATATTCACAGGATTTAATTGCAATTCTTATCCTTGCAGATATGAGATATGCTCAAGTAATAAATACCGGTGAGCAATTTGACCCTAGTATGATATACCGAAATTTGAAGAATTTTAAAACGGAAGATGAGCAACTTATAAGTGATGGATTGGATGCACTTGAGCAACATAATCCGATCTATTATCAATTTTTACAATCCATATTGATAAAAATTTCACTATATAATTTGAATGAAGATGAAATAGGTATACTTGCTGATAAGCTTAGTACTCTTGCAATCGTTGTAACTAACTTTAAAATGAAAATTGATCCAAATAATGAAGGACATAGATAAATTTCCAAAGAAAATTGTTATCATCAATCCTACATATAATGAAAGAGAAAACATCTCTATTCTTATCGATAAGATTGCAAGGCTTAAAGGGAAGCTTCAGCCTTACACTCTATTGCAGCTTATTGTAGATGATAATTCTCCCGATGGAACAGCTCGTGTTGTGAAAGAAAAACAAAAGAAATATGATCATATCTATCTTATCCATGGAAAGAAGCAAGGATTAGGTGAGGCATATAAACGAGGCATGATATATGCAACAAAAAAACTGCACGCAGATATTATTGTCATGATGGATGCAGATTTACAACATAATCCATCCATTCTTCCTTCTATGTTAAAAAAAATCGAACAAGGATACGATCTTGTTATTGGGTCAAGATATATCAAAGGAGGTTCCTATCCAGAAGAGTGGGGAAGATTTCGTGTATTTAACAGTAAAGCAGCAAATTTTCTTGCACGATATATTGCTGGTATCTATGACATTAAAGATTGTACCTCAGGATATAGAGTGATACGTGTAAAAAATCTTCTTGATAAAAGAATTAAAGACATTCATGCAATCGGATACTCATTTCAATTATCATTACTATCTACCGTTCTTAAAGCAGGCGCAAAAGGAATTGAATACCCCATAACATTTAATGAACGTAAGTTTGGTAAAAGTAAAGTTGGAGCAAATAAATATTATATAAGAGATATTTTTGAATTTTTTAAAATTGCATTTTTAATACGTTTTTATAAGATAAAAGACAACTCACCACACTAATCCTACTATCGTTTCCGCAACAATATTAATTGACTTTCTACCACCTAAGAGGTATAATCTGCCGCTGTCCTATAATAATATTTAATTTGACGCATGATGCGAAAACATCTTATTGCACTCCTCATTCCCGCCCACAATGAAGAGCTTGTTATTGAACATACCATAAAGTCCGCTAAGAAAGCTGGTTTTTCATATAGAGATGTCTATGTCGTGAATGACGGCTCTAATGATAAAACGGCTGAAATTGCAACGAATTACTTAAAAAGCAATGTTTTGACAAATGATGAGGGGATAGGGAAGGGAGAAGCTTTAAAACGAGGTATGAAAGAATTTCATCTTTTCGAGAACTACACCTGGGTAACAATTACCGATGCAGATACAATCTTTAACCCAGATTTCAAGAAACAATTACGAATATCAATCAAAAAGAATAGGAAGCATAAAGACCTAATGGCAATTGCAGGACAAGTAAAAACAATGAAAGCAAGATGGATCTCCCATTATCGTGCATTTGAATACGGATTCGGACAAGATCTGTATAAACGGGTAGAGGGATATCTAAATCTTGTATTGATTCTTCCGGGATGTGCATCATGCTTTAATACAAAATATCTGGCTATGATAGATGAAACAGGATTTAAGAATAACACGCTGGTTGAAGATTATGATATGACACTTGAAATGCATGAAAAATTCAAAGGAAAGATTGTATATGAACCAAAAATGATTGTATGGACACAAGAACCCTTAAACTTGAAAGTATATTTAAAACAGATTAACAGATGGTATAGAGGATGGTATCAAGTTGCTAAAAAGCGATTATCATTTCCACCTAAAAAAACCGATTTATTAATTTTATACTTCACACTCGATAGCTTGATTTTTACAGCAGAACTAGCAGCTCTAATCTCTCTAAGCGTTATAAAGAGAAATGCGAATGTACTTTCATATTTGTTTCTTGCAGATATTGTAACTATGGTCATCCTTTGTAGTTATACAAGTATTTCAAAAAAAAGGCCGGAAATAATTGCAATATTTCCCTTAATCTATTTTTTGAGATTATTGAATGTTTTTATATTCCTTAAATCCGGATTTGAAGTTTTGGTATTACGTAAGTTTCCATTAAAAAGAACGAGCTGGGAAAATTCTAGATATGCAATTCAATCATCGTAATTTATTTTATCGTACACAATTATGTACAATCCAATAGCTACCCCAACGGGTAAAGTATTAGGAGCATCCGTTACCGGCGTTGTTCTCGGAGCTTCAACAGGCACACTGCCACAAACAAGCCGATTGCCATTTATAGGCACAATCAGTGTAACAACACTGGCACTTGCAGTTTTAAGTGCATTTGTTGTTTGGACTGCTGCTTATTTTATCTTTGAAAAAGCTTCAAAGAAATGGTCAAAGAAAAACTAATTGCATCAATTGCATTTATAATTGCCGGAACAGTAGTAGCTTACCATGTTTATTCATGGTTCAACGTTCCCTCATTCCTCGATGCAATCGCATCTCAAAGGACTACATCTACTACTGTTCTTGCATCAAATAGCAAGGTACAACAGTTTAATAAGGCTCTAAAGACAGAGGCGGATCATTTACAAATTTCGCTATCAGAACCGATACATATCGTAATTCCAAATAGCCAAATTGATCTGCTTGTCACTGAATCCAAAGAGGCAACAAATGGCTCATGGCCAATATCTCCAACACTTGCCAACTTTGCTTATGGCACTTCTATGCCAAATCCAATTTCAGGTAATACTGTTATATTCGGACATGATTTGGATACTGTATTTCATAATATCCATCTTTTAAAATCCGGTGATGTTATTACCCTTTATACGGCTTCATACCAATTCACATATACCGTACAAAAGACACAAGTAGTTCCCCCAACGGATATCCAGATTATGGCTCCTACAACAAAGCCAATGCTTACACTCTTTACTTGTGATGGATGGTTCAGCCAGAATAGGTTTGCAGTATTTGCAAGTTATACAAACTCTACGAAGATAAAGTAGTAAAAGAATTGAGAAGGCTAAAATATTTCTTATCGTCATTTGCGATCCCGTTTTTAGGTATAACAGGCTTTACTCTTGATGAAGAATGGTAGATAGTTCAATGGGCTTATATTATAAGAAATTATCCTCCTTACCATATAACTAAACCTAATTCTGAAACAATGCAAAAATGGCAGGTGAGAAGAAATAACTTCCTTAAAGATAAACCATTTCCAAAAGGATTAAGTAAAGTTCAGGATTGGTGTAAAAATTTAATATTTAATGTGTTTGCTTATATATTCAGCTATATTCCGCCTGTTTGCTTTCAGTCATTTTAAGGACTATACTTCCCAGTAATTACATCATATAAATTCATATGGAAAGTGAAGAATTACTACCGGAAATTGCTGCCCCTGAAGATTTCTTTGCAAATACTTCAGATCGATTTGGGAAATTGTCTGACGCAAATAGTAGACTTCAAGAACTTTTAAATCAACCTAAAAATCCAGATACTGATCAGCAAATAGAAGATACACAGACAGTTATAAATTTACTTGAAGGATTAAATAAAAGAGTATCAAATCCAAGATCTCCACATAATCGCCACAGTTAGAATAAAGAATAAAGTAGGGGAGAGAGGAGCAAAATCACAATCTACCCTACTTTATTCTTTATAACTACAGTGTTTTGCAAACGTATTCTATCTGTGATGTATGTATATTTACCTTCATAATACAAGAAAACATAGATATAATTGCATTTGTATACATAAATAGCTATACTTCCCAGAATACATTATTCATTTCTACTCATGACAGAAGGATTTAATGAAAGTGAAACTCCTAATGAAATTCACTTCAGAGAATTAGGCCAGCAATGGTTAGATGAAAGAAAGAAATTTAAAGGATGGTTGGATGAAGGCGGATTTGATGCACAAAAAATAGAGGAATCGCTATATGAGTGGGAAACATCAAATCCCGGACCCCTAGTTCCAATTAAGCTAGTTATCGATGTATTTGATCAAAGGGTTAATAATGCTAGGGCTATAAATCCTGCGTACAACGATAGATGGGATAGACTTCGATTTGAATCATATATTGAAGATGTACAAAATGCTGCAAAAAGCGAGATTTTGTATGTACATGCATTTCATTTAACGAATATCACAAATTCATAAATCACCGCTACTTCATTTAGCTGTCATGTCAGCCTTAATACCCTCAAGGCCCTAGAATGCGTTTTAAAGGCCTTTGTGTTCTTAAGTAGTGTTTGGATACCCCAAAATAACCTCAAAATAGAGATTTATAGCAATTTTGATTTCCAGACTCTTGACTCCCCCGAAAATACCCATGAATAGGGGAAGCCTAGTCATTTTAAAAGGAATATTGTACTACATACAAGACTTGTAAAAATCTAAGTCACAGGAAGAATAGATAATAATATGTTGCAAATATAAGGGAAATATAAGAATTATAAAAGTTATTTATTGGAAATAAAAAGATATAAAAGATTTATTTTTCATTTTTTGTTTTGGTTATGGAAAGTGTCAAGGCTGCCCCTCTCTAGTTTTTCTTCCCCATAACCGAGTATAAGGGTGATTATACTCGGTTCAATTTAAGTCTGTTTTATAGCTGTCTACCAAGAGAGAGGATACCTCCTCTCTCTTGGCTTAATAACAGATAAATTTGAAACATTTACTCATTAGTTTACTCAATATATCCAATTATTTTAGCTTTACCTATTCTTGACTTATCCACACTTATCCACAATTAGCACTCTCATGATACGGATGATAGGCCTATAGTTTTTCTATAAGCCACTATAGGATTTGTAATGTACCCCCTATTCCCCACTTTTTCCTACATCTAAATTATTTTTTACTTACAATACAATCATTGTTTTGTTGATATCTTTTAATTTCTAATGCTACAATTTGCTAAGTAACCTCGTTGTTACATCAATTACTGGCCATCAGGACTACTTTATTGATACTACTTAATGTTGAATGAACAAGATATTCGTGATAACTCCTTCACTTTATTAAAGGAATTTTTAACTATTGATAAAGCCACATATAACAAGAAATGGGAGATCATATTACAAAGGTCAGACATAAATAGGATAAAAGACATCTATATTCGTCTTTCCTTTGAAATGCGGCTTGAAGAGCTTGTAAATAAGGAGTTGTTTGAATATTGGATACCAACTACCTCTACCCAGTTTTATATTCTTTTAAACCTCATAGACAGCCTTGCAGCGCCTAAAGAGTATAGACATGGAAGGATGAACTTTGACACTTGGCTTGGAGAAGAAATGATTCGTCAAGGGTTTGATTCCCTTACCTACCCTGGGTTTAAAGAGCTTAAGCAACAATATATTGATACGTATGGTGTTCGTAATAGTTTTATTCATTTTTTCAATAACCTCTCCTCACTGCATTTACTGAAAAACTATAGATTGGTAAGTGTACGAAAAGATGAGTACGACAAGCTTTCTTCGAAAGAACGGAAACAATTTTTGATCAACCGATATGATAAGTTATCCGTTGAAGAAGAATGTAAGGAAGTCGGGCTTTTCTATTACTCAATCTTAAGAAACACAAATGTTCTATATGGGAAACATTTAGGGTTCTATCTTCCAGATGAAATGAGAAACCAAATCTCGCCAGATTTAATTCATGAGAAAGATAGAGAAATAGAAATTACACCAAATATCTTCCCTGATTTTTATGGTACTATTAAAGGTAATGTAAGATCACATCTACTTCAGCTTATTCTCTACTCTCTTGCACAATATATACAAGAAGTAGAATAATTAAGCAAGATAAGATGGAATAAATTGAAGGCCAGAAAATCAGCTGCGATCCCCCTTCTTTTGCATTAAAAGCGAACATAGCTATACCCCGATACAAAATTCTAGCCCAGCATTATTGAGAAAATTCATAATAAATGCTATAATGCTGAATACTTTAGCAATATAAATCATGGCATACGGTGACGGTCACTCAGATTTACATCCACAAGGCTATAACGGCCCAAAAGAAGAGGTGATTATGTTTCGAACAGGATATATTCAGCATGGAATAAGCAATATTGATAATGATGCGGTCATCGTTGGTTTTGTTAACATCGATGGGACACCAATTGAAATCCCAATCCAAGGAGAAGTGTATAATGCAATACATAGCATTGAGCGTATTGCATTCAATGGACAATTAGGCCTACTTCTTAGTCTAGCTATCCAAGGAAGAAATGATGAAGGTACACTCCGCGACTGTTCAGAGAGGTTATTAAGGCATTGTGGGTATGACACATCACAATTGCACATTTCATTAGAACAAAGGATTGCGCTCCTGATGCTACTAGCTCATCGTAAATCACAAGTAATTTGATATAAAGAATTACGATCATGATTCAAGACCATTCTTTCTTAATAGAATCACATTTTTCAGAAAATACTCTACCAGTAAGTATTACTGGCCCAATTCGAGGAACTTTTGAATACGGACCTCATGTTGATGCTACCACAATGGGTCATTGCCACGGACACTACACTGTTGTACATCTTGATGGGGATGACGAACTTATTGGAGTCCATCCGGAAATAGCATGGTATATTTTTCAAACACATCCTTTAGAATATGAAAAATATTTAAAACCAGTTTATGATGAAGTGCATTCTATTCATAGAGAATTTGGCCATGAAAAACTAGAAGAAGATAGACGCTTTGTTAGACTGGTACAAAGAACGCTTCCAAATATTGGTCTCCCCTATTTCATAAACCATGGTAATATAGAGCCTAGACATGCTCGTGCAATTCTTGCCTTGGTAGTTCATCGGGGAAATAACCTCATTCGGAACAATCAACAATCTACAGCCCGATAATATTCCCCGCAATTCCCCAATGTGAGGTGAGAAAGATAATAGTCACCATGATAATACCAAGTGTTAGATATTCATATGCTGCACGCCTGAGAGATATTCTTTTGTGAGCATGAATCAATATCCCATTAAAGATATATATACAAAGTGTTATCGCAAGCGGATAGATATAATAGATTAAGGGGAAGAAAAGAAGGACAACCGATATCTGAAAGATAATAAACATCCCGAGAAGTGAATAGATAAGGTTTTCCTTATTCCCTAGTTTTATACTCCAATTGTTTATAAAAAACAGGTATCCTGAGGTTAATAGATATAACGGAAGTAAGATAAACCAGGTTGATGAATAGAAATGATGGATAAGATTTAGTAACAAATATCCACCTGCAAATGAAAAGACATAGATCACAGTTTGTGCTGCCTGCAATAAAGGAAGTCGTTTGTAGCGTGATACATTAAAAATATTCATGGAGATAATCAATGCATAAGAACTAAAACCAAGGATGAAGATAATTAGTAGGAAATAGGAGAAAAAATCAGCTCCTGCTGGAAAAAGATAGCTGTATCTTGGGACATATATTGCAATAGCAACTGTAATTGTTGTTAAGATAAGACTTGGGAATAATAGGTTGGTAACATATCCAGCAAAAGAAAGATCAAAATCAAGTACCCACATTGTTCCCAAATAGAAAAGGAGGAATATAGAGATGGCTAATAGAGATAATGAAAGGCTGGAAGTAATAACAATACATGTGATACATGTTGCAATAAAAGCCAGCGCTAATACTTTAAACTTTTTCATCTTCTGTATCGGTAAAAAGTGGATGCGGCATTTCTTTTACTATATATTCAATTCCTAAATGTTCATATGCATGCTTTGTTGCTACCCTTCCTCTTGGAGTCCGTTGTAAAAATCCAATCTTTAATAAATATGGTTCATACACTTCAACGATGGTATCTATCTCTTCAGATACCGATGCTGCAATTGTTGAGAGACCTACCGGACCACCATTATACTTATCAATAATAGCATGAAGGATTTTACGGTCAAGTTCATCCAATCCCATTTTATCTACTTCATACATATCTAAAGCTTCTTTAGCGGATTTTAATGAAATATTTCCATCCCCTTTTACTTGGGCATAATCTCTAACTCGCTTCAATAATCTGTTTGCTATTCTCGCAGTTCCACGGCTTCGAAGTGCAATTTCTTTTGCAGCTTGATCTTCAACTGGTGCACTAAATATATGGGCGCTACGTTTAATAATTTCTTCAAGATCTTTAGGAGTATAATAGTCAAGTCTGTAAATTGCTCCAAATCGATCCCGCAACGGAGCACCTAATAGGCCCACACGGGTTGTTGCTCCAATGATTGTAAAATGAGGAAGATCAATTCGGAGTGTTTTTGCGCTTGGTCCTTTTCCAATAACAATATCCAAAGCAAAATCTTCCATAGCCGGATAGAGTACCTCTTCAACAACTTTATTCATTCGATGAATTTCATCAATGAATAAAATATCTCCTTCATTGAGATTTGAAAGAATAGATGCTAAATCTCCTGCACGTTCAATAGCAGGTCCTGATGTAACCCGAATCGCTGCATTCATTTCATTTGCCACAACATGAGCAAGACTTGTTTTTCCAAGTCCTGGAGGACCATGAAAGAGTATATGGTCTACACTATCCCCTCTTTGACTGGCTGCATTAATGAGAATGGAAAGACTTTCGATCTCCTTTTCTCTTCCGATAAGTTCTTTAAATGTGCGGGGACGTATATTTTTTTCTTCATCTTCACCTTCTACAGAATCGGGTGAAACAATTCTTTTCTTATCTGTTGCCATCTTTGTTATACTCGATTAAGTAATTGTAATGCATGACGAACCATTTCAGGAAGTTTTTCAGAATATTCCACTTGTAGCATAACATTTTTTATTTCGGCTATTGAGTAGCCAAGAGTAATCAATGCTTCTTCAAGTTCTTCTCTATGTTGTAATGCCGGGATAGATGTTTCCTGGGTTATCTGGATCCTTTCATCCTTTTTGATTTTGTTTTTGAGTTCAATAATAATTTTTTCTGCATTTTTCGTTCCTATACCCGATACAGCTTTAAACACTTTAGGATCTTCATTTACAATCGCCGCATACAAACTGGAAACTCCTAATACAGAAATGATAGACATAGCACCTTTTGGTCCAATACCTGAGACTGTTAAAAGCATCTCAAAAGCTTTTAATTCTTCTTCAGAGGAAAATCCGAATAACTTGATTGCATCTTCCCGAACATGGGTATACACATACACAAGAATCTCATCTCCTTCATTAAAGGTTAGGAGCTTTGCTACCGCCTCAACCTTGTACCCTACTCCATTAACCATCACAATGATATTAGAGTCGTTTTTAAAAAAGAGAATACCTTGCAATAATCCTATCATATACTGTATTAATACCCTTTAATTATATCATAAATATGCTATCGCATTGCCTGCGATTCATATTGTGTGTGTGCAATAGCAATGGCAAGTGCATCAGCTGCATCATCAGGTTTTGGTATCTCATCCATTTTCAGCATCATTTTTACAAGACTTTGTATCTGTGACTTTTGAGCTCTTCCATACCCTGATAATGCGTTTTTCACTTCAAGAGGTGTATATTCATATATCTTTACTTGTTCTTGTTGTGCAACAAGAAGAGCCACTCCCCTCGCCTGCCCTACTGTGATAGCAGTTTTCGCGTTATTATTGAAAAAAAGTTCTTCAACTGCACAATGGTCAGGCTTATACATCCGGATTATATCATGAAGAGAATCGTGAATCTGTTCAAGCCGAAGAGGCATTTGGTCTGTTGATTTTGTTAATATAGCACCATATTCAACCAATTTGGATACTGATTTTTTACAGTCAATTACTCCCCATCCCATTGTTGCAGTTCCAGGATCTATCCCAAGAATTCTCATAAGTTGGTAACATTTGTCCAAATAGTATCAACATCATCATATTCCTCTATCGCATCCATCAATTTTTGATTTCTTTCAATGTCATTTTCTTCAAGAGATATTTCAGTTTGCGCCTTTTTTATTATTTCAGCCTGCTCAACATCATATCCTAAAAACTCAATACTTTTTCTTACAGCATCTAACTTATCCATTTGAGTATATATTGAAATTGTATATACTTCTCCTTCTTTCTCACTTATGAAATCCTTCACACCAGCAATATCAATACACTGCAGTTCAAATTCTTCAATTACAGATAGGCCAGTTGGTACTTTACGAATCGTTGTTGTATCATTCCATTTTCTGTGAATTTCTGCTTGTTTTTCTTCTTCAGTTTGGGATGTAAGGGTGATAAGGCCAAGAATATCATATTGCCAGGATATGCTTCCTGACTCGACTATCCTTCCACCATTTTTTTCAACAATCATTCTGACATCTGCTGCAGTTCTATTCCTATTATCCGTAAGTGCATCTATGAGAAAAGTTGCGCCATTGATACCATAAGCCTCATATGTAACATTTTCTATTAAGTTCGCATTTTTGTCTTCACCTAATCCCTTTTTAATTGCTTTTTCGACACTATCTGAAGGCATATTTACAGATTTCGCCTTGTTTATAGCCATACGGAGGGAGAAATTAGTATTTGGGTCTCCCCCACCCTGTTTTGTAGTCATAACAATCTGTTTGGCGATCTTTGTATATATCTGACCTTTTTTCAGATCATTAAGGCCTTTTTGTCTCTTTATTTGTGACCATTTTGAATGTCCGGACATGTGTAAACAATAACATACAGCGAAATGATTTTACACCAAACAGAAAAGCAAGGCAATTTCTAAAAGACACTTAATACATCAGATCCCAATACAATGGAAATGTCAGAAGTAAGAGAATATTGATGATTGACTACTTTTGCATGAAATATCTGTTGCAGCTTCTTTATGGTATCAGGAAAATTTCCTGGAGTTGCGGTGTAGATAGTTGTTTGTGTAACTGAATTGTTTGCAGTCCCGGTATAGTCGATAACTTCTCCTTCTGCTTTTAAAATTTGAGAGAGGAAATCAGCTTTTCCTGCCTTCCCGCTCCCGTTATATATACTAATCCTTGCATGTTCATCAGTTAAATAAGTATCAGAAAAATTTTGTGAAATATCCGAATAAAAATTTTGCAGATTTGTGTCAGAATTTGAAATTTGGTAAGTTACTATTTTTTCCCCGGAAGAAAGCGCAGATGCAAGAGTATAAAGGGTTTGAACCGGAACGTTGGAATACACATCCTGACTTAAAAATTCATTAATTGTTCCAGTATTACCGATAATCCAGAGAGTATTTACCCCCCTTACAGCGTGTGAAGGATTGGATATATTAATAAAGGGGTTTTGTGTATCTTTCCTGACAAAGAAATAACCGTCAATATGCAGAAAAGTATTTTGTTGTATTACTTCTTCTAAATGATTCATGGCAGTGCTACTATTCTGAAGTGAGGCCAGAGCAAAAGATGCATCTATATTTTCCGGATTATTGTTATATATCATACTCATTCCTTCCGGAAGAGAAACGGAATTTATTTGATTCTTATCAAAAGATATAATGGAGAGTTTTGAAAGAATATTTCTAGAATCTATTGTTCCAGTCAAGAGTGTCAATGCCCAATCTTTATTCCAATTGAGAGTAGAATTATCTAACCTATGAATTTTTATTGTAAGTAGATTAGAAGCAGCTGAATTTATTGAAATTGCAGCAAATAAAACGATACTTCCGATTGCAAGGCAGATGATTCCAAAAACAATCCTTCGTATGCCATAATGCGGTTTTTTCTCAGAATGTACCCGCTTTACTTTTCGTTTTTTCATCAAGAGCAGTATGATGTAGTGGTGCTAAAAATGCGTCGAATGAAGGATCAAGTTGTGAAATAAATTCCATTTCTCCTTTTTCAGGAATTCGAATCCGAAGGATCTTTGCTTGAAGCATGAGCCTTTCATAACTCTTTCCCCCATAAATTGTATCACCAATGATTGGATGACCAATCGATTTAAGATGCACCCTAAGTTGATGCGTTCTTCCGGTTTTAGGAACGAGTTTAAGTAAAGTGTATTTCTCCTTCTGGTCACTGTATATTCCTTGGGGATAAACAAAGGTAAGAGCAGACCTGCCGTTATCATATATCCCCATCTTTTTTCTATCTGCTTTATTCCTGGAAATTGCTTTATCAATTGTTACATCTATATCAATTACACCAGTCACAATTGCCCAGTACTCTTTATATACTTCCCTATTTTTAAACTGTGATGCAAGCATTTCCTGGGTTGGCCTATCTTTAGCAATAATGAGTACTCCTGATGTTTGTTTATCCAATCGATGGACAATTCCGGGACGAAACCCTTTGAATCTTTCTTCCAGGTCAATATATCGCCATATAAGGCCATTAAGGACTGTATGATGATGCTCAGATGCGGATGTATGCACACTCATACCAATTTCTTTGTCTATTACTAAAACATGTGCATCTTCATAAAGACAATGAAAAGGTATTTCTTCCGCTTCTATCCAGGTAGGAACTTCCTCCCTGACAAGATCGTCATCTGAAATATATATCTGGTCAACTGATAATTCACTAAGTTTTTTATCAGGTTCTAAAAGCGCGTCTCCTCTAAATTGAACTTTCCCCTTCTTTATTAACGAGGATGAAAATGATCGTGATATTGCATATTTCTTAGAAACAAGGACATCAAGCCGCTTCATTTTCTCTTTCTATGAATTCAGCGCATTCTAGACAATATATAGTTGCAGGATTTGCAGCAAGTCTTTGAGGTGAAATGGGATTTTTGCAGCGGACACAATAACCGTATTTATTCTTTCTAATTCTGCTTAAAGCATGTTTCACCTGAGCGAGATGTTCGACCAACGTATTGCGAATTGAAATATTACTTTCTTGAATCTCTGCATCTTCAGCACGAGATTCAATCTCTACTTCCTGCAAACTGTTATACTTGTATTGGGCTTCATTACTTTCTTCAAGATTTTTAATTTCCCGCTCTACCCTTTCCTGTTCTTTTTCTAACTCCTGCTTATTTTTATGGATTATATCTTTTAAAAATAGCTTCATGGTGACTTGTTAATGTGTTTGTATTATATAGTAACTTTGGGTGATTGAAAAGTAGTATTATCACTACTTCTTACACGATATCTCAAAATTTTTTCATATTGATTACTTTCGTCACTTTGCTTGAAGAAAATAAATCTGTTAAACCGTATTTCAGAATATATCAGGAAAATGAAAAGTATCAAAATGACGAAATGATCATACATATAGATATTTCGTTGTATGGAATGGACAAACAATGCTAAGGCATCGTTCGTGAATGGTATATTATCGATAAATAGAGAAAGATAATATAGTAGTGGAATAACATAGATTCCCATATATCCTTTATTACAATAATAGAGGTAATAGATGAGATAGATAGAAGAAAGTATGAAGAGAAAATATGCTAAAGAGAATTGAAATGAAAACAAAAGATGAAACCCAAAAAGTGTAAGGATATTAATTCCTACATAATGCATGAGTTTTGCCAGGTTCTTTTCTGACATAAAACATGTATATGCAATGTAATATATACCAAGAAGGGATAAGACATAAACCGGGAAATATATCCCTGAGTTGCTCCCCACTCCAGCAGTTATAATTGCCGCAACAATGTTTGTTCCTAAATAGAGATCCCAAATGAAAATTGAGTCTTCATTATCTTTTTTGAGGACCCACATAAATATTGCCGATTGCACGAGGAAAATAAGAAGAAGTTTTACAATATTCGCAATCAAATCAAGACAGATGAACTACTTCCTTTAGTGTATGAATATCTGCTTGTTTTGTCAAAATATTGAAATATATTCGATTACTATACAAGTTATTTATTATATTATGTACCTCATCAAGATTTACCGCATCGATAAGAACTTTTTCTTCCTCAAGTGGAATGATTATATTATGTTCCAGGATTTCATGAGCGTTATTTCGTGCAATCTCTTCTGACCCTTCTAAATTCATTACCAAATCCCCTTTAAGGTATTCTTTTGCTCTCACCAGTTCATCCGTATTAAATGATGCGGCTTTTAGTTTTTGTATTCCAGCTTTAATAATTTGAATGACATCAACAAGCTTATCTTTGTCTACTCCTGCATGAATATACCAGATTCCTGTTTGTGCAAATGCATCAATTTCAGAGTTTAGGTAATAGGAAGCTCCTAATTCTTCACGCACTTTTTGCCATAAATATGAACCTGATCCCTCAGCAAGCAGTGAACTTGCCACATCGAGTGCATGCTGTCTTTCATCTTTATATGATAAGCTTTCAATTCCAAAGCAAAAATGAGCTTGACGGACATTTTTCTTCTCAAATCGTATTGAAACCTCATCATCTGCAACGATTGCAATATTTTCTGGTACAGCTTCTGAAATATGTGTTGTTTTTGCAGTCTCAATTTTCTCATTCTTTTGTTCGAAATGTCCAAAGTATTCATATGCAGCTTGTTCTATCCTTTTATCAGCTAAGTTTCCTGCTATAGATATAATCATATTGGAAGGTGTGTAGTTTGTGTAGACATAATCAAGAATATCTTGACGAGTAACACTTTTTACTGTTTCAGGTGTTCCCAAAATTGAACGGCCTAAATAGCTTTGAGGCCAAACTAATGAATAGAATGTGTCCGATACACTTCGGATTGGCATATCATCATACATATTGATCTCTTCAATAATCACATCTTTTTCCTTTTCGAGTTCTGCTTCATCAAAAGTTGCATCAACAAGAATATCGCTTAAGATTGAAAATGCTTTTTCATAAAATTCGTTTGGAATCTTAATATAATATTCAGTAAACTCCTGGCTAGTAGCTGCATTCATATATCCTCCAACCCGTTCAATCTCATTATTTATTACCGATGCACTTGGTCGCTTTTTCGTGCCTTTGAATACTGCATGCTCAATAAAATGAGCAAGTCCCGGAATTTTTTCTTCTCTTGTTCCAGATTGAATGAGGATAAAAAGGGTAAGACTATTTGAATCCCGCAAATCTGACAGGACCAGTTTGGCACCATTAGCTAAAGTATCTCTTAGTATTTTCATACGTTCTTTTTAGAAGTGACTTTTTCTTCAACAAAAAGCAGCTTTTTTACTGTCGAGACTATTGGGGATTTATTCGAAATTGTTTTTTTAGTTGATTTTTGAGTTTTGCTCACTGTCTTTTTCTTCATATTTATGTATTGCTTACGCATGTTCTTCTCAATCTTTTTTGCCTTTTTAAGGCTGATTCTCGCATCTTTCATCATCCAACTCCTGGCTGCAGAAATACCAAGTAAAAGATTTTTCCACATATATATGGGAAATGATGGCTTAGAAAATACTTGTTCTTCTTCAAGCTCTTCAATTCGAACGGTATTACAAAATGGACATCTCTTCCATGAAACATCAACAATCTGTTCACAGTTACTGCATTTCTCCCGAAGCTGGTGTCCACATGTAGGGCAATTAAGAAACTCAGGTCGGAGATGTTCTCCGCAAGTACAATCTCCCATTCCATAGGTTTCATAGACCAAGTAGGATCGTTCTAAACTAACCCAGCTATCATCGTCATCTTTTTTTGCAGGGCGTGCAACTAGGTAGAGTATCAGTCCAAGGAAAAAGGTTATCGTTGTTAGAAACCAAACAGATGTACGAAGAGTCTCTGAAGAAAATCTCTTTTTTGTATCATGCCAAAGCCAAACAGCATAAAAAATCCACAACATTCCAACATAAATTGCCACGCCTGTATAGATATATTCAAATTTAAGATTTTGTAAGAATGTGACAATAGATAATATGACGGTTGATAGCATAAGAACAGTATAAAATAATGATGGGCAGTTAATTTTTTGTTATCCGGTTATACCCTACTTTGGTAATCTCCGGTATCGGTATTCACCTTAATTTTATCTCCAATATTAATAAACATGGGAACCTGGATTTCTAATCCTGTCTCAAGCGTAGCTCTCTTCATCGGATTGTTAACAGTATTTCCTTTAAATCCTGGTTCAGTATATGTTATTGTGAGTTCTACGGTTTTTGGAAGTTCAAAATATGCAGGAGCACCATCCACACTTACAACAATCACCTTTTCTCCTTCTTTTAGATACTTTATATCTTCAGTTAATGGAAGAGCTATTTGCTCAAAATCAGCAATATTCATGAAGTATGCATTATCACCATCAGCATAAAGATACTGATAACTTGCCTTTGCAATATCTGCCTCTTCTACTTTGTCATTACCGTTAAAGCCTTTCTCAACAACTGCTCCTGTCTTTATATTCCTTACTCTCACTTTAATTGTGGCTCCTCCTCTACCCTGGGTTACATGTTCATATTTAACTACAATATATGTTTGTCCGTCCATCTTAAAGACTGTGTTGTTTTTGAGGTCAGTTGGTAATAGCATTGCTAGTATTATGAATAAATTATGTAATCAATTTGAAAATTGCCAGAAGAGAGGGTCGAACTCTCACGAGGTATTACCCTCGCAGGATTTTGAGTCCTGTGCGTCTGCCAATTCCGCCATTCTGGCATATGCCACTTATACCGTATATTAGGCTTTGTGTCAAGGAAAATTGTAACAGCTAGGCAATGTGCTTTTGCTGTACACTTTTTCGAAAACCCTTCATATACATGAAACTCACCGTCGCGATACAAATCAAGACGATGGTTGTTGAAGTAAGTGTAGTTGATATATTTACTCCAAATGGGAATGTTAAAAATTTAAACGCCAGGAATAGGATAGCGATATATGCAGCAATATCGAGTCCTTTCATATGTTGTAATAATACATTAATGGAAAAACTTAAGCAGAAAAGAATCAAGACTGAAGTAACTACTGCAAGTCCAAGAATTGTTGCGTCCCTAGTAATAGCAATAAGTGCAGCAACATTATCTAGAGACAAACTTAGATCAATTAATGAAATTGAAAAGATAACTGCTAAAAGATTTTGAGATAAATCATTTTGCTTTTTTTCATGCATCTCTTTTCCAATTAGACCTTTCAGTCCAATATATATGAGAAGAATACCGCAAAAGATATATATGACATTTCCGAATCGAAAAACAGAAGATGCAAAAATGAGAAGAACAAATCTTAAAAGTGCACCAACGAGCAGTCCAATAAAAAGAGCAATAGTTCTACTGGATTTTTTCTTTAACGTGTCTACAAGAAAAAGAATAGGAATAATGTTATCAAGTGACAAGAACAGGTTAATAAGAATAATGGAAAAAAATGTTAGTACCATAAATTAGGAGGCAATATCTGCAAATTTTGCTTGAGCACGAACAAAAGCTAACTTTGCGCTTCCGGTCGGTCCGTTTCTGTGTTTTGCTACTGTTATATCAGCTGTTTCGACAGTCTTTCCTGCAGCTTCAGGGTCATCTTTTTCTGGACGGCTTAAAAACAAGACAACATCCGCATCCTGTTCAATACTATTATGGACAATAATAGTATTGGCAACGAAATTATGGTGTGCAGGGACAGTTGCATCAAATACTTCTTCTGTTGAAACATATTCGATCGATACAATTTCATCCCAACCAACTTCCCACATTTCATTTTGTATTGTTGTATTATATGCAATGGAATTATCGGATTCACCAGACTGCTTAAAGCGAGTAACTTTGGCTTGATATACTCCTTCCCCCTTATTGCAAAGGACGGCAATCTTATCACCTTTTTCCAATTTTTCTAATTTAGTCCATCCATGGATTTTCTTAAAGAACGGATGATTTGCAGATGCATCAATTACTCTTCCTTTAACCGTTGTGAGACGGTATATATCTTTAATCCCGCTTGAAAACACTTTCTCCATTTCTGCTGGAACAATCTGCTTTTGTTCATTCATTGCATAAACTGTAATTGGTTCTGCTTTTCCAACAAGAGAGGCTATCGAGTAGTTTTGCTTTGTTTTTATATCCTGGATAATGGTATCTCCTCTCAGGCAACCAGATTCCCGAAGATCTGATAATTGCGGAGTTTTTGATGTTCTTGTTTCAACTGCTCGAGAAAGCTGTGAAAGTGCGACAACCGGAATTCGTAATTCTCTTGCTAGATTTTTTAATGCCTTTGATATCTCTCCTACTTCCTGCACACGATTATCAATATTTCTTCCTGATGCAATTAGCTGAAGATAATCTACAATGATTAAATCAAGCTTTTTTTCCATGCTAAGCCTTCTTGCCTTTGTTCTGATCTCCATAATTGTTTGTCCGGGAGTATCGTCCAAGTATAAATCAATTTCAGATAGTTGGCCCATGACATCTCCTAAAATTTCCATTTGTTCTTCTTTTATATGTCCCATACGGTAATCCCAAAGATTCATTCCAACCTGTGATGCAATAAGCCTATCGGTTAATTCAAGATTTGACATTTCAAGTGAGAATATTCCTACTGCTTTGTTTTCTTTCAGTGTTGCATGTCTTGCAATATCAAGTGCAAAGGAGCTTTTTCCAACAGATGGACGGGCAGCAATAATGATAAGGTTAGATTCTTGTAATCCACCTAAAATTTTATCTATTTCTAGAAATCCTGTAGGAATTCCTCTCCATTGATCTTTTTTCTTCTCTAGCTCTTCAGCACGTTCATACGCTTCTTTTAACAAGTCTTTAATATGAACAAAATCTGCTGTCTTTCCGTCATTTGCAACTTGAAAAAGTCTCTTTTCAGCTTCATCGATGATTTCTTCAATTTCAAGATTTTCATTAAACCCTAATTCATTAATTTCTCCAGAAACACTGATGAGTGATCGACGGACATATGCTTGTTTTACAATAAGGCCATAATATTCTGCATTGGAAGATGTCGGGACAGATTCGGCAAGTTCAGTTAAATAAACTGCACCACCAATTTTTTCAAGTCTTTTCTTTTTCTTTAAATTATTTGAGATAGTAAGGATATCGATCGGTTCTCCTTTGGAAAACAAATCAAGAACAGATTCAAAGATAAAGCCATGTATTGGGCTATAAAAAAATTCGGGTTTAAGAAACTGTGCAACTTCAATAACTGCATTTTTATCCAACAAAATTGCACCTAATACAGACTTCTCTGCATCAAGATTTTGTGGTGGAATACGTTCTGCCATGGCTATACCCGGTTATGTTAGTATTATATACCCAAAGCACAACAAATAGAAAATGGAAACTGATTTGCAGATCAGATATGAGTTATCAAATATTTGCTGATGAGATGTAGAGAAGATTTTCTTTATCCATTTATCCTTCAATCCATAATCTCGTCTAAATTCAAACTATCCTATTTATTGAAAGTTATTTTGTGATACTAGGGTTTTTTGCAATAAGTTTCTGTGTTTTAATTTTCTCAAATCCGAGTTTTTTCATAGTTTTTTGAATATCGTAATCACCAAGCTTCCCCATCATAAATACATTCATTGCTTTAAAATCAAATGTATCTTGAATTACCCTATTAATATCCTCATGCCCAATCTGATTCCCAATTTCAATCAGATTTTCAGGGAAAAGTATCTCTTCCCCATCAAATAAGTAATCCAAAATCCAGGCATTAATATTCCATGGGCTTGAAAATGAAAGAAGGGTTCTGTTATTCAAATAGTTTTTCATATGATGGAGTTCCTCATCACGAAATCCTTCATCTTGTATTTGCCTTATATCCCTGAATACGATTTCCATAATCCTATCAATATTGGGATAATCTGATTCAAAAGATATACTAAATATTCCGCTTCCCCACGAAGGATCCCAATCGGATGCAATGTTATACACTAATCCTTCTTTTTCTCGAACATCTTGGAATAATCGGCTGGTTCGAAGTCCTGCAAACATAGTTTTAAAAATCCTCATGGAAAGTTCTGTCTTTGTAGAAACTTCACGAGAATAGCTTGGAAAAGTAATTGCTGAATAGACATTACTTAGCTTTTCATCCTCAAGTGCAGAAACAAGATAAGATGATTCTTCAGAATTTGAAAATACAGGTCTCTCAACATTATGTGCATGTGCATATGAGCCAAATATATCCTTAATATATGCAATAAGATCATCAGTATCCATATTCCCTACCAAACACATGTATATATTTGAAGGGACAAAAATTTGATGATAAAGGGCTAAGAGATCTTTTTTGGGAATTGTTTCAATTATTTCTTTTGTTCCAATAACTTTTCTAGTTAACGGATGGTTATGTTGATTAAACCGTTGCTGCATCATTTTGCAATAGAACTGAAACTCAGGTGAGTTATTCCTGTCTATCATTTCCTCAAGAATTACCTTTCTCTCTTTTTCTATTACATCATCTGTGAATAACGGTTCAAAAAGAATTTCACGTAAGATAGCAAGGGTTTGCTTAATATTCGTATAAGGAACATCAAATTCAAATCCCATTTCTTGTGTTGAGGTATATCCCCCATACGAGACCCCAAGTTCTTCTAATGTATTTGCAAAATCAAGTTTTGTTGGATAGCTTTTCGTGCCATCTAATACTATATGTTCAATGAAATGAGATGCTCCGTTATTCTCTTCGCTTTCAATAACAGGTCCTGCTGCGAGCATTGCCTTCAGGGCAACCGATTTCACGCCTTCCATTTTAAACAGGCCTATCTTTATTCCATTTTCTAATTGGATGAATGTATACATGAAAAATTATTAGCTTTCCATTACTATGACTTTGCTTCCTTCGGATTCATCCGAAAAGTCGTCTTTTGTAACTTTTAATGATTTGACAATTTCCTTCTCTACTCCCATTTCTTTGAGAAATGTATCTACACTATCAAGTCCAAGTTTGTCATTTCCATAATGCATTGGGATAACCGTAGAAGGTTCAATTTCAGAAATGACTTTTGCAGCATCATGGGCATCAATAGTATATTTTCCTCCTACAGGAATCATTAGAATATGGATATTCCCTATTTTTTCAAGTTGTTCCTCACTTAATGTCGTTCCCAAATCCCCCACATGCAATATTTTTACACCTTCCAGATCAATCACATACATAGTATTCATACCTCGTTCTTCCCCATTTTTTTTATCATGGTAAGAAAATATTCCTTCAATAGGCACATCTTTGACATCATATTCTCCAGGTCCATCAATGACAAAAGCTGTTTCAGATACACCTTCTCTATTATGGTGGTCAGGATGATTATGTGTCATAAGCAATATGTCTGCATCAGTCTGCTTTGGAAATTTTTTTCCTGTTGAGGAATCATCGTACGGGTCAATAACAATTGTTACATCCTTACCTTTAATCTTGAATGAAGCGTGCCCTAAATATGTTATTGTCATAGGTGTTTAAGCGTAATGCTTTTAATTATATCAGATTCACAAAAAGAAAAAAAAGTCGTCAATATAATGGCGGTATGAATCTACCATTGAATATTGACATGTTTTTGTTGTAATGCATCTGCAAATAAAGAAGCTATTCGAATGATTAATAGTGTAAAAAGAATTTCGAATACCATAATGTATCCAAATGCAATAAATTGCATAGCTGCAAATGAGAATGGATCTGCAATCGGAATATTAATTGAACGAACAATATGTAACCATACAGAAACTCCCGGAAATGCTGTTGAGATAAAGGAAAGTATTCCTGCTTCAATTCCAAAAAGGATACCAATAATGAAGCCTTTTAAAGGAAGATTATCATCTTTTCTAAGGCCAAGGATAAAAGCAATGATTAACGTGGTAACAAGACTTGCAAAAATGAACTTTGCAATTATAGCCAGCACGAGAAATTTCAAAAACCATCGCTTATTCATAAACTTGTTTAATAACATCGACTGCCACTTCAAAAGGGATAACCTGCTCTTTTGTTGTTTGCATATTTTTAAGCTTTACTACTTCTTTTTCCATTTCTTCATCACCAATTGTTAAAACAAATCGAATACCTTTTCTATCTGCATATTTAAACTGTTTCCCCAATTTTTCCTCAACTGGATAAATTTCAGTATGAACCCCTGCATTTCTAAGCCGAGTTGCATAATCTAGATAAGTTTTCATATACCCATTGTTAAAAAGTGTAATCATTGCCTGAGAGTTAGTTTGCGGTGTCTGGAGTAATCCTTTTACCTCCATTGCTTCGATGGTACGGTCAAATCCTAGCCCAAATCCTACCCCCGGAACCTGCAGATTTGAAAAACGTGAGACAAGACTATCAAATCGCTCACCTCCGAGAAGCGAACTGCCATATCCATCTACTTTCACTTCCCATATCGTGCCGGTTGAGTAAGAAAAAGATCTCATGATAGAAGGATCAAAGACAACATGTTCTCCAAATCCAGCATCATTTGCTCGATCCAGTATTGCCTGAATACGCTCATTTGGTTCAAGAGAAAGTACTCGTTCAACTATATTTGCTGCATCTTGATATCCCTTTTCTTTAATTTCACTAATCACACCCTCTTTTCCAATTTTATCCAACTTATCAATAGTTACAAGCACTTCATACGAAATATCTTTTAAAAGCGCCCTATCAGACACATAGATTATAAAATCAGTAAAGCCAAGATGTTTGTATATATCACCTGTTAAGAGAATCATTTCACAATCTGCACCTACCTCATCTACTCCGAATATATCAGCATCCATTTGTAAAAATTCTCGATATCTTCCCTTCTGTGTATTTTCAGCCCTAAAGACATTCTGTACTTGATATCTTTTAAATGGCATCGCAAGATTGTGATAGTTCATAGCAATATATCGGCATGCACCCACAGTTTGATCATATCGCATTGCTACTTCTCTTCCACCATCATCGACAAAATGGAAGATAAGCTTTTCATCAGCTCCAATGTTTCCAGTTAAAATCTGTTGATATTCAAGTGTTGGAACTTCTAAAGGGTCAAAGCCATATGATTCCATCACATCACGGACTTTTTGGATCACATAATTTCGCTTCAACATTTGTTGAGGTGAAAAGTCTCTAAATCCTTTGAGTAATTTTGGTTCTATTTTTGTTTCCATTTCTGTTATTCTTGAGGATGTGTTGCCTCTAATTCTTCTTTTCGGACATCATCAACAATGCCATCAAATTCTCTAATTGCATCTTTTAATTTATCAGAATAAATCTCAAGATATCGAGAAAGGTTTGCCGAGCTCATAGTGATATCACCAAGCTGTTCAGGAGAAAGTTCTAAAAGATCCTTATTTGAAACAAATTCTAATTCTTCAGGAGTAAGGAATGTAAGATCTGCTTCAGAAAGCTTTGCGCTTGCAATGAGGATTATTTCATAAAGTATCGTTGCCATTTGTTCATCACTAAAACCTAGACTTAATAATTTTTTTTGAAAAACAGTTATAATTTCTTTAATCTGATCCATATTTCTAGAATAATGAGCCTATTGTACCAGATGTGAGAATATTTTTAAAATTGGGAATCATTTCCATAAGTTCCACCTTGTAGTTCAGTTTCTTCTATATATCCTTCAAGCAATTCTATATCCGCCATTCTTTAAACTATAACAACATCAATTGCTGGGATTAGATGAACAGAAGCCGAAAGAACAATTAATTTGATTTATATAATTCAACCTTTTATCACCCAATTCCTATCGTAAAACTTACTATAAACTCTAATTAAACCGACACAACCCCCTTCCCCTCATATTTTGCATTTTTCTCCAAATTTAGCTTGCAAAATACCATCTTTTGTTGATATAATCCAATGGACTTAATGTAAGATTATGAAACAAGGAATACACCCACAAGTAAATACAGTAACAGTAACTTGTTCAACATGTAAGACGAAGTTTGAAATTGCATCAACTAGCGACAAATTTAAAGTTGATCTTTGCTCACACTGTCATCCTTTCTATACTGGAGAGCAAAAAATTGTTGATACAGCAAATAAAGTAAAGGACTTTGAAAGACGACAGCAAACGGCTGCTCAGAAGAATTCACAAGTAAAGGCTGTAAAGCAAAGAAAATCAAACAGAGTAAGCGAAGTAAAGGCAGATCGCCCACTAACACTTCGAGATATGTTAAAATCTGTACAAGGATAATCCCATATAATTGTGGACCAAGAACAGATTTCAACCTATCAAACACGCTTTTCCGAACTTTCTGAACAGATTACCAACGGGAAAATTGACTCATCCCATCTTTCTGATGCTTACAAAGAGCTGAATAAACTCACAGCTATTCTTGATACCTACCAGGCTATCCAGAAAAAAGCTGCAGAATATAATGATCTGTCCCAAATGCTGAATGATCCTGGCACATCTCCTGACTTAAAATCTCTTGCAAAAGATGATTTAGGGAAAGTTCAGGCAACTATTGATGATGCACAAAACCATCTTGATGAATTAACTAATCCAGCAAATGAAGAAGATCAAAATAATGCGATAATTGAAATCCGTGCTGGTGCTGGTGGAGATGAAGCAAGTCTGTTCGCCTTTGATCTATACAAAATGTATACAGCATATGCCACAAAAAAAGGCTTCCGGATAACGAATCTCGATACTGCCTACTCAAGTTTAAAGGGATATAAAGAAGTTATTTTCAAAATTGAAGGAGAGGGAGCTTTCGGATTATTTAAATTTGAAAGTGGTGTACATCGTGTCCAGCGAATCCCTGTAACTGAAAGTTCAGGACGGATTCATACATCAACTGTTTCTGTAGCAGTCCTACCTGAAGTAAAGGATATTAATATTGAGATTCGCCAACAGGATTTACGTATTGATGTATTTAGAGCATCCGGGCCTGGTGGTCAAAGTGTAAACACAACAGATAGTGCAGTTCGTGTAACACACATCCCAAGTGGTATTGTTGTAACATGTCAGGACAGTAAATCTCAAATTCAAAATCGTGAACAGGCAATTATTGTTCTAAAGTCAAGGCTTTATGATATTGAAAAGCAAAAAAGAGATGATGAAAGAGGTGATCTTCGTAAAAACCAAATTGGCAAAGGGGACAGGTCAGAAAAGATCCGTACCTATAATTTTCAACAAGATCGGGTAACAGACCATAGGATCAAAGTTTCATGGCACAATTTGCCAGAAATTCTTACAGGGAATCTGGATGACATTGTCTCAAGTATCCAAGAGTACAATCGTCATGCTCGTTGATTTTTTTCCACAACTTACACCTGACTACTTTCCGATTGTTGAATACGTCCTTGGACGAGACATCCATGAGTTGTTGAGTGATGACACATTGCACATCTGTAAGTTAGATTTGGATAAAATCTTTACTCTTATATCCAAGGCAAAAGCTGGAACTCCAATACCCTACCTCACCAACCATGCCTATTTTTACAAAGATACGTTTCAGGTTGATGAGAGGGTCTTGATCCCAAGACCAGAAACAGAGATGCTGGTTGAAAAAACCTTGCACTTCATATGGCAAAAAAAGCTTTCAAACCTTTCTATATGTGATATGTGTTGTGGCTGCGGATGTATTGGAATCTCTATTTCAAAATACGTATCATGTCCTCACTCCCTTATCTTGAGTGATATATCTCCTGAAGCTCTACAGTTGTGTACAACCAATGTACAAAACCTCCTCGGCGAGAGTGATTTCATACACATTCTTCCCTCAAATCTGTTTAAAAATTTTCCTGACGAACTCGTGAGAGGAATAAATGTGCTCGTTAGCAATCCACCTTATATTCCCCACCCCCGGATCTCTAAGCTGGATTCAAGTGTCAAAGACTACGAACCTCACCTTGCACTTGATGGAGGACTGAATGGCTATGAGATGGTCCTGGATCTTCTTAGAGAGGCAAAAAAACATATGGCTGATGAATCTCTCATTATTATTGAGATAGGAGAAGATCAAGGTATGATCCTTAGAAAAGAAGCGAAATCAATCTATCCTAATAAAGCTGTAAAAGTAGAAAAAGATCTTTTTGGTTGTGATAGGTACTTAATTATTGAACCAAACTGATTGCTTTAATAAGTTGCGGGTCATTTCCTTGTAAATAGTCGTTATTCGTGAAATCGACCTGATAATCCGGTTTGATAGGGTCGCTTTTTTGAATCCATCTACCTGATGGCAATAACCAATGATCAGTTGTTAAGTGAAGGGATGATCCATCACTGAAAGAATATACCTCTTGTGCAGTTCCTTTGCCATAGGTATTAGTTCCGACAATACTTGCGCGTTTGTAATGCTGGAGAGCTCCGGAGAATATTTCAGCAGCTGATGCAGTGTTACCATTCACAAGAACTGTTAACGGCATATTTGAAAGTCTAGGATCAGTTTGGGTATAGTAGCGAATCTTTTGTCCATTCCTATCCTGTTGCATAGCAGCCAGGGTATTCTTAGGTAAGAAATCCGCCAAAGCATATATTGCAGCATCAAAAAAGCCTCCTGGATTATCTCGTAGGTCAATTACCACGTTATCAGGCTTGTCTGCAATAATATTTTTTACCATTGTGTCCCATTCGCTTTCCCAATCAGCTGGAGTATCTTCCGTAAATCTGGAAATAACCAGCTCATCAGTCTTTTTCCCATTTGGATCAGTTGTTTGTTGTATATACATACCAGCAATATGAATTGATTGTCTTTTAATAGAAAGATTTTCAGAATTAGCATTAAGGTCAATGATACCAAGTGTCACTGTGCTTCCTTCCTGTCCACGAATCTCATTAGTTACGGTAGATATATCTATCCCCTCAGTACTTTTCCCATCGACACTTGCAATTATATCACCTACTCGGAGGTTGGTATTTGTTGCCGGACCATTAAGGATTCTCTCTACAATAATTTTACTGTTTTTGTATCCAAGTTCTACCCCAATTCCTGCAAATGTATTACCGGAAGTCTCTTGTTCAAAAGCTTTCTCATCACTTGGTGATAAATAGAGCGTGGCAGGATCGTTCAGGCTTGCAACCATGCCTTTAATTGAAGAATAGAAAAGATCAGAATTGTTCACGTTTTTAATGAAAAAATCTGAATGGACAAGATCCCACACTTCATTGTATAAGTTTGCATTCGCTACTTGGGGTAAATGAGGGTTGGGATTGCCTAGAAATGCCTGTATGGTTGGGAGCTGTCCAGCAAATATCCCGGCAGCAAATATGAGGATGGCTATACCCGCACGATTTGCATATCGAAATGCATTTCCCCGGATTTCATTTCGTTGTGGAATATCCTCCATTACAGTAGTAGGCCAATTATATTATTCTTATCGATAGATAGTTGTTCTTCTTCATCCAATGCAATATCGTACGTTTCTTCTTCGATGCGTTTAATCTTTCCTATTCGTGCGTAGGCACGTTCATCATATAGCTGCACAGTATCATTGAAAACACTTTCTTTGACATACGCTTCTTTTAAATCTTCAATAGAAAGAGGTGTAGCAAAAAGAATTTCTCCTTTTTGGAGATCAATATATACAAGATAACTGTCTGACTGTTCTATTTTATCATAAATTTTTTGTTCTATATACCCAAACCCTTCTAGAGATACAACAGTAAAGAATTCGTCAGCGCAATCAAGAACCATATGATCAGCGGATATTCCGATGATACCTGCAGCACCTGCCCCTTTTGATTTTGTTGCCAATTCCGAAGTAATTTCTCCAGGTATATATACTACTTTCCCCTTTACGGCAAGGTTAATATCTTCAACATTTTTTATCACACATGTTTCAGCAAAAAGTGACTTTCCCACCATAAAAGAAGGCAAAATTCTGATAACATTTGTTTCAATGATCAGGTTATGAATATCAACAGAAACGATCTTTCCCTTTGCCATAGCCCTTAACTTAATTTCTATCGGAGTTGATTGAATGACAAGTTTGGGTTTATCTCCAATTTCAAGAGAAACAATGCCCTCATAAGGAGACTTAATAATATTTTCATAGCCAAGAGATGACTTATGCGCAACAATTTTTCCTTTTGCAACCAGTTGCCCATCTAGGACTGTTATGTAATTTTTGATATCCTCAGGAGATTTCAAAGATTTAATTTCAAGTTCTTCACATAAATCAAATTCAATACTTTCTTCGCTTCTATACAAAAGAGAAAGGACATCAAGAGGATTTATATTATCTCCAGGTTTTATATATACCTCGCTTTCATGGACTCCATTTGATGCAATATCCAAAGAGACGTGGTAATTGTTGATGATTTTAAGCTTTTTTATATATATCATACTTCTTTTTTAATTCTATCATACCACCCGGAAAAACTTGAACTGTTTTGACGGTCTTCTGTTCGTGTATCAATAACGAGAAGATCTCGTGCTTTGAATTCCCTTCTTCCAAAATCCACATAAAATGGAAAATGAAGATCAAGGATAACATGTGCAAGCCCATGAAGTCTTACAAGCATCACATCTTCTGGAACAGGATACAATGTTCGTATTCCTTCATTATCCTTAATGACAATTCTTCCTATGAGGCTGGTAATATTGAATTTCTTTTTGCTTTTTATGGATATGATTTCTCCCACATGGGTAACAAATCGACCAGTTGTTTGTTCCAATAGTTTTAATGAGACATCTTTTAAGGCACGAGTCATGGATAATACATTCGAATTATCATGATAGATACTCATAAAGGAATGAGGCTTCACAATTCCAACAAGAAATGGGAATAGGACATCAACAGGATCGTGCAGCCATGAAAAGAGCTCACCGCCCGCTACGAATGTATATTCTTCAGCTTCGTTTGTAAGTAGTGTTAATTGTGCATCTTGCATCATGAATCCGGCAATTCCTGAAAGGAAAAATGATTCAGAAGCCATCACAGGCCGTATCAGATTATTCAACCACATATTCAAATCTTTATGGCCTGTTCGCCGAATATGTTTTGCAATCTCTCCCCAACTGCCCCATTCGACTTCATAGTCACTTCCCTGATTATCTACACACATAAGGGAATAGTAGTTGAGACTGGTATAGGCTAGAGAAAACGCATTGAAATATGAAGAGGCGAAATATGGGACTAATTCGTAATCTTTTTTTGCCGATATATAGAGTTTGTTCGAATATTTGATCTGTATATCTGCAAGAGATGGGTCAAAAGTGATGATGCAAAATTGGAATTCCTGCTTTGCAAGCTGGAATTTTTGAACCATTTCATCCAATACTCCATTGAGAACTGTTTCTCTTACTCGAACATCTTTTTTCCAAAAGAGAGGTGTTGTGCAAGAATAGCTATCAGACAAAAGGAAGCTATCCTTTTTCCCAAGAATTTCTTGGTGAAAATGAAATGCTTTAATGTGGAATGTTTCTACAATGACAAAGACTAAATTTTCCTGGGGCACATCATTCATACAGCAAAAAAAGATAACAATTACCGTCTGTTACACATTAATAATAGTTGTTATCTTTCTTTTTTGCAAATTATATATTGTTCGTATATGGTAATAATGCCATATATCGAGCATTTTTTACTGCATTTGCTATTTGATTTTGGTGTCGAGCACACGTTCCTGTTCGGATACGTGGAATAATTTTACCCCTTCGTGACAAGAATTTAGATATCCTGTAGGTATCTTTATATGATACTTCACTAATACCTTCAATACACAATTGGCATCGAAGATTCTTATTTATTCGTACTTTTTTCTTTTGTTGTTTCTTTGGTGCTGCCATAAATTAGAATGGTAAATCATCTACGCTAATCTTGTCGTCATCATCTTCAGTAAATTTTGATGTAGGAACTTCATCTGCTGATGTATTGGAGTTTCCCATATCTGATGAAGTACTTTTTGCACTTCCATTTGCTAAAAGCATCATGTCCGAAATTTTAATTTCTGTTCTATAATGCTTTCCTTTTTCATCTTCCCATGTTCTTGTTCTTAATTCTCCTTCAACATATACCTTTGAGCCTACCTTAAGAAGTTGAGAGCATATTTCTGCCAACTTATTCCAACAAACAATATTGTGATATTCTGTAATTTCTTGTACTTTTCCTTCAGGATCCTTCCATGAACTATTTGTAGCAATACCAAAAGTTGCAACTGCTGCTCCATTTGGTGTGTATTTTAATTCAGGATCTCGTGTCAGATTTCCTATTAACATTACTTTGTTTAACGATCGTGACGCCATATGTGTAAGATAATATAAAGTTATTTCGATTGTTCAGTATGCATGGTTATCTTTTCAAATGCATCCACATTTCGAATAATGAATCGTAACACATCTGAATCGATATTCAAAAGCCGATTAAATTCAGCTGCTTGTTCAGGTCTCATAAAGAGATTATATACAACATAATAGCCTTCCTGTTGTTTCTTTATCGGAAAGGCAAGATGGCGTTTTCCCCATACTTGCTCTTCTTCAATAGATCCACCAAGAGTTACCAATTGGTCTGTAATCTTTTTTAGGGCTTGTTTTTTTTGGGTATCAGGTAAAGAGGCTTTAATGACGACCATCATTTCATACTTCCTGAGGTCTTTTGTATCTCGTTTTGCCATGTTCAGTTTTCTACAATAAATTACGTAGTATTAAGTAAAGAGAATATATCATACTAAGAAGAAAAATTCAACACTAATCAAAGATTTAGAAACTTCAGGGTAAACTACAGCCTTAATAAGATACATTTAGCCATCCTTTTGCATTTTCACGAATATTCCATATAATAGGGATATGATTCATCTATATAATAGTTTCGGTACCACACAGAATCTTTCCCAAAAAGCTGCTGCTGATATTGCTTCCTCCCTTATCCATGCAAAAGGAGATGTCCTTTTTCTTGCTTCAGGCGGATCGGCTTTTCAGCTTTATGATAAGATTATCCCATTTTTACCTGATTCGTTTGCTTTTGAGGGCTTAACACTCAGTGTTATAGATGAGAGATATGATCCAGAGCAGGCAAATTTTGGTCAATTGGAAGCCACTTCTTTTTACAAATTTTGCACTGAAAAAGGATCTAAATCTTATCGTGTCGCAGATTTCTCTTCAGATGGGAAGACTTGTGCCAATGAATTTGATCTTTTTCTTCACAAATGTATCCGACAAAAAATGCACATTGTTTCAGTTTTAGGGATGGGACCCGATGGTCATACTTCAGGTATACTTCCCTTCCCGGAAAGTACATTTGATTTTGACAAACTATTTATGGATCCGGAAAAATTTGCAGTCTATTATGATGCCTTTGGAAAAAATGAATTTCGATACCGAATAAGTACGACTATTTCCTTTTTAACAAAAATCGACCATGCTTTTTGCTATATAATAGGAAAAGAAAAAGAACAAAAGCTTCAAGAAGCAGTCAGCAAAAGGTTTAAACTGCATACTGTTCCATTTAGTGTGATTCATAAAATGAAGGATGTCAGAATATATACGGATTGTTCTATGAATGCCGTACGATAACAATATCCCCATCCAATACAGTATAATCTTTTCCTTCTGAACGAAGTAAACCTTTTTCTTTTGCTTCATTCCAACCTCCTGAAGAGACATAATCATCATAGGCAACAACTTCTAATCTTATGAACTTGTTCATAAAATCGGTATGAATGACACCGGCAGCTTGTGGAGCCTTCGTCCCCGTCTTTATTGTCCATGATCGTACTTCCATTTCTCCCGCAGTAAAGAAATTTATGAGGTTTAAGGTTTCATATGCAGCTTTAGCAAGAACTTCCAGTCCTGATTGCTTTATACCAGCCATTGCAAGAAATTCTTCCTTCTCATCTTCAGGAAGTGAAGCAAGTTCTGCTTCAAACTTTGCAGATATCTTAATATATGGAAAAGGTAAATCAAATTCCTGATTTAGTTGCTCATCTGATACATTCAATACATAAAGCCTAGGCTTTAGGAATAGAAGGTTGGCGTCTTTGATGATATCCTTTTCTTCTTCAGAAACGGCAATATGATCAAAATTTCCCGTGCTTAAATCTTCAAAAACACGTTTGAAAATATCCAATCTACGGACTGCATCCTTATCTCCCGCCTTTATTTTCTTTTCTTCGTTATTGATTAACTTTTGCAATACATCCAAATCTTTTAATCCAATTTCTGTATGAATTATGCTTAGATCTTCAAGAGGATCTACCCGGCCTTCTACATGTGTAACATTCTTATCATCAAAAACACGAAGGATATGGACAATAGCATCAACTTCTCGAATATGGTTTAAAAATTGATTTCCTAATCCTTCCCCTTCTGCAGCTCCCTTTACAAGACCAGCAATATCAACAAACTGGACAACAGCTGGCACAATTCGTTTAGAATGGACCATACCGTCAAGGACTTCTAACCTTTTGTCGGGAACAGGAACAATACCAACATTAGGATCAATTGTACAAAACGGATAGTTTTCCGCAGGTACACTACTTTTTGTTAAGGCATTAAAAATTGTCGATTTTCCGACATTCGGAAGCCCTACAATACCTACTGATAAAGACATAGATGTAAAATGATTTCGTAATTATACTATATTTTTGAAATTTGCACAGGGTTTATGTCATTATTTTAGATTAAACCCCCATAAGTATCGATTCCTATCTTATTTATACTATCTCAAAAAGATTGTGGGATTGTATATAGGTAAGTCCGAGTTGAAGACGTTCTTCATTACTTGCATATATGGAAAACATCGGTTGACCTTTTACTGCCTGATCCCCTATCGTCTTGTGCAAATATATCCCGGCAGCTTTATCAAGAGGGCAGCCAAGTATCCTTGCAAGAGCAATCATATCCTTATTCTTTATTCCGTTAATTCTTCCCTCAATCGATGCCATAAAGCGAAGTGAATGCTGTGCAGGAACGAATTGGGATGAATGGATATCTTCCCTCCCTCCTTGTATTTGTGAAATTCGTTTAAAAGCGGTTAATGCATTACCATTGGAAAGTGATTCTTGTGCCATTTGATAACCATTTCCAACTGATGCAATACTACACATTTCAAGAAGCATGCCTGCTAATAGAATTGCTTCCTGTTCTAATTGTTTTGATTTTTCAGGACTGTTTTCGAAAATATATAATACCTCGCGCATTTCAAGAACAGGTCCAATTGCATTTCCGTCAATTCCTTTTACTTCTCGAGTATGGACTTGAATATCGATTCCGAATTTTGCCCCTAGGGTTACGAATTTATCACCTAAGACCTTAGCATCTTCCGGGTTTGAAATTTTAGTTCCTTCTCCCATTGGAATATCCAATACAAGCTTGTTTACTCCCGTTGCAATCTTTTTTGCAATAATACTCACCAGAAACTTATCAAAAGATTCAATCCCTAAAGGACGTTCTATCCGAATTAATTCATCATCAGCAGGAGCAATATTTAATCCCCCTCCCCACACCATACAACTATGGTTCTTTTCAATCATATCTTTCACTTCTTTTGTCGTGAAGTTTACTTTCATTGCAGTTTCAAGTATATCGGTAGTTCCAGCTGGTGTTGTGATAGATCTGGTCGAAGTATTTGGCATAGTAACCCCGAAAGAGGAAACAATTGCTACTACAAGAGGAGTAATTCCCTTCCCTGCGACCCCACCAATTGAGTGTTTATCAGCAACGATGCCATCAAAGTGAAGAATTTCCCCTGTCGCAGCCATTGCTTTTGTCAAAGAGTATAATTCTTCATCATTGTATCCAGGGTTATATATTGTTGAAAGAAAGTATGTTTTTTCAATTACTCCTAACTTTCCTGATACAATATCCTTGAGTATCTCTTCAATTTCCTCATAATTTAACTCATGTTTTTTAATCTTCTTCCTTATATATTCGACGCTTAATGGCGTTGTACTTAAAGTTATTAATATTGGATCACCTGAATCAATATCATATTTTTGTGCGACTTCTTCATATAGACCAATATGCTTTGAATTCACATCGTCTTTTGTTGTATTGACGACACATAAAAATTCATGATTTTTTTCTTTTGAGAGGATGATGTGATCTCCCGGGTGTACACCAAAGTTTTCTGCAGTATCTTCGTGTAAAAGGACAACATATTCCCCGCCTGATGAAAGATCAAGTTTTTTAGCAGTGAGTGTGAATGACATACTTTTTCTTAACTCAAACACTATACACCAGAAGAACTCTTTTTGGGAATAACGAAAGAAAATGATATAATACAAATATTAGCTTACATGCACATGATATAACATATCCCTACAACCCGATATATTATATTATTTCACTATCCAATGAACTATTCAGCAATCCAAAAAACGGATCCTCTCGTATACAAAGCGATAAAGGATGAAGAAGAAAGACAAAAAACAGGTATTGAACTTATCCCTTCTGAAAATTATGCAGGTGTTGCAGTGCTTGAAGCCCTTGGATCCATTATGACAGATAAATATTCTGAAGGATTTCCTAAAAGACGATATTATGGAGGAAATATGTATATTGATGATGTGGAAATTCTTGCACAAAAACGTGCACAAGACCTATTCCATGTCCCATATGCAAATGTACAACCATATTCAGGCTCTCCAGCAAATTTTAGCGTGTATGCAGCTCTTTGTCAGCCTGGTGACTCGATCATGGGACATTCCCTGCTTGATGGCGGCCACTTAACACACGGATGGAAAGTTTCAGTAACTGGAAAATTTTTTCATAGCCTCCAATATGGCAATACTCCTGAAGGAGATATTGATTATGATCAGATAGAAAAACTAGTAAAAAAACATAAGCCAAAATTAATATGGTGTGGAGCAACTGCATATGAAAAGCTTTTTGATTATGAGAGATTTAGACAAATTGCAGATAGTGTTGGTGCATATTTTGCAGCTGATATTGCCCATGTCGCCGGGCTTATCATAGCAGGAGTACATCCAAGTCCAGTCCCATATGCCCACATTGTTACATCCACCACTCATAAGACGCTTCGAGGCCCTCGAGGAGGTATTGTCATGGTAACCCAATCAGGTATTGATAAAGATCCGGATCTTGCAAAAAAAATTGAATCCGCTATTTTCCCTGGCCTGCAGGGGGGACCGCATAATAATGTGACGGCGGCAATTGCAGTTGCACTGGAAGAAGCATCTCGTGATGATTTTAAGGAGTATGGAAAACAGATTGTAACGAATGCCCATGTTCTTGCATATAAACTTCTTTCCTATGGTTACTCACTTGTTGGTGGCGGAACACAAAACCATCTCATGAGAATGAATTTTCTTCCTGATAACATGAATGGCTGGTATGTTGAAAAAGCACTTGAGGCAGCAAATATTACCGTGAATAAAAATACGATTCCTGCTGATCCAAACTCACCATACTTCCCTTCAGGAATTCGACTTGGAACTCCTGCCGTTACAACAAGAGGAATGAAAGAAAATGAAATGGAAACAATCGCATCCTTTATGCATCAGGTAATCACTTGTATTAAAGGGTATGGATATATTCAATCAAAACTTACGAAAGAACATAAAGACCTAAGAATAAGATTTAAAGAAGAGATTGCTAAAGATAAAGTATTGCAGGGAATCAGACTGGATGTGAAAGAATTTTCATCCCGCTTCCCTATTCCAGGAATTGATTAGGTAGGAAAAATTGAGGAAAAGAAATTATTAAACAGAGATTCTTCAGTATACAAATGAATTTCTTCAAGATATTTTCTGATCCTTTCTCTAAATAATGCTAACTGATCCTCTGAAAGGATCAGTTTGTTTAAAAGCTGATCAATCGGCCCGTATTCGCCAAGTTGCTTTTGCATGAGTAAATTTGCAATCGGTTTATCTTGACACCTTGCAATCGTATAAAAATACGGGATTGTATTTGTTGCCATCGTTTCATAGAAAAAATTAGCTTCGGATCTCATAAGATGAATGTTACTGATAAGTAATATATCCCTAATATTTTCTGTATGGCCAAGTATTCTAACATGCGGGTTTTGAGTAATTATCTGATCTTTCTCTAGTTCATTCTTTATATCTTCAAAATCTCCGCAAAAGATAAGAAGGTTTGCCTTTCTTTCAAGTTTTTTCATTACAGAATAAATATCCTTTTTAGCTATCTTTTCACCTCCAACAGATAAAAGGACGGTATATTGTTGCGGAAGATTAAGTGAGGCAAAAGCATCTGCAATATGGACATCAGGTGATAATAGCCATTTCCTGACAGGATAAGTAAGTGGAGTAGCCGGAAGTCCCATCTTTTTGCAAATATCAGCCGTCTCTTGGAACGGTACAATGACATGATTAACCGGACTTCTCCATAATTGATGCACTTTAAATGGAGGAAATATACAAATGCCTGATTGTATGTGCATTTGCTGTCCACATTCACTTGCAATCATATTTGTTAAAGGGTGTACAGAAAGTATAAAATCCGGAATATATTTTTCAAAATCTGAGTAATGGGTACGTGTAGCTTGACGAATTCCATGTTTAATTTTAGAACTAACCATCGATATATTACTTAATGAGTACGCAGATTCTCGTAAAAGTGGATGTGCAAGCAACGTACCATATTTTTTGGGAGCACTTCGGAGGAAATGATTAAACCCTATTTCATCACAAATTTCTACATTGAATTTGGCGGGATCGAGAAGTGAATAGATAGCTTGCGCATAAGCAGCATGTGCCTCATCAGTATGAACGTAAAGAATTAAGATATTTCTCATGTGCAAGATTAGTACTACTATACCAATCTTCCCATCCTTTATTCAAGGACTTCCTGTGAGTTATAGTAAGGAACAATTGCTTCTATGCCAAAAGTTGATTTAACAGTATCGGCAAATTCAAGTGAAATTTGTTCATCTCCATGACAAACAAATACCTTTTTTGGTTTCTTTTGCATATTAGAGATGAAATCAAGTAAATCAACTTTGTCCCCATGTGCAGAAAAACCTCCTAATGTGACAATATTTGCCCTAACTGAGACTTTTTTCCCATAGATATATACTTCTTTTTCTCCATCGACAATCTCACGACCAAGTGTTCCTTCTGCCTGGTATCCAGCAAATATGACTGAAGATCGTGATAACGGAAGATTTCGCATAAGATAGGTTAGGATTCTTCCACCGGTACACATTCCTGAGCCTGCAATTACGACAATACTTTCCCCTTTTTTGTTTTTTCCAATGTTACGAGATGCTATTCGCTTTGATCGCTTTGCATCCTGAATAAATTTCAGTTGTTCAAAATAGAAAGGGTTATCTCCTTTGAGTACGATATCCTTCGCTTCATTATTGTACTCGTTCACATATTTGGAAAATACCTGTGTCACTTTTCCAGCCATCGGACTGTCTATGTATACATTGACCGGTGTCATTCTTCCTTCTTTGATAAAATCCTTAAAGTTATATATCAGCTCTTGCGTACGTTCAATTGCAAACGAAGGAATAATAATATTCCCCTGGTTTTTCACTGTATCATTTACCGTGTCGATTAATTCCTGTTCGCTTTCAGCTTTAGGCTTATGGACACGATTTCCATAGGTTGATTCAATAATTAAATAATCTACATCTTCGCTGTAATCAACTGGTTTAATAATGCTTTGGCCTTTATGCCCCAAATCACCTGAGAATAAAATCTTCTTATCCTCAATTTCCATATACAGGTATGCTGAGCCAAGAATATGACCGGCATGTTTGAAGGTGACAAAGAAATTATCCGTCATCTTCATTTTCTCATTAAACTTTACAGTTACACATTTTGCCAAAGAATTAACGACATCTCCGGCATTGTAGATTATTTGTGATTGCGGATCACGCATTGCATCCTCTTTTTGAATTTTTGCAGTATCATATGCCGTTATTTCAAAAATGTCGCGAGTCGGTTGTGTAAGGAATATTTTACCCCGAAAACCATGTTTCACAAGTTTTGGAATAAGTCCACAGTGGTCAAGATGCGCATGTGTCAGGAGCAAAGCATTCACATCTTGCGGATCAAAAAGGAAATCTTGGGAATTTCGTTTTTCAAGTTCATCATCGCCCTGGTATAGTCCGCAGTCCACTACAACTTTAAAACCATCGTAATCCAGTAAGTAACATGAACCAGTAACTTCCCTATCAGCTCCTAAAAATCTAATCGATATCATAATTTTTTTTTCTAAATTCATCAAATATTATGTAATTCTAACTAATTTGCTCATAGAAAAGCAAGTGACATAATTTTTACCACTCTTTTGAAGAAATGTAAAGGGATAGGAAATTGAATCTACTTGGCATATGAGCTACTTTAAGATACAATAATGCCGTATATTACTGATATTTCATGACTAACAAGCGTTTAGTGGAAATGATTCCCGGTCTGATTACATGGGGATTTGTCCTTATCATGATCCTGATGTCTTTTATTGCCCCTATTGCTGTAGCATATATTGTTGTCTTTTACTGCATATATTTCGTATACGAGGCAATCAGCCTTGTTATCCTTATGATGATTTCATCCAGAAAAGTGAAACGTGTCATGGATACAAATTGGATAGAAGAGCTGGATAAATTGCATGAGGACATAGATTGGCATGATATTTATCAAGCGATAATGATTCCTTATGCTAATGAAGGTATTGAAGTTTTGCGTCCTACTATCCAATGCATTGTAGATGGTAATTATCCGAAAGAAAGAAAACTATTGCTTCTTGCTACGGAAGAAAGACTGGAAAAGGGATATGAGATTGCGCAACAACTTAAAGAAGAATTCAAAGAACACTTTTTAGATATCATCATTACAAGACATCGAATCGTGGCTGGTGAAATTATCGGAAAAGCATCAAACGAAAATTATGCTGCTCAGGAGCTTTATAAATATATAATGGAGCATGAGATTGATCCGAAGCATGTATTAGTAACCTCTTGTGACTCTGATGGAAGACAACATGCTCAGTATATGGCCCGATTAACGTATTGTTTTCTTACTGAGCCTGATAGAGAAAAGAGAATCTACCAACCGCTCCTGATGTTTTTCAACAACATTTGGCAGGTTTCTTTTATCTCAAGAATGATTGCAACATTTTCAATCCAATGGCAGCTTGGCATTGCACTTAAACCCCACCGGTCACAAAACTTTGCTATCTATGCTTTATGTCTTGATACGCTCCATAAAGTTAATTACTGGTCACCTGATATTATTCCAGAAGATGAAAGGATATTTTGGGAAACAATTATGTATTATGGAAAAGATCTTAAAATTGTCCATCTCTACATTCCAATTTCCCTTGATGCAGTAAAGGCTAAAGGATATATCAGAAGCCTTAAAGAACAATATGTACAGATTCGCAGATGGGCATGGGGTGCTTCTGAGATCAGTTACTCTCTTCCTAATATTAGTAAGAACAAAAAGATTCCGTTCTCCCTTAAAGTATTATATATTTCCCAACAAATTAGGAAATCATTTGAATGGGCCCTCACCCCATTTATTTTGTTTTTTGGTCTTTCTCTTCCTTCCGCTCTTAATCCGGCATTTTCCCGAAATATTCTTTCCTATTCCCTTCCTGCAATTATTAGTAAGATACTTACTGCAACAACCGTATTGATGCTTTCCGTCTTCTATATTGAAGCGCTGTTTGCACCTAAAAAGCCTGCTGAATGGTCATATTTCAGAAGAGGATTTTCTTTGCTGCAATGGATAAGTTTTCCGTTTGTCAGTATTCTTTTCTCAGGTATTCCTGCACTTGAAGCACAAACTCGCCTCATAATCGGAAAACCTATTCAATATGTGGTTACGGAAAAAGCACAGGATTAAAGCATCTTTTTCGCAAGTTGCAAAAGAGAATCACGATTGTTTAATGATGGGTCTTCAATCACTTTATCAAGAAGTAATTCAAGAATCTCCCCTATCTTTGGACCAGTAGGAACACCCATTTTGCGAATATCATCTCCGTTAACCTTCAAATCCTTTATATGTAATGCATTATCTTCCTCAACTACTTTAGCAATTCGCAATTCAAGATCGCGTAGGTTTTGCGGATCATAAGCAGATTTTGGATTGGCAACAGCATCTGCAATTCGAAGTAAAAAAAGATCTTTCAATGTTTTTTCATCCCCTACTTTTTGCAGGAAACGTCTAACTGCAGCATCACTCCAGTCTGGAAGATAATTGAACATATGTAGGCGGATAAGTTTCGTAATATGTACTATAATTGCATTTGGAAACTTCAATCGTTGCAGAATTTCTTCAACCATCAATGCTCCAACTTCTTCATGGCCATAAAAATGTCCTCCATCTTTCGTTCTTGATTTGCCGATATCATGCAAAAGTGCTGCAAGACGAATTTCTACTGGTGCAATATCACAAGTTCGTAAAAGATGCGTATATACATCATGCTCGTGAAATTCATTTTGTTCCATACCTACTCCTTCAAGAAGTTCAGGAATGAAAAAGTGAAGTAGGCCAGCCCTTCTCATGAGGTCGAGGCCAATACTTGGGGATGAGGCTTCTAGCGTTTTTATCAATTCATCTCTTACACGTTCCATAGAAAGTTGAGCTGTTATACTTGCTGATTTTTGAATTGCATCAAATGTTTCATCTTCAATTCGAAATTCCAATTTCGCGGCAAGCCGGCATGCCCGCAATGCACGTAATCCATCTTCTTTCATTCGCTCAATTGGGTCTCCGACAGCTTTAAGAACTTGTTTTTCTAAATCCTCTCTTCCTTTATATGGATCAACAATATATGCATCTAAGTTTCCTTCTTTGTTTTTATCAAGAAGAGGAACAAGATTTACTGCTATTGCATTAATGGTAAAATCTCTTCTTGCCAGGTCTTCATCAATCGTTTTAGAAAAATCAACATGTTCTGGCCATCTTCCATTTACATATTGGCTGTCTTTTCGAAATGTCGTCACCTGGTATTCTTCTTCTTGCTCAGTAGTATCGCTTAAGCCAAGTCGTGAAGATAAAACAATAACCGTCCCAAATTTTGCTCCTACTTCAATAGATCGTGGAAACAAAAACAATAGTTTCTCAGGTATAGCATCTGTTGCAATATCAAAATCATGGGGTATTTTTCCAAGTAGAATGTCTCTTACTGATCCTCCAACAAGATAGGCACTATACCCGTTTTCGTACAGAATATGTGCAATATCAAATACCGGCTGAGGTACAAGAGAATAAAACTGTGTAAGTAATATATCTGATGTCATTATCGACGATAATATATGCTACGTTCTTTTCGATCAAGTACTTCGATTCCTGTTTTTTCTAATTTTTCCCTTATCGTATCTGATGCTGCATAATCTCTGTTCTCTCGAGCCGCTTTTCTCTCTTGCATAGTAAATTCCTGTTCATTTGTATAATTGAAAATGTGGTTTTGGGCATTTGCCAACATCCCAAATCCTAATATTTTATCATACTCAAGCATCTGTTTTGCCTTTTCTAAAGTTAGAATTGATGAATCAGCGATAAGGAGATTAAGATCTGCAATCATGCGTGATGTATCCAAATCATTATCACTTGCATCAATGAGTCTTTGCTGATAATCCGATTTAAGATCAGGATCAGCAACATGATTTGCTACATCATAGTTATTAAGTTCATCTTTATGCATAAGATACAAATCTCCAAACGCCTTATATATATCAAAAAGTGCAAAGAATGAGGCAATAAGTGAATCCTGTGAGAAATCCAGTTTGTTTCTGTAATGACTGGTTAAATACAAATATCGTAAACTTAAAGCCGCATTAGGTGTGCTGTATCCTAATTTATCTTGAACCATTTTCTCAATATCTTGTACCGTGAAATAATTACCTAAACTCTTTCCCATTCTTCCTCCTTCAATTGTCAGGAATTCTCCATGCATCCAAACGTTCACAAATTTTGTTCTATTCGCCGCTTGAGCTTGTGCTATCTCATCTGAATGGTGAACAGGAATATGGTCCACTCCGCCTGTATGGATATCAAATGGCTGTCCCAGAAACTTAGTGGACATTGCACTACATTCGATATGCCAACCGGGGTAACCTTTCCCCCATGGACTATCCCAAAGCATTTGGTGGTCTGGATCATCTAATTGCCAGAGCCTGAAATCATATGGATGTTTTTTTTCTTTATCGACGACAACTCCATCCCTTACACCTACCTTCTGATCTTCCAATTTTTGGCCAGATAACGATGTATAGTCTTTGAAGTCACGTTGATAAGCATCAACATCAAAATATACCGCTTCTTTTGTGACATATGCATACCCATTCGTTATGATCTTCTCGATCATTGCTATCTGCTCAGGGATGTTATCTGTTGCTCTTGTTAAGGCATCAGGAGGTAAAATATGGAGTATTTCCCGTGATGCCAAAAAATCATCGATATAATATTGGGCAACTTCCCATACAGTCTTTTTTTCTCTCTTTGCTCCTTTTTCTAATTTATCCTCACCTTCATCCTCATCAGATACCAGATGCCCTACATCGGTAATATTCATGACCTGCATTACTTTGTACCCTCGAAACAGCAATACTCGCTTGAGAATATCCGCAAGAGTAAATGTTCTCCAGTTGCCGATATGCGGATAGTCATAGACAGTAGGTCCACAATTATACATACGAACTTCACCCTCATGTATCGGGGTAAAATCAATAAGTTTTCTTCCAAAGGTATTGTATAGTTTCATGTTAATCACGCATATGTATTCTATTTTCGATACTCTTCTTGAGTGTCATATAGTCAGCATACTCTATATCAGCTCCTGTAGGAAGACCTCTGGCAAGCCGGGAAATGGTAATGTTTTTAATATCCTTTAAATAGTCAAGAATATACATTGATGTAGCCTCACCTTCCATGGTAGGATTCGTTGCTATAATAAGCTCAAATGATATATCCGGATCTTTATTCTCAAGTTCTTTTATGCGTGATTTTAATTGTTCAATCCGCAAATCTTCCGGACCTACTCCTGCAAGAGGAGAGATAACCCCGCCCAAAACATGGTATACACCTTTGAAGACATTGCTGTTTTCAATTGCAATAACATCAAGAGGCTCTTCAACAACACATATCTGGTAAGGAGATCTTTCAGGGTCAGCGCAAATATCGCATACTTTCTTGTCCGTCAGGTTAAAGCATATATCACAATTTACGATTTGCTTTTTTACTTTAATGAGATTTTCTGCAAGTCTTTCAGCTCTTTGTTCAGGAGCATTCAGAAAATAGTATGCTATGCGGGCAGCAGATTTGGGACCGATTCCTGGCAATTTTTCAAATTCCTCTATTAAATCTTTTACAGGTTTTGCTAGTACAATACTCATCTATCACTTTGATAATCCTCCCAACATTGATTTGATTTTATCCATATCAAGAGATGATGCCATGGCCTTTTGGGCATTTTTTTGTGCATCAGCAAATGCTTCCCGGATATTATTAACTAGAGAATCTTTTGCATCAGGTCTCATGAGAATATCATCTATAGACATGTCAACTATTGATTGTGTCCCATCAATAACGATTTCAACAATCTCTTTCTTTGATTTCCCACGGAATCGCTGTACTTTCATTTTCTTTTCCATATCCTTTGCCTCTTTTTGAAGCTGCATCAGATCTTTTGCCATTGATAAGGGATTATTCATATCTTTTTTAGGTTAAAATATATTATTCCATTTCGAAGATTTTCAATGCTTCCTTCAGAATTTCGGCGTCAGCTTCTTTGGAAGGTTTGATATCCTCTTTCATATTATCCTGTATTTGTGGTTTTTTTTCAATTCCTTCAGAGACTACAAGTTTTGCATTCACGATACATTTGGGCAACAGTTTCACCCCGTATATATTCGCAAATACACCGGCTATTGCCTGTCTACTCTTTGTTTCTTCAATCCTATCCTTATGGAAAGAATACTTTACCTCAAGAATGAGATAGGAATCTTCTATCCTGACAGGTTTAGATTTTGAAAGAAATGAACTGAGATGGTGATTGAATGGCATAAGCTTTGCAATCACTTTTCCCCACCCTTTCATTATATCATCCATTGCAAGCTGGACTTCGGATCCACCTGCTTCCGGAACTATTTCTTCTTCTTTATTCTTTTCTTCCACTTTCTCTATTTTTTCCAGTTTCTCTTCCTTCACAATTTTTTTTGTTTGCTTTTTTTGTACAACAATCTCCGGTTGTATGTCAGGATGCAGTGTTGCATAATGAGTACAAAGTGAAGCAATTGCCGCTTCAACAACTACAGAGGGAACAACGCTGTATTTCAAACTCTCTTCTGCTTTCAAAAATTCTTTAATAAACATGAGGGTATCATGCAGAGATAACAACGAGTCACCTGATTCATGCTGCGCTTGTAAAACAAGCTGCTTTTCAAGATAGGAAAGCATATTCTTGTTAATCTGATAGATATCTATACCCGAGCCAATTGCCTCACGAAGAGATACAAATGCTTTTCCAATATCCCCCGCAACGATTGCAGTAATGATATTTGTAAGAAGACGCAAATCTGGAATGCCAAGAGATTTAAGCGCATTATCATAAGTAATTTCTTCATCTCCTGATGATAGTTTTTCAAGGATTGATAAAGAATCACGGAAACTCCCTTCTCCAAGTTCTGTTATGAGTTGTATACTCTCATCATCTATGACAATCTTTTCTTTTTTGCAAATCTCTTTTAATAGTTTTTTCAAATCATCCTGTTCAGCATTTTTAAAATCAAACCGCTGACATCGTGAAATTATAGTTAAAGGAACTTTGTATATTTCTGTTGTAGCCAAAATGAAAACTACTTTTGCCGGAGGTTCTTCAAGTGTTTTTAACAATGCATTGAAAGCATCTTTAGTAAGCATATGCACCTCATCTATGATGTACACTTTGTATATAGACATAGTCGGCGCAAAGTTTACTTTCTCTTTTATCTCTCTAATATCATCAATACCCCTATTAGACGCAGCATCAATCTCCATTAAATCTACATTGCTTCCATCATTAAATGACTTGCAGCTTTCACATGCATTACATGGTTCGCCATCCTTCGGTTCTAAACAGTTTATGGCCTTAGCAAATATTCGTGCAGTGCTTGTCTTCCCCACCCCACGAGTTCCGGTAAACAAATATGCATGAGATATCTTTTTATGGACTATTGCTGATTTTAATACAGTAGTGATAACAGTTTGGCCTTTAACAGAAGCAAATGTAGTCGGTCTGAATTTCCTGTATAACACCATGGGATACAAAATTGAGATGAAATTATTATATATCCAAATGCCCTGTTTTACAAAGGGAGGGAATAATGAAATAACTGGAAGGTGGAATATTAATCTTTCTTGTTATCACGCCCTTTTTTCTTTCTTTTCTTCTTCATAAATACATACAAAAGTATACCCAGTAATAAGGCTTCAATTACTTGAGATATGCCAAACAATATGATCCACATACCTCCATTATACACCTTTCCCCTATGGGCCTATCGAAAACTCATAGTATTGCCTTAAAGCCCATAGCGTAGTATAATATCTGCCCGACACTATATAAAATACAAAATATGGCAATAAATACATTAATTAGAGAGGATCAAGAAGAATCTGCTATAAATACGCCTCCTCTAGAACAAGAAACATTAATTTCGGTAGTACTTCCCTCTAATAGCGAGTATAATCCACCAGAGCTTGAAGGTCTTAGAATTGATTATAAAAAAGGAAATGTAAGAAAAATGGTTAAAGCACTCCATTCACTTGCAACTGAAATGGTTTTAATCAAAAACGGAAAATCAAAGGTTAATATTCCAGATGGAACAAATAGAATTACATACCGTCCTCGTGATATATCACCAGTGAGATTATTCTCTAAACCCAATCGCTATTCTGAATTACTAAGAGCAATCACAAATCCTTTAATATCTTCAGGAAAAACCAGACAAAATAATGTTGGGCATCATGTTAGCAGACAAAGAGAATTAGATTTTTCTGAAAGAATTTATGATACCGAGTTAGCTCAAAAAGGAATCCAGGTATTAATATGTGTATTGGATGAGCTTCAATTACACAATTTAAGAATTTCTAAAGCAGCCTTTGCCCACCTGATTGAAGACATGCAAAAACCCGATAGATTTCGCCAATTTATCCATGAAATGTATTTAGCAAATAATGGTGGGTCAGCTGATTATCCTGCTAGATATTCAAATGGCCGGCTAAACATCACAGATAGAGAAATAGCAATTCAATGGCTTATATTACAAACTAGATGTGATTATATCACTACAGTTAAGCCATCTGATAAAAGAAATAAGGGTATAATTATACGAGATTTATTAATTGATGCCCTACTCGATAGCGGTAGAGACGGCTCTAGTATAAATAATATACAATTACTTAGAAATTTTAGTGATCATTCTAACATTATAAAAGGAAAATCACATAGTACTGAACAAGAATTTATTGACGAAGAAGAAGAAATTATTAGTGCACTTTATAAAGCTTACTGTATTTCTGTAGATGCAATTCCAGAAGTCAGAAGAAATTTTGGTGTATTTGTTAAAGTAATGGAAGAAATTCGATATAATCATAAGATATTAACATTAGATCTTTTTATTGATGCACTAAAGGTTTTAAGAAGAAAAGATCTTCTTTGCAGAAATCAACAATGGTTACCACATGAAGTTTTTGCTAAGGACGATGGATGGGATATATCGTCTGATGCTGTTCCTTGGGGTGTAGGGCAGGAAAGACTATTTCCTATAATAAATGCAATGCTATCTGAACAAAGACGTTTACAAAATGAATTTAGAAGTCCTGATGCTATTGATCAATATCAGGGAATACAACATCAAATCTTAACTCTTCCTGGGCTTAGGTTAACTCAATGTACAACAACAACTAAGATACCGCTTGATTCAGAAGAGAAAGTTACGGAGGAATGTTTTTCTCTCCTCTTTACCATAGAAGCAACTGTACAAAATCAAAGAGGCGGAATTGATTATATTCCTGTTCTAACCGTATATAAGCCACTAATCCCTGCTATCCGACTTGCAGAGATTGAAAGACAAAAATTAGAAAGCTCTAGAAAGAATCCGGAGATTGAAGTAAAATATATAATTGAAGAAAGACTCGTTAATGCAGATGATTTATTTCCAGAATGGCTACTGAAATAGAAAATTTACAACTCCCCCTTCATCCGGGCAATCTCGGTTGAGAGAAGTTTCGTAAAGAGTTCAAATCCTACAGCAGAGATATTGCCGTGTTGTTCTCTACCTAGGAAGTTACCTGCTCCCCTGATTTCAAGGTCTTTGACGGCGATAGAAAAGCCTGACCCGAGATCTTGGGTATTCATAATTGCATAAAGTCTCTGTCTTGCCTGACCTTCCAGCACATAGTTTTCAGGAAAGATAAGATAGCAATAGGATTGCACATCAGACCTCCCAACCCTCCCTCGTAATTGATAGAGCTGTGAGAGTCCGAATTTTTGTGCATTGTTGATAATGATGGTATTCACGTTCGGGATATCTATGCCATTTTCAATAATGGTGCTTGCTATCAAGACATCATATTGATGCGCCCTAAACTGCTCAATAACGCTTTCCAGCTTTGATGAGATCATTTGTCCATGGCCCTCAATAAAGCGAATATTCGGCATCATATCCTGAAGTTTTTGTTTTGTATGTATAATGGTTGCTACCCTATTGTGGACAAAGTATACCTGTCTTCCATCCTTTACTTCAGATTCAATAATCTCCTTTATCTTATCCCAATCACGCTCCACTAAATGCGTTTTAATCGGTACTCTGCCTTTTGGGGCAGTATTAATTACACTAATATCTTTAGCTCCCGACAAAGCCATATGAAGGGTTCGTGGAATAGGTGTTGCAGACATAGAAAGGATATTGGCGTCTATTCGAAGCCCTTTAAGCTTTTCTTTTTGCCCAACTCCGAATCGCTGCTCTTCGTCAATAATTAAAAGACCAAG
>JANWIC010000013.1 GCA_025450075.1 Patescibacteria group bacterium | reverse complement strand
GCGTTAACTACAATGCCGGCTCATCTTACCGTTAATCAAGTTGTCAATTTCTTAGATAAATACAGCCTGGATCCTACAGTTGTAGAGTTAGAAAAATATGCGGGAGGTTTACATTTGCATTTAGCGAATGTTTCTTGGGGTGATTGGAAAAGATCTTATCATATAAATAGCCTTAATACTGGCGCAAATAATGTCGGCAGTTATATTAGCGATACGTTAAAAAGAGGCCTTTCACCTGAAAGTATCATAAATCATGTGGAAATATTGAATCGATGGTATGGAAAGCATGGAATTCCTGACGTGGAATTACATTATAAGGCAGATCCAGCAAACTTAAGTAGCCGCACTGTCGGCACATTACGTATAGATGTAAAAGAGCTTTGGAGAGAAGCAGCAAATCATGCTCGGACAGGCACGGTTGATTTACATGCCTGGATAGATCAACCTCATTATTTACTTCCTGATGGTTCTGTGCTTACCAAAGGAGAAGCTCTTGCAATGACCGGTGCAGGAAGAGATAGTCTCGCAAGTATGATGTATGAAATGAAAGCATACCAAACTGCTACGCCAACAGAACTTATTCATGGTGCTACAACCAGATCAAACTGGCCATCAACCTTTGCTCAGGATGAAAAAGGCAATCTTATCCCTAAAGATCAATTTGCCGTAAGATTTTTTAAAAGAACATACAAATTTTTAGATCACCTTTTTAATTCTGGAGGTATTGGAGAGGGTGCCAGGTTTGGAAATGAAAGGATTCCTCATAAAGCTCTTCATGCATTAGCTCCAGCAAATGGTGACCATCCACTTACGAAAGTGCTTATTCCAAATATAAGTGATGGATTAAATGCACTTACTATTCTTGTTTTACTTTACAATATTAATCCTGGACTCGCTATAGGATTATCTGGATTATATTTTTTTGGAAAGAAAGCTTGGGATATCGCTGATTTTAAATTCAAGATAGTTTCAGCAGATTTCAAGGCAGCAGTTCAACAAAAATTTGATAATGCAAAAATATTTAATATATTGGATAAATCTTTAAATCGTACATTAAATATTGTATGGTTTGCACAAATCTCAGCTAGCGAAGGCGGTCCATTAAATGCACTTTTTGTCTCATCAGGACAGTTATTTCAGGGATTAGGAGAAATAAAAGATGGTATCGGAAAAATATTCAATGGTGATTTTGGAGGAGCTCTTGAAGGAATTGGTATGGGTGCATATCATGGAGCTCTTGGCGGTTTCGGATTAATGGGAATTTTTGGAGGTTCATTTGCAATGTTTCAAGTTTCAGATCTCGTATTAGGTAGCTTCTTTGGCCCTATTGGTGGAATAATTATTGTGGGAGGTTTTTGGCTTGGTGATATCATTACAAATGGAGCTTTCTCAAGAGCAATTATGCATGTATTAGGAGAAGGTGTATCAGCTGTTTGGACTTTCATAGGACCAATAATTAAAGATTTGTTTGCAGCAAATCCTGCGCTTTTTATCTTTATGAGTACAGGCGCATTATTAGGAGGAATAATTGGATTTTTCCTTGGTTCATTTCTCGGCCCTTGGGTAGGCCTTCTTTATGGATTTATTGGAGCTGGAATCGGTAGTGCATTAGGATGGCTTTTATATCAACTCAATCCATTTGGAGTTTCCGATATGCTCGTTAAGGCTCTTACGGTTGGTTTCTTTTCATTCATGGCAATCCTTTCTTTCTGGATGAGTTTTTTCTTTCTATTCAGCAAGAAGAATCTTTCACAAGTTGTAATTGGAGTATTTATGATGATGTTTTCGATATTATCTATTCTTGCCATTTTCCATCTTGCATTTGTATTTCCTGTTGATTATGTAGCAACTACATACGCATCAGGTGGAATTCCTGGATCAGGATGTCCATATTACACTTCATATAATGGGACAACATATAATTCATCATATCCAGGTGAGCTTTGTACACAGGGCAATAATGTTGGCGCAAATGGAGATAAATCCCATATTCATGATTTAGCTGCTGATATTATTCCGACAAATGGAAATTCTGATACAATTGTCTCTCCATTTAACGGAACCATTATTGCTGCATATAGTGACACCTATTGTGTAGATACAAGCACTAATAAGCAATACCCAATTGGCGGAGAGATTAAAATTGATATATCCCCTCAAGATATTGGAGAGACTCCGCAATTTGCAACGATGCCTCAGATGACTTATCCGCTTTCCGATGTCATTTATGATGTATTTCATATGCAGCCTTTAAGTAATTTGGCAGACGGAAAACCTCACCAAATTACCAGGGGTCAAGCTATTGGAGTAATCACAACAGTAGCTCAAATGGATGCATTAATGGCGAAATACGGATATCCAGTTCCTCAAAATGGATACGGAGATGGTGTAGCAAATCCATGTTGGACAGGACCCCATGGGCATATGACACTTATGTATGCGAGAGTGCAGGGAACAACTGTTACAGAACTTGATGGGACATTTAGCCCATATAACGGTTTACAATATTCTTGCCCTGCATTTAATGCATATACTAATTTTCAAGGGTGCTTTGCGCCATCTAATTCTACAGTAGGTTCTGCAACGAATAATATTGGTTGTAGTTTTGCCTCCGCTAATCCCCAGGCTCGGCAATATGCCAATTCCTGTGATTCAAGTGGAAGCATTGTTGTAAATACAACATCTAATCCTCCAGCTTGTCCGTTAAGCACATCCCTTATATCTGAGATTAATAAAGTTGCATCACAAGTTTGTGTCCCTCCAGCACTTCTTGCAGCAGAACTTGAATATGGAGGAGGACAGGCAAATACCGCCGCTTGTTCATATAACAGCTATAATCCGAGCGCATCATCCCAACAATCTTATCCAAATCCGATATTAAGTAACGCGGAAACCGATCCAAGTCAGCCTATTGATGATCAAACTAATCCTCGTACGGTTGCCAGGGAAGGCCCAACAGCTATTTTTAAGGATACCATTTCAAATGTTTCAGATACCGTAAACAAGTGTATTCAACATGCACCTGATCCGACAACATTGAACGATGCATTATATACTACTGCTGTAGAACTTGCTCAGGCTCATAATCCAAGCGCAAATATTTGTGGAGGAAATGCATGTTCTGCATCAGACCTTAATTGGTCAAATATATCCGATGTAACAAATGCAGCTAGATCATATGTTTGCAGTAAAAAAGATCCGGCTGACCCAAGTACAACAGTTGGACAGGATTTTCCAAGTTGCGGATTGAATGAAGGAAGCAGCATTTCTTCATTATATACATATTTTAATTCAGCATGTTTTAATAGCAGTGCCACGAGTTCAAATTAACAAAAACACAATGATATGGGGAGGGGTAATTCTGTTTATCCTTATCCTTGGAACACTTTTAATCCGAACCCCAAGCGGATCTTCTTTGTATAAGAATAATATACCTCAACCGACCTCTTATCCTATTCCATCTACTCCGCTTCCAAAGCTATACTCATATCCATTTCAATCAAATATTTCATTGGATCTTAGCGCTTTACAAAGAGTTAGTAATCCCGGTGTACCAATTAACATGACAGATAAGTTGCAGGTGTATGGAACAAAGCCATTAAGCGGGACATTCCTGGCAAATAGGTTAGGACTTACTGAGACACAAGCAGTTGCAGGACCCCAATGGTCAAACTCCAATTATCTTGTTACCTACTATAACGGGCAATATCATATAAAAAACTTAAAGACGACTGCTTTTCATGGTTCTCTTATCTCTTCTGATAAAGCAGTCTCCGCAGCCCAAGGATATATGCAGCAGGTATTCGGGATTGCTTCTAATATGTACTCAGTGTCATCGAGTGTGGTTGGGGGGGAGTATGTCATGTCAATAGATCTGATCATAAATTCTTATCATATATACCATCAAACAGGGGAGAGTATGATCACAATGACTATACAAGGAAATGGGACTTTGGACTTTATCAATGCATATGACCTTCCCGTATCATTATCTTCTCTTGATACGTATCCTGTCTTACAACCTGCAGATGCAGTAGGAGAATATTATACAAGTAAAAATTTTTTCCAAACAACGACGACTGATTCACAGCAAATTTTACATGTGAAGCAGGGAATAATACTTAATAATGTGCAAGTACAAGGTTCATTATTAGGATATATGTATATTGATGGGAATAGTACTCTTATACCAATATTCGTAGCAACAATTTCAGGAAATCCCGGAAATATAACTTATCAAAATTCTATTTCAATTCGTCTTGTTATCCCTGCAGTAGATACCCATTATTTGGATATCCTTTACCCACAAGTATCATTTACTCCAACGATAAATACTGATTTCCCAATAGGGCATCATTAAGAAGCGGCTTCGTCAGTTTTCTCTTCAGAGCCTTTAGCACTTGATGATGGAATTTCATCTGGGCTAACAGCTGCTTCTTCAACAGGTTCCTCTTTTTGTGCACCAGCGATAGTTGCAATGATTTGCTCTGTGTCTTCTTCGTGAAGAAGTTTGACTCCTTGTGGAAGTGAGATAGATCCGATTGTCAAAGAATCACCAATCTGTGCCAGTCCTGAAATATCAACTTCTATAACTGGAGGAAGATCGGTTGGAAGACATTTTACTTCAATTGTAGATACTGGTGTCACTAGTACTCCTTTTTCAACTTTTACTCCATCAGCTTCACCTACTAGTTCAATAGGTACTTCTGCATGGATTTCTTCTTTCAAATTGACCTTGTTTAACATAACATGCATAATTTCACGATTTCGTGGATTATATTGAACTTCGTCAATCAGGACTTTAAAATCTTTTCCATCAAGATTAATATCAAGAAGAGTAGAGTGACCTGCCTTCTCATATGCTTTTGAAAAAGCTTTGTGGTTTAATTGAATATTAATTGAATCCTGATCTGATCCGAATACGACCGCAGGAATTTCTCCTTGTTTTCGAAGGTTTTTCGTTTTTTTACCTGTTATTTCTCTTTTTGCTGCTTGTAATTGTATTTTATCCATAAGTCGTTTTGATTTAAAGCATTGCAATCATACCATAAAAAGAGCCGTTTTTCAATAAAGATGGCATCTTTAAGCAATGACTGGATACCGGCTGTACATAATAGTCTCACTTTCTTCCTGATGAATGCCATATTCTCCAAGAATATGCCAGATATATTCAGTAATGAATGGAACAAATGGGTGTAGTACTTTTAGCTCTGTAAGAAGAATATATACAAGGATTCCAAGGTTCTCTTCTTTATTTTCCGGATGATCCTGAATTTCTTTTTTCATATGTTCAATATCAATATCGCAAAATCTATGCCAGAAGTATGTATATATTTCATCACCTGCCCGGCCGAATCGAAATGAATCCATTAATTTTCGCATTGTTTTCAAATGTGCATTATGAAGGGAAAGTGTTTCATTTTCGTTACGATAGTCCCCTTTTTCAAGTGATTCTACAGTGGTAAGCAGCTGGGTCATATCTTCAAGACTATCAAGCTGAAGCATAATAAAGCGGGAAGCATTCCAAATTTTATTAATAAAATTTCTAAATCCTCTTATCTTTTCTTCATATAATCGGTAGTCCTGATCCGGAGCATTTCCAACTATGAAAGAAAGTCGAAGTGCGTCTGCACCAAACTTTTCGATTTCCTGCATTGGATCAATCCCGTTTCCTTTTGACTTGCTTTGTTTTTTTCCGTCTTTATCTAAAACAATTCCATGTAAATAGACATCCGAAAACGGTACTTCGTTATATTTATACAAAGAAAGCATGATCATACGTGCAACCCAAAAGAAAATGATATCTCTTCCTGTTTCCATAACTTGAGTAGGGAAGTACCTCTCAAAATCCGCATCATGAGCAAGTAGGGTAGCGTAAGGCCATTGTCCGGAAGAGTACCACGTATCAAGTACATCTTCATCTTGTACTAGATTCTTCTTACCGCAATATGGACAATTTTCAGGTTTATTTGTTGAAACAATAATCTTGCCACACCCACCTGTTGAGCCATATACCTCTTCAACATTGCCGTCCTTATCAATAACATGGTTTTTCCCTCCACAATACCATGCTGGGATTTGATATCCCCACCACAGTTGCCTGGATATACACCAGTCTTCTGGAATTTGAAGCCAATGGAGACAATTCTTTTCTTGTCTTTTAGGATGGAAATGTATCTTCCCGTCTGTTAATGCCTTTATAGCATTTGCTTTCAAATCTTCCATCTTTATGAACCATTGGTAGGAAATGAGCGGTTCTATAACTCCTTTACATCTTTCACAAACACGAATGTTATGGTTTATCTTTTCTGTTTTTACTAATAATCCCATTTCATCCAAATCTTTTACAATAGCATCTCTTGCTTCGAGCACTTTCATTCCGGCATATTTACCAGTATTAGCTGCCATCTTACCATATTGATCAATAACAGTTTTTATTGGAAGGTTATGATTTTGGGCAATCCTAAAATCTTCGACACTATGTCCAGGGGTTACCTTCAATACTCCGGTTCCAAATTCCGGATCAACGGTATAATCGCCAATTACCGGCAATTTATATGTTCCTTCAACGGAATGAATTTCTACTTCTGTATCAATATATTTTTGATATCTTTTATCTTTTGGATTTACAGCTATAGCCGTATCAGCAAGCTTTGTCTCGGGTCTAGTCGTTGCAATAACAAAAGGTCCAAATTCAATGTAATACAGGAATCCATCTTCGTTTTTTGCCTCAGTATCTATATCTGCTAATGCAGTTTGACATCTAACACACCAATTGATGATTCTCTTTCCTCGATAAATCAACCCGTCGTTATACATGGAAACAAAAGTTTCAAATACTGTTTTTTTGATCCTTGGATCTAGTGTGAATAATTCCCTTTCGTAATCTGCAGATAGGCCAAGTCGTCTTTCTTGGCCACGTGCTATGGCACTATTCATCATTGAGAATTCATAAGCCTGATCGTAGAATGCCTCGCGTCCTATATCTTTTTTCCTTTTACCTTTTTTAGCAAGTTCTTTTTCAAATACTACTTCAGTTTGGATTCCGGCATGATCTTTTCCTGGAAGAAGTAGTGTTTCTCTCCCAAGCATTCTATTGTATCTACCCATCAAATCTTGATAAGAATATCCTGAAGCATGTCCTAAATGGAGATTCCCGTTTGCATTAGGAGGTGGAAGAATGATTGTAAACCGGTCTTCTTTCTTAGATCTTTTGTGAGCCTCTGGTTTGAAGAAACCATTTTCTTCCCAATATGAAAAAATTTCCTTTTCAACTGATGCAGCATCGTATTGCTTTATCTCTTTGATATCAAGTTTTAAATCCAACTTCTTTCCCATTATTTTACAAGCTTTTTATAATCTTTTTCGTAAGCATTCTGGCATTTTTTTATGATAGCAATAGCTGCATTTTTGTCCTGGAAAGATTTGATTTCAACCGCATGTTCTTTTTTCAGATCTTTGTAATGTTCCCAGTAATATTTTGTCTCTTTTACAAAATATTCGGGAAGGTCTGAAAAATCTTGAATATGGTCGAATCTTTTGTCATCATTTGGAACTGCAATTATCTTATCATCTACTTCTCCTGAGTCAACCATTTCCATGAATCCAACCACACGAGCTTCAATTAAACAGCCTGGAACTAAAGGCTCAGTTACTCCTGTAAGAAGAATGTCGAGTGCATCATTATCTTCATCAAGAGTCTGAGGAATAGCTCCATAGGTAAATGGATATGCGAGGGAAGAATACCCAACTCTATCTACCTTTAAAATACCGATCTCTGTAACTAATTCATATTTTGTAATTGTTCCTTTATTAATTTCCACAATCATATGGACAACACCTTCTGATGTCCATGTGGGAACCACATGCAAAGGATTAGCATAATATTTCATCGGGTCAATCGGTAGGTTTGCCATATATATATGAATGATGTAGACCTAGGGATTATATCAAATATGGAAAAGATTTGAAAATCTTTTTGTTGCACTAAAAACGCTTGTAATATAAATCACTGAAGAGTATGATGTAAGCATATAGTATCATATTATATTACAAGCATTATATGAAGAGATTCTATCCTGCTTTTTTTCTTTTTCTGTGTATTCTCTTTGTGTTCCCAGTTATTTTTTCATCTCCTTTATTTGCAACTTCTTATCAGTCAGGAAATAATGTTACTATTTCATCCGGCTCAACCCTCAATGATACGTTGTATACGGCAGGACAGGATATCCAAGTAAATGACAATGTAAATGGAGATGTAATCTGTGCGGGACAAAGTGTTACGATTAATGGAAAAGTAAAGGGGGATGTGATCTGTGCAGGACAAACAATTACTATAAATGGAAGTGTCAGCGGAAGCATCCGAATTGCTGGACAAACTGTGAATCTGGGAGGAAGTGTAGGTGGAAATGTCAGTGTATTGGGCCAGGATGTGTTACTAACATCAGGATTTTCTACACCGGGAGATTTTTCTGTTGCAGGTCAGAATGTTACGATCAATGGATCAATTGGTAGAGATGTGTTCGGAGCAATCAATACTATTGCTTTAAATGGAAAGATTGGAAGAAATGTACAAATTAGAGATACGGAATTAACTTTTGGAAATGGAGCAACAATCGGTGGTAATCTTGACTATACAAGTGATCAAAATATAATAGTTCCTCATACTGCAAACGTAAAAGGAAGTGTTGTCAGACATACTCCGTCTCAGAGCAATATTTCAGTTATAAGTGGGGGCTTGTGGTTTTCGGGATTTCTATTTGGTCTTTTAGCATATGGACTCATTGGACTAATTCTTTTATTTCTTTTTTATCATCGCCTCGAGAATATCGTAGAAACAATGCAGAAAAGTCCACTTGCTTCATTCGGATGGGGGATTGTTGGAACAATCATTATCCCATTTATTTGTGTGCTATTATTCATTACGATAATTGGGATTCCATTATCCCTTATGATTTCTGTCTTATGGATTATCGCTCTCCTCATCAGCAGAATATTTTTTGCATACTGGTTGGGAGTACAAATTATGCGTTTGCTTGGACAAACAACGATTAAAATTCCCATCTATCCATTTATCATAGGTATGATTGTTGCCTGGCTTATCTTTTCCCTTCCTGTACTTGGCGGACTCATATCTCTTCTTGCTGTTTTGTGGGCATTCGGAGCAATGCTTGTATCTTTTAAAAATAACAGACAAAGAGGGGAATTAGTACAGGAAGTAGCGGCAAAATAAAAGTTTAAAAATGGTCAACATTTGTTTGTTTTTTCTTTCCGGGGTATGATATACTCGCACTATCCCAAATTGAGAAAGTTTTTATGGTTTTTTCCATATTTAAAAATAGCAGGGACTTTGTAGGTCGAAAGCAAGAAACAATTCTTTCAGCAGCCCTTGTTATGATGATTGCTGCCATTGCAACAAAGATATTAGGAATTGTCCGAATTATCTTGCTGGCAAACATTTATGGAACATCCAGGCAATTGGATATCTTTTATGCAGCGAATACAATTCCCGAAATCCTTTTTAATATCCTTGTTATTGGGAGTTTGAATACAGCTCTCATCCCGATCCTTTCTGAATGTTTAAGTAAAAGGAATAAGGAGAAAATGATTGATGTTTTTAATACTGTTCTTAGTTCCTCAGCAATCGTCTTGTTCATAATAGGACTTATCGGAATTATTTTTGCTGATCAGGTAACTTATCTTCTCATCCATTTAAATGTAAGTACACCAAATCCACCTTTCAGCCCAGCTGAATTATCCAATATGTCTTTGATGATCCGTATACTATTTATTTCTCCCGTAATTCTTGGAGTGAGTTTTATGATCAGTGGAATTCTCATAGTCCATAAACGATTCATTATTACACAGCTTGCCTCGGTATTTTATACTGTGGGATCAATTATATCTATATTTGTATTTGTTCCCTTCATGGGAATTGTTGGCCTCTGTTGGGGTGTCGTTTTAGGATCTCTTCTGCATCTTTTTGTGCAACTACCAGTTTTAAAATATATTGGAGTTTCATATAAATTTACGCTTGATTTAAAGGATGAATTTGTCAGAAGAATCGGAAGACTTATGCTTCCAAGATTCTTGGGTCTAGCGGGAGAACAGTTAGGAAATTTTGTAGATACAGTTCTTGCTTTGGGACTACTTCCCGGATCATTAACTGCTTTTAAATACGCATATACATATTATATCTTTCCTGTATCATTTGTCGGTTGGTCATTTGCCCAGGCGGCATTCCCGACACTTGCTGAAGAATATAACGAAGAGAGGTACGATTCTTTTAAAATGAATTTTTCTCGTTCACTTCAGCAGATATTGTATCTCATCCTTCCATTAACAGTTATATTTATCATTCTTAGGCTTCCCCTTGTTAGACTTCTTGGAATAGGGAAGGGTACACAATTCGGATGGAATGGAACCATTGTCACAGCCTGGATCTTATTATTCTTTGGGTTGAATATCGTTTTTCAATCTGTTTTGAGCTTGTTAATACGTGGTTTTTATGCAATGCAGGATACGAAAACTCCTGTAAAAGCATCTATTGCCGGGCTCATTTTGAATATTGTTTTAAGTATTTATCTTGTACATGTTTTTGGCAGGTTTGATGTAAATAGAGGATTTATTGAAAATATTATTCATCTTCCATATTATCTTTCGGGAAATGGAACGGGATGGATGGCGGTTGGAGGTTTGGCTGCAGCTGGAACAACAGCTTCCTTTTTGACCATGGTTATAATGTTTATCATATTTTCAAAGCGACTCGGCGGCTTTGGAAAAGAAGCAATATGGCAGCCACTATTAAAAAAAATTGTTGCAACATTTCTAATGGCAGGAGGTATGTATGCAGTGTATAGAACACTTGATGTATTAATGAATACTTCAAGAACACTTGAATTATTTTTCCTCATTATTATCACATCATATATTGGTATATCTATTTATATTATTGCAACATTTATCTTACAGGATGATGATATTGATCTTGTGTATAGAGTATTCACTCGGATTAAAAACTTACTATACGCAAAGAAGGAAATTCCTGGAGGAGTGAATAGCACTATTGCAAGATTAGAGGATAATTCCTGATTCGGTTCTTGACATATTTTTTTTTGTGAGTTAATATCTTAGCAATACTTATTATTTACTGCCAGATTTAATTCGGCATTTTTTATCATTATATTATTTATAGCTTATGGCAAAGACAGATATGCATATACGGCCGATTGGCGGAAGGGTTCTTGTTCTTCCAGAAAAGATGGAAGAAAAAACGAAAAGCGGAATTTTCCTTCCGGAAAGTTCTTCAAAAGAAAAACCTCAACAAGGGAAAGTAATTGCTCTTGGAACAGGCAAAATTGCGGATGATGGGAAAGCAGTATCATTCAATGTAAAAATTGGAGATATTGTGATCTTTAAAAAATACGCAGGTGATAAAATTGAAGTGGATGGTGAAGAGTATCTTATCCTTGATGAGGAAAGTGATATCGTTGCAGTATTAAACTAATTTAATCGTATATTATTGAAAAAATTATGGCAAAACAAATATTACATGGCGATAATGCCAGAAAGAAATTGAAGTCAGGCATTGACCAATTAGCTGATGCAGTAAAAGTAACATTAGGTCCAAAAGGAAGACTTGTTGCATTAGGCAAGTCATACGGCTCTCCAAATATAACAAAAGATGGAGTTAGTGTAGCAAAAGATATTGAATTAAAGGACCCGATTGAAAACATGGGTGCACAAATTATTAAAGAGGCAGCAACAAAAACAGCCGACCTTGCAGGAGATGGAACAACAACTGCAACTGTAATTGCTCAATCTATTATAAACGAAGGAGTAAAAAATGTTGCCGCAGGTGCTAACCCAATGGCATTAAAAAGAGGAATTGAAAAATCTGTTGATGCTGTTGTTGAAGAATTAAAAAAGATGGCAAAGAAGATCAAAGCAACGGAAGAGATCGCACAAGTAGCAACTATTAGTGCAAACAATGATTCTGAAATTGGTTCATTAATTGCAGAAATTATGAAAAAAGTTGGAAAAGATGGAGTTATAACGGTTGATGAATCCCGTGGGGTTGTCAATGAAGTAGAATATGTAGAAGGTATGAAGTTTGATAAAGGATATGTTTCTTCCTACTTCGTAACAGATACAGAAAGAATGGAAGCGATTATTGATAATCCAGCTATCCTCATTACAGATCAAAAGATCTCTTCAATTAAAGAACTTGTTCCTGTTATTGAAAAATTAATTCAATCAGGAAAAAAGGATCTAGTAATTATTGCAGAAGATGTTGATGCAGAGGCACTTGCAACATTGGTATTAAATAAGCTGCGAGGAGTTCTAAATGTAGTTGCAGTTAAAGCTCCTGGATTTGGAGACCGACGTGAAGCAATGCTTGAAGATATTGCAATTCTTACAGGAGGTTCTCTTATTACAGAAAAAATCGGTAAGAAGCTTGACACAGCAGAAATAACTGATCTTGGAAGAGCAAGCAAGGTAATTGTCGATAAAGAATATACCACTATCGTTGAAGGAGTAGGGAACAAGGCAGATATTGAAGCTCGAATTCAATCATTAAAAAAACAGATTGATAATACAACATCGGAATATGACAAAGAAAAACTCCAGGAACGTGTTGCAAAACTTTCAGGAGGAGTTGCAATCCTTCGAGTTGGTGCAGCAACTGAAGTTGAATTGAAAGAAAAAAAGGATAGAATTGAAGATGCTCTCGCTGCAACAAGAGCTGCAGTAGAAGAGGGAGTAGTAGTTGGAGGTGGAGTCTCTTATGTCGATGCTTCAAAAGCATTAGACAAATTATCATTAGAAGGAGATGAATTGACTGGATTAAAGATTCTGAAGAGGGCTTTACAGGAACCTGCACGTCAAATTGCAGAAAATGCTGGAAAAGACGGAGCAGTTGTTATTGAAAAAATCGGATCAGGAATAGGGTATAACGCTGCAACCGATACATTCGAAGATCTTGTAAAGGCAGGAGTAAATGATCCTGTAAAAGTTGCAAGACTTGCGGTACAAAATGCTGCATCTGTATCGGTTATGTTCTTAACTACTGAAGCAGTCGTTGCTGAACTTCCAAAAGAAGAAAAAGAACCGGCAATGCCAGCAGGATATGATGGGGGAATGG
>JANWIC010000012.1 GCA_025450075.1 Patescibacteria group bacterium | reverse complement strand
TGGAAATCCTTTTTGTATTCCTTCTTCTTCTATTCCTCCAAATGGCGGATTAGTGACGATAACATCTACTTTGTCTTTGCTTGTGTAATCCCTTATTGGTTTTGCAAGAGTATTATCCCGTCTGATGTTTTTAGGAACTTCAATGCCATGCAGAATCATATTAGTTGTTGCAAGCATATGAGGAAGTGGCTTTTTTTCAATTCCATAGATTGAATCTTGGAGTTTGTTTTCTTCCTCTGGTGTCTGGACAAAGTGTTCTCTGATATAGTTGATTGAATCTATCAAAAATCCTCCTGTTCCACATGCTGGATCAAGCACCTTGTCTCCGAGTTTTGGTGCAACCATCTCGACCACAAATCTGGTAACTGCGCGAGGTGTATAGTACTCGCCTGCGTTCCCTGCACTTTGCAGATCTTTGAGAATCTTTTCGTAAATATCATTAAAGAGATGTGCATCTTCTTTTTTATTGAAATCAAGCTCGTTATCAATTTTGTTAATAACCTGTCTTGTGAGTGTTCCTGACTTCATGTAGTTATAGCTGTCTTCAAAAATCTGTTTTACAATAAAGCCTCTTGGATCATCCCCCTCTTGAACACTTAGATTTTTGAGTCCCGGAAATAGTTCATTATTAATAAATGAAATCAACTCATCTCCTGTTATTCCTGCGTTATCTGATGCCCAGTTTCGCCATCGAAGCTTTTCTGGCACTAATGATTTGTAATTCGGGTAAAGAGCTTCATACTCCTTTTCTTTATCATCAAAGATTTTTAAGAATAGCATCCATACGAGCTGAGAGATTCTTTGTGCATCTCCATCAACGCCGGTATCCTGACGCATAATATCTTGGATTGATTTAATAACGCTGTTTACTGCCATAACTTGTATTATTTACATATATTGCCTGAGACATATCATGAACCGCATCAAGATACCCTTCCCGTCCTCCAAAGAGGTTAATGATCTCAACAGGTGTGCCAAGATCGGAAAATGGTTGAACTTTAAGTACATCAAGATTTTCAATGGTTTCAATCCCGTCATCTTCATATTTTTCAAGAAGTGCTTGGAGTACTCTTTGTGCCTGATCCCCATACTTTGCGAAATAGTCACGTTTTTTAACATCCATTGCACGTTCCTGTCTTGTAAGAGCAGGTTGTTGATACGCAAGATGAAGTATTAAATCAAACGGATCAAGATCTTTTCCTACCTCCCGTTCCAGTTCTTCAAAAAATACCCCTTCTTCTTCAAGCTCCTCTATGATAGCAGTTTTCCTGTCTGCATGAGACCAGTCCTGCAAGAATTCGTCCAATGTGCGATATTTATTCAGGATATTTTTCTTTGAATAGTCCTTGATGCTTTCTGTGGTAAGCTTCCCGTCTTCGTTATAGAACTGGACTGTCTCGTTGATAACTCGGACATTTACTCCATTTACATAGTACTTCTTTGGCTTATCAGTCGAGTACTCCGCGCCATTTCCATCTCGAACCATTGTATGTCCGTTCTCAATAAGAATATCTTTCTGCACGTCGTATTCGTTATTTGTCTCCATTATCTCTTCTGTCTCTATAACATCCGTAAGCGGTTCATCCTGTTTTTTCTCATATATCTTGACTGGTTCTCCATCAAAAGCAGGATCAGCAAAGAGCTTTGTTGCCTGTCTAAAATCCATAATGGTGAAAAAGTATTTGTTGTATTCTGGGTCTACTCTGGTGCCTCTTCCAATAATTTGTTTAAACTCAATCATTGAGTTGATATTGGTATCAAGGACAATCAGTTCACATGTCTTTGCATCAACCCCTGTGGTTAGTAGCTTTGATGTAGTGACAATGACTGGATATTTCTTCTCGGGAGTAATGAAATTATCAAGTTCCATTTTTCCTTCATCGCTGTCTCCTGTAATTCGCATAATATATTTTGGATTCTCGTGATACAGATCTGTGTTTTTATTGATAAGGGCTTTTCGCATCCTTTCAGCGTGGTCAATATCTATGCAAAAAACAATGGTCTTGGAGAATCTATTAGTCGCTTTCAAAAATTCTGTTATCTTTCCTGCAACAATTTCAGTTCTCTCATCAATTGCCAGATTTCTATCATAATCCTTTATATTGTATTCCCTGTCTTCAACTGTATGTCCGTATTTATCTATTTTTCCGTTTGTTGGTCTATATCCGTCTGCATCTATATCAAGTGTGATTCGAATGACCTTGTAAGGAGCTAAAAAGCCGTCTTCAATGCCTTGTTTGAGTGAATAGGTATATACTGGCTCACCAAAATAGTCAATATTTGATATTTCTTTTGTCTCTTTTGGTGTTGCAGTAAGACCAATTTGCGTAGCAGATGCAAAGTATTCAAGAATTTCTCTCCATGCACTATCATCTGATGCGCTTCCTCTGTGGCATTCATCTATAACAATCAAATCAAAAAAATCCTGGGGGAATTGCTTGTAAATTTTTTGCTCTTCATCTGTTCCTGTTGCGCTTTGATAGAGTCCTAAGAATATCTGGTATGCGCTATATTTATCAATATCAAATTTTCCTCTTTCAAGTTTTGCCATCACATCTCCAAACGGAGCAAAGTCACGTCTTTTCGGATCATCTACTAAAATATTTCGATCAGATAAAAATAATATTCTTTTTTTAGCGCGTGCTTTCCATAATCTCCACATGATCTGGAATGCCGTATAGGTCTTGCCTGTTCCTGTTGCCATCGTAAGTAAAATTCTGTTTTGTCCTCTGGCAATTGCCTCAATCACTTTATTGATTGCAACTTCCTGATAATATCGTGGAGTTCTTTTATCAGGATCATAATAGTAGTCCTGAGTGACTATTTCTTCTTGCTGAGGAGTAAATCCTTTCCATGTCATAAACCTCTTATAGAGCATCTCGGGGGTTGGGAATTCATCTAAGGAGATCTCCCGTTCAATATCCCCAACTGATTTTGTCTTATCATGTTCTATGAAAGCATCGCCATTAGAGCTGAATACAAATGGAATATCTAAAATATCTCCATATTCAAGTCCCTGTTGCATACCTGCACCTACTGCGTGAGTATTGTCTTTGGCTTCAATAATTGCAAGAGGAAGATTTTGTTTATAGTAAAGAATATAATCCGCTCGTTTCTTCTCTCCTCTTTTAACAATCTTTCCTTTAATGATAATCTTACCGTCTGTAAATGTTACCTGTTCTCGTACTTGATGGACAATATCCCATCCAGCAGATTTAATTGCAGGAGTAATGAACTTTGTACAAATATCTGCTTCGGTTAACTCCGATTTGTTTATATCTTCCATGTTTCATGTATATATACTTTATTGTATCGGAGCTTATAGGTAATGTCAAAAAATCAGCTATTTGAGGGAGAAATAGTAATCTGAGAGTAATTTCATTTTTAAAAAGGATCTATTCCCAGAGCTTTTGTGATATTAGGGAATTCTAGAATTTTTTCTTGTAAGTAATCCCTAACCTTAACTCTATCATACACAATAGTGTCGATGATTTCTGGATTGTTTTTGGAAATTAATGAGCTGACTATTATAAACGTTGCGACTGCCTCTGTATACCCTATATTTGTTGGAATCACCCAGAGGTTTAGTATTTTGCTTTTTCCTGTTGGTATGTCAATAACAGATGAAAATGTCTTATTTCCATACTCTTCTAATTTACTTACTATTCTTGGAATGAAAGTATTGTAGTCTTCCTCATCAATGAAATCTCCTGTGACTTTCCAAATGTGCGCATGTGCAATAGAGTCTCTTAAAGCATATAGTTCAGTAATGATTGCCTTTTGATTGGGGAAAATTTGTTTTATAGCTTCTCTATTCTCCGTTGAGATAGTAGTGTCATTCAGGCGCCTATAATTTATATAAGATTCAAATAACGTTACGAAGGATAGAATAATAACTAACGAATATCCATTTTCTTGTATGGACTTTTTACCATTTGCAAGCTTTAAAGAATGTCTCTTGTCTAGTTCCTTTAAAAGGTTTATTAAAGGCCATAGATATTCATTTAATATGACCGTGTGGAATGTTCCCCCTTTTGCCACATTATCTTCACTCCTAACAGTATCATTGACGGTTACAGAATATATTTTCCCCATAGTTCCTACTTTTTTGTTCTGAATAGTTTGGATATACTACCTAATCCGAAAGTCGTTCGGTTATATATTCTGTTGTATAATGCCTTCTTGGGATTGGTTATGAAGCCGTATCCCAGAGGAACCTTTAATCCAAGTGATTGACGGACATACCTCTTTACGGAGGTTCTTGCCGCAATTCTTTTTCTTATTGATGGTATTCTGAATCCTATTTTCATCGATTTATTTCTAAGATTTCATTTTTAAAAAAAATATATTTTGACCTATATCAAACATAATTTACTTCAAGATTTGTATACCCAATGATACTAACAAAGCACTAGCTCCTCCAAATAAAAATATCATTTGACTTAAAGTGCAAATATGTCTTGAAAAGAGGAGTATACTATATTTGAATTCTTCATATAAACTGTCTCTATCTTGTTCAGTTTTAATCTTACTGTCCGCAATCTCATCTAATGCTGCTTGCTTTAGAGTTACTCCTCTAATAAAAAATTGTAAATCTGTATAAAATTGCCCTATGCCCAATGCGATAGAAATAATTAAAGCAATCCAACTAGAAAAAATTAAAACTTTTTGAAGAGGAATCAAACTTTTTGCAATACTATCACTTGCAAAAAATATTGCAGAAAAAGATATTAAAACCGTTGCCGTTAAATTTAATTGACGAGATAACTCTCTACTAGTTTCATTCAGATCTTTTGTATCTTCTTCAAGCAAAGTTGCTATATAATTATGATCCTTATTGAGTACTTTTTTGAATTCTTCATTGCTTGAATTACTTACCACCTCTTTTTGTTGGCCTCCTGCCCGCTGCTTTTCTAACAATTTTGGAAAGACCATTTCCTTTCGCTTGTGATAATGCAGAACCTGCGAATTCCTTCTCTTTTTTAGGAATAACTCTCTTTTTGAGAGCTTTTGATGCGTCATGAGCTACCCTACGACTTGTTTGTTTCTTATTCATATAATTTTACATAAAATACTATTAGCAATATATCTCACAGAGTGCTATTTGTCAAACTTATAGACTTTTATTTGAGAGTATTGAGATTACACACGAGTATGTTGATGCTGTTCTTGAAAGGGCAAGATCTATCATTAAGAAAAACAGAGATACTCAGGATTCCCAAAAAACTTCTTTAATCGCACAAAAATCAAAGTTTGAAAAAGCCATGAGAGATACGGAAGATGCCAGATTCATAGCTCATTCAATAGATGATGAGCAGTTTAAATCCCTGAGCGGCAGGTATAAAAAGGAAATTGAAGGTGTAGATGAACAGATGAGTAACCTGGCTAAGGATTATGACCAGTATATTGATGTCTTGGAGAGGATGCTGGAACTTGCTGAAAATGTCGGGAAGGCCTACAAGACTGCCGACTATAATCAGAGGAGAGGATTCTTATATATGTTTTTTAAGAAAACCTTGTAGATGAAAGAAAAATCAAAGGATATGAGCTATCAGATCTGGTCAAACCACTTGTGAAAAAAGGAACTGTTAAAGTAAGTAATGATTGGGGTGAAAGGTGGGACTTGAACCCACGACCCCCTGTTCCACAGACAGGTGCTCTAACCACTGAGCTACATTCACCATAAGCCGTACCTGATTTTACCAAAAAAGTTGATATTTTAGAAGCTTACTGTTGCTCCTGGCTGTACATTGTGGTTTATTGCCCAGCCGGCATTGGTTTCAATCACGTATTCTGCAGGAAATTGGGAGGAATATATAGGACAAGGATCAGCCGTACAAGGTTCAGCAGCATGCTGGACAAATACAACTGTCTTTTGTGATGAGATAAAGATCATATCTAATGGAATCTTTGTATCTTTCATCCAGAAGGTTCTTACCTGGGGGGTATCTGTGAAGATAAACAGCATTCCGTCATTAGCTCCTAATGCAGTTACATTCATTAATCCCTGCTGTCTGAGCTGGTCATTATCTGCTATGCTTGCA
>JANWIC010000011.1 GCA_025450075.1 Patescibacteria group bacterium | reverse complement strand
GCTGGTGAATTTGTAAGTATCTTTTCTGAAAATGAAAAGAAGAAGCTTATGGATGCAGCAGCTGCAACAGTACAAAAAAATAAGAATATCAATATTAGGCTTAGCTCAAAGGATTTACTAAAACTGAAAGCTAAATCAGTAGAAAAGGGAATCCCTTATCAAACTATTATATCGTCACTTGTACATCAGTATACTGAAGGAAAGATTAAAGTAGATTTTTAAATTTACTGGAGAATTTGAACGCAATTCGAAACTTTGTGCTCTTTACACTTTAATATTCTTCTATTGGTGCAAAACCATCTGGAAATTCAGGGATTGATTTAGAACGATCAAGGTATTCATTTATAGAAGTAAATCTCCATCTATGTTCTTGTTCTCGTCCTATTATAACTAAAGAATTGTCACTTCCAATACCAACTTGAGGATAGGGTTCATACTCTTTATAGGTGATGCATTTTTCGATTGCAACGTCACCACCAACATCGTTTCCCATCATATTTGGATTATGAATCCATATATCGGTCATTAGAAAACCCTGCCATCCCCATACAAAAACTATATGGTATTGACCACGATTTTGTATTTCGTCGTCTCTCTCGTATAACAAATTTAGGTGTTGACATATAGCAGCTTTGTCTGGAGCTAAAATATGTTGGTCATAAAAATTCTTAACTGGATAAATGATAAGTGTTATTTCTCCAATTTTATGATTAAATGGTATGTATTCGTGAGGAATAATCTTTTTCATTGTATTATAGATATTTCAAATATTTTAATAACTTCTCATCTATATCAACATAACCAGTTTGTAAAGCTTCTTTATAACGATGTAATGATGTCTCGCTAGGTAATCGTACTTTTTTGCCAAAACATGGTCTTGATTCTTTTATTCTTCTGACAACATCGGATGCAGCTTCTTTGAACTTTTCAGTACCACACAATATATCAGGATCTATAACCATTATAAATGCGCCCCAATCATGATCTAATGCTAAATCTACGTAAGAAGCTCCCACTAATGGACCTGCTAATAACTCAACCATGAGTGCCATAGACGAACTACGATGATCACGGGCATAGGGCATAATTGCTCCTTTTATTGCATCATTAGGATTGTTCGTAAAATTACCATTTTCGTCAATGGCAATATTATCAGGGAGAGCCTCACCTTTAATCTGGGCGAGAATTAATCCGTACCACGTTATAGCACTGGTTGCAAAGTCAAAAAATAGGGGATCATTTTGAGTCGGCACAGCGATTCCCAAAGGATTCGTACCAAATAGGGGATCTTTACTGTCAAATCCAGCTTGCACAGCCGGTGAGCGACTGCACATAAAACCTATCATTTCCGATTGCGCAATCTTGTATAAGTAGTAAGATTGTGTCGTATTACTCGAAAAAATACCATTTATACCTGCTATTCCTACTCCGTGCTCATGTGCTAATTCAATAGCTTTTTCCATTCCAATTTTTGTGGATACTGGAGATGGATTTGCATTACCAGCTATTTGTGCAGCACATTTTTTGATAGTGATTTCTATATCTCTCATTGGCTTTACGTTTTGTAAAGGTTCAGTTCCTGTTAGCTTAATTATTCCTTGAGTAGTTTTCCCTGTCATCTCTGACCAGAGTAAAACGTCAATGATGATCTCAGCTTGATCTGTTGGAAATGCAGTAAGTGTTTCTCGTATTTTATCTTTTAGCCATTCAATTTGTATAAGCATACATTGTTATTTATCTATACAAGGCATATTTTATCTTACACATGTGGATCTTGTCTACTTATCAATCCATTTCTTTCATGCTGTTTCGGCTCTATGCTTTATCAGTAATGTAAAAATGGTACCAAAAGTCAAAATTTTATTGGCTATAGTTGAAGAAACGTCATTCTGATGGAGAAAAGTTGGATTCTGGGGAACTAGGATTCGAACCTAGACGACTGCTTTCAGAGAGCAGTGACCTGCCATTAGTCTATTCCCCAATGGTGGGATTATAACAGCAGGATTATAGCATATCTTGTTGAATCAATACAGATGATTTATACTATACTGATTAATAGATCCTATGGCTAGTCTAACTGAAGTTTCCACAAAAACAAAGAAATTTACCGTCATTTCTTTCCTGGTAATAATAGGCTCTTTGTTTCTGAAAATAGTAGTAAGTATCATTGGATATATCGCATATGTTGTTTCTGCAAATGCTCCTTTAGTTGCACAAAACGGATTCGGCCAGATACCAAATATTCAAGTAAATGCCTTACCATATAATCATTCAGCCCAAGTGCAATTTGTTCTAAATACGCCAAACGGCGGATTTCCACAAGAGCCTTCACTTGCCGACGTGTATAAATTTAACCAGGTTGGTGTTTCACTTTTATCTGTAGATAATGCGCAACGAGTGGCAAGAGAGTTTGGCTTCTCCGGATCGTACCAAAAGCTTTCCGACTATATCTATGATTGGAAGCAGGGAGCAAAAGATTTTGTCTTTAATGTACAGACGAACCAATTTCGCATTGTAAACAGGAATATCTATTCTCAAATTAGTGCAGACATTACCAGCGCATCAAGCCAAAGTAATGGACAGCAATCGTTAACACAAACTGGATCTATTAATGCAGCAACAAATATCTTGCAAAGCCTTCCAGTAAGCTCTGATTATGATGTACAACATCCGTCTGTTGTGTTTTTAAACTATAGCAGCTCAGGTCCTGAAGTTGTGGAGCAGGATATTTCCAATGCGAATGCTGTTAAAGTCATTTACCATAGATCATACAAATATTTACTTATAAATCAGAATAAAGCATTGAGTACACAAACTCTTCCTCTCTTATCTGATAATCCACTAAACGGGAATATTACCATTACAGTTGATTCTGATTATGCATCTCTTACATCAAATGTATTGGAAGTGAATTTCAGTGACTGGCCGATAGATGGGAATACATATTCAACTTATTCTTTAAAAAGTCCCCAACAAGCGTGGCAGGATGTACAAAACGGCAATGCATATTTAGTATACTTAGTAAAACCAACTGATTCGCCTTACTCGGCATATCAGACTTTAAATGTGAATAAATTTGAAGCGGAAGATATCTCTTTGGCGTATTTTGATGGTATTAAACAGCAACAATATTTGGAACCTGTGTATGTTATACGTGGGACAGCAATTCTTTCTGATGGAACTGCTGCCCAGTTTTATTTCTATGATTCAGCTATTATTTAGCCATTCCTTCTCCTCGTGTTTCTCGAATTACCGTAACTTTAACTGTTCCGGCATATGTTTGAGTTGTTTCAATTTTCTTTGCAATATCATGTGCTAGGAGAGTAATCTTGTTATCATCAATTACTTTTGGTACTACGATAACCCTAACTTCACGCCCCGCATGGATTGCATATACTTCTTTCACACCTTCATATTCTCGTGCTGTATCTTCAAGTGCTCGAATACGTTTAACATAATCTTCCAGGTTATTAAACCGAGCTCCAGGTCTTGCACCAGATATTGCATCTCCAATATATACCAAAGCTGATTCAATACAGATTGGGTCAGCAAGGTGATGGTGAGCAAGCATTGCATTCTTAACCTCTTCTTCAAGATGGAATTTCTCTGCAATCTGTACTCCAATTTCTGGATGACCTCCTTCTTGTTCATGTGTCATTATCTTTCCTACATCGTGGAATAATGCACATTTCTTGGCAAGTTGGACATTAGCCCCAATTTCTCCAGCAATCTGTCCGCAGATATTAACGACTTCCATAGTATGTTTGTCTAATCCTTGTCCGTAACTTGTCCTGTATTTAAATCTTCCTAATAATTTAATTAGACCAGGATCAAGATTAGGGAAACCTGCATCAAATGCTAATTTCTCACCATTCTTTTTGATTTCTTTTGCAATCTGTTCTTTCGTCTTTTGAACCACTTCCTCAATTTTACCCGGATGGATTCTTCCGTCCTGGATAAGTTTTTCTAATGCTAAGGAAGCCACATGGCGTCTGACTGGATCAAAGCATGAGAGAGTGATCGTTTCCGGTGATTCATCAATAATTACATCAACACCGGTTAGTTTTTCAAATGTACGGATATTTCTCCCTTCTTTCCCGATAATTCTTCCTTTCACATCTTCATTCGGGATACTGAAGGTGGTAACAGTACTTTCAGCTACATAATCAACAGCGCTTCTCTCCATTGCCTGGACAAGAATTTCTTTTGCCAATTCATCGCTTTTAGACTGTAGTTCCTGTTCTGACTGGCGAATTTTTCGTGCTAGATCATCTTTTAATTCTTCTGAGACCTGCTTGATAAGCATGTCTTTTGCTTCATCTTTGGTAAGCTGGGCAATACTTTCCAATTTTGTAGCAAGCTCAGTTCGGATCTTTTGAACATCTTTTTTAGCCTGTTCGAGAGATTGGTATTTCGCTTCAAGCTTGTCTTCCCTCTCTTCGAGTAGGGTTGTGCGCTTGTCTACAGCCTCTTCCCGGGTGATAAGTCGTCTTTCCAGGTTAGCTATCTCCTCACGTGCAGTTTGGGACTTTTTGTCCATTTCCGCTTGGATTTCGAGAGCCTTTCTTTCAGCACTTAGCAAGATTTCTTTTGCCTTCGTGCCAACAAGCTCTAATTGCCTTTCTTCAGGGATATTTTTGAGGGCATTTATTTCCTTTTCCCTCTTAACTTTTTCATCAGACAGAGATTTGTACAGGTAGGCGCTCAACCCACCAGTTCCTACTAGAGCTGCCCCCAGCAGTGCGAGTAATATGGATTCCATAATTAGTCATAGTAAAATAATAATACAGCCGCAATTCCACGGATCTAATGGGTATATATTACCGCATTCATTACAGCAATGTCAATAAAACCTTTTAAATATGGTAAAAGTTTGGTATTATGTCTCTATCATTACAACAAACTGATGAAAATTGTCTTTTTTGGAAGTTCCCAATTTGCTCAAAAAACTCTCTTTCATCTTCTTGAAAAACAAGAAGATGAAGGGTATTCCATAACAGGAGTGGTAACAAAACCTGATGCCTCATCAGGAAGAGGTATGACCGTTACACCAAATGTAGTAAAACAGATCGCTGATAAATTTCAAATCCCCAGTTGTGTCAATACACCTGAGATTCCATCTTTTTTACAAAACCTTAACCCAGACCTATGTATCGTTGCCTCGTATGGAAAAATCATTTCAGCTAAAATACTTTCTATTCCTCCAAAGGGCTTTTTAAATATTCATGGCTCATATTTACCAAAACTTCGAGGTGCCATACCTATGCAAAAAGCAATTTTTGATGGGCTTACCGAAAGTGGTGTAAGTATTATAAAGATGGATGAAGGGATGGATACGGGAGATATTCTCATCCAGGAGAAACTTTCATTACAATCTGAAGAAACATTCGGATCATTAGCAGACCGAATAGCAGAAATTGGGGTCAGGATTTTAGTCACAGTGATTTCGGCATATGGAAAAGGTGAACTTCCATTAATAAAGCAAAATGCATCAGATGCAACCTATTGCTATATCAAGCAGATACAAGAAATAAAAGAAGTAGATTGGATGACACATCGTGCTATCGAAATAGATCGTGCAGTCAGAAGTATTGCGCCATTTGAATATATTACAAAATCAATAGGGGATATCACATTTCAACTCATTTCCGTCAGGCCAAGCGAACAGATTCTTGACTTAACCATTAATCCAGGGGAGTTTCGTTCGATAAAACAAGAAGGTATTCGACACCTATATGTTGGATGTAAAGATGGTATGTTAGAACTTTTAACAGTAAAGCCGACGGGCAAACGTGAAATGTCAGGTGCTGAGTTTGTAAATGGGTATGGAAAAAAGCTGGGTATTTGATTATATATCTCAAGTTAGTGTAAGATAGGATAGAGTAGAAAAACTGCCATATGATTACAGAAATGCTTGAAGAACAAGGCCGGTTTAGCCGTATAAAAAAGTATGTGACGGCTTTTTTAATCTTGTTTGTAACATTTGCAATTCCGGTTACGATTACCCAGATTTATCGCGGAAGTAGCAGTATTTCTTCCTCAGCAGATTCCCTAACCCCTACAAGAACAATCCAGTCTTTCATATCTCCATCTGTTACACAAGTTACGAATGCAACACAAACGTTTTCAGAAAGCCTCCAGGCAGGAAGTTCTGATTTTTTGAAAAATTATTGGTGGACAATTCCCATTGCTGGAGGTCTTATCATCATCTGGGTCATACTCGTGATCATGTTTATTGCTGAATCAAAAAAAGAAATGGATAATGCAAATAATCTTCAAATTGCACCTCCTGTGCCAATTACGACTTAGTGTTTTTATCCAATGTAATCATTCGGTCTATGGAAAGCTTTTTTAAAAGCTGCCTGTCATGCGTTGCAATTATCATGCCATTTGGAAATTCATCAAGAGCCTGTATGATAATTTCTTTTGATTCAATATCCATATAGTTTGTAGGTTCATCTAACAGTAGGTAATCCGGTTTGAAGAATAGCATCTTTGCGAATGCATATTTTGCTTTTTCTCCTTGGGAGAATGTGCTGATGTGGCGATAGACTTCACTGTCTTTAAAAAGAAAACGATGAAGATAGGTTCTAGAAACAGCTTCATTCACTTCTGTGCTGTTTAAGAAATCTTCAATAATTGTTTTTGTCACATCAATCTCCAAATGGTCCTGGCTTAAATATCCTACATGGACGGATTCATTCCTTGTAATTTCACCGCTATCAGGTTTCATCTGATTAGCTAATGTTTTGAGCAGGGTTGTTTTTCCAGATCCGTTTGGTCCGACTAATGCAATTTTTTCATGAGAATAGATATCATATGAGAAATTCCGGATTACTTGCTGCTTCCCGTAGGTAATGGATATGTCTTTGAGAGTCCATACAAGTTTGTTTTGGGGAGTTGTATGCAAATCAAGCATCATTTTCCACCCTTCCTGTGGCTTTTCTAAATTCTCAAAATTGTCAATTTTCCTTCGAACTACATCAGCCCGCCTGGAGAATTTTCTTGCAGCTTTTTCAGCGAGGAAATTAAAACCCATTTTGTCATTATCTTTTCGAACAATTCTTTTTTGGTTTTCTGCAAGATATTGGGATTCCTGAAACATCGCAAGATTCTCATGAAGTTTTTTTAATTCTTGCTTTTGCATTTTGTACTCTTCCTGGCTGTGTTTTTTTATCCGGTCTTTTTCGTCATAAAAATTGGTATAACTGGTATGAATATCAAGGAGTTTTCCTTCATCAAGTTCCATCATTCGACTGGCACAGTTTTTTAACAGTTCAACATCATGGGTAGCAATGATGACAAGTCCCTGGTAATTCTTAATGTAGTTTTCCAGAAAGGTAATTCCATCTATATCCAAATGGTTAGTCGGTTCATCAAGTAGAAGGATATCTGGCTTTATTAGTAGGATTGGAGCAAGTTGCAGTCTTGTTTTCTCACCTCCCGATAACGTTGCAATTGGTGTTCGTTCATTATATGCCCCAAGACCAAGCTTTTGCAGCGTTGCCTTAATTCGTGATTCAGCAATAAAGCCACCCCGTATTTCATATTCTTCAAGCAATTTTTGGTCAAATGCCTGTTGCAATTTCTCCTTAATTTCCCAAAGATAGGAGATTGAAGAGAGGATAAACTCTTCGATACGCATCGTCCTTTCCATGACTACTTGCTGGTGATAACCGATGCTTGCTCGAGGTGGGTCTTTTTCGATTTTCCCTGAAGTAGGGATATCTAATCCTGCAATCAGGCGTAAAAGAGTCGTTTTTCCAGCTCCATTCTTGCCGATTAAGCCAATCCTTTCGCCGTTACCGGCAATAAATGTTACCTTATTCAAGACATTTCTGCCGTCATAACGTTTTCGTAAATTTGTGATTTTTAGATACATATGTAAATATTTAATACCAGTAGTCCGTAAGCCGAGTTCTGTTTATGTGGCTATCTATCTAGGCTCTAGTTCTCACTAAAGCTCATGCGTAGTTCTCTACTTGCTCATGTGGAGGTTGCACTGCCTTGTCTATTACTAGGCAAGCGGTAGGCTCTTACCCTGCCATTTCACCATTGCTAAGAAACCTTAGCTGTATATTTTCTGTTGCCCTATTCGGAAGATCACTCCCCCCTGGGTGTTACCCAGCACGTCTGCAGACTAGGTCTGCCTGAGCTCGGACTTTCCTCATATATGGAATCCATATACGCAGCCACTTGAACTACTGGCGCGCATATTATATCACATAAAAGCAGTCCTTAGAATGAAAATTGGGTAATATGAAGTGCTTGTCTGGCATGTTCAAATGGAAGAAGAGAACTCATCTTGACTGATGCCAAAAACAAAATAATAAGCGCAACAAGAAGAAACAGGAAAGTACGAAATATATCCCTGTACACATACTTATGTGTGGATTTATCAGATTCGTTGTGTGTAAAAGCTTTCTTCTTTAGTTCTTCATTACTGACTTTACTGTCATGTCCTCTAGCTTTTGCTTGATTTCTGAGAGCTTGAATTTCGCTTCTTAAGTTAGGTTTCGCCATAGATCAATAGTATTGAGTCTATGGCGATTATACCTTACCCTATTAAAAATTTCAAAAAGTATTTCTTTCCTGCGATAGAAGCTAACAATAGAGCTAATGCACCAAATGTTATTCCTGTATCAGCTCCAGTATTTGGAGATGAAGGGATAGGTGAGAAAGTCACCGTTGCTTCAGCAGAATTTGTTACTTTGTTATTGGATACAGTTGAAGTACCTGTTCCAGTTGCAACATCTGTTGTTGTGTTATTATTTGCAGTTGCACTTTGTCCGGTAAATGTCAGCATCAAAGTGAAGCTGTCATTTGGTTGCAGATTCTTCATCCCATTAAGAGAGGTTAGGTTTATTGTAGTTGTTGTACCGTTGTTTGCACTGTTTACCAATTGTTGTGAGATATCAACAGTTCCACTGTTTGTTCCGCTATTTGTTTCAAATACATTTCCGGATTTGTATGACATTACACCGGTATTTCCATAGTTATCGTCAAACATAACATTTGTAAGTGGTTCAGTTCCTGAGTTTGTGATCGTAATTTTAAATGTTGCATCCTGTCCTACTGTTATTGGTTCATTTGTTATTCTTGTTTTTGTAACAGTAATGCTAGCAGTAGTCTGTGTAGGAAGCACCGTTCCTACTGAAGTTGTAAGAAGTCTTCCATTACAATTTGGAATGTTTGAACTGAATAACTGATTGTTTATGTATAGTGAAGGATTTATTGAATATACGTAATTATGGTTAGCTGTAATATTTGATGAATCGAAATTCTTTCCACTGTCAAATGGGCCGAAGCGGAATGTATATGTTGCGCTATACTGTCCATTTCCATTGGTTTGAATATTGGATAATTGGCTTGATTCATCAACAGTTATTGCTTGAGATGTTGTTGCATCAGTTCCGGTAACTGCCCATTTTACTCCAAGAGATGAAATGTTATTTGCAGTACCAGTAATCGTAGCATTTATATTTCTGCTATTATTTGTAGCCTGTCCGTTTACTTGAATTGGAGTTACCTGGCTGTTATTTGGGTATACTTGGCTCGTATTTGTTGCATCTGAAAGAATGATATTTGTACATTCAGCACTTGGTGTTGGAGTACCAGTTGGTGTAGATGTAGGTGTTGGTGTTGCTGTTGCTGTAGGTGTTTCTGTTGGAACAGTCTTATCTACTTTTACAAATAATGCTGCGATAGGTCCACACAATCCCTGAACACAATTTTGTGTCGAATTGTTGTAATATGCCTGACTGTTTACATCAACCTGATAAAATCCTGTTCGAGTTGGAGTGAATATACATGAAAATGCATATGTCTGTCCGACTGTTACATTCGCTACACTTTTTAAACTTCCTGCACATTGATATGTACTCCATTGTTTTCCTGCACCGATTGGAGAAGCATTGTTATATACTGCTTCTTGCAAATCTCCAAGATTAGAATCAGCACCTCTGTTTTGAGAAAGGGATTCTACTGTAATGGTATTATTTGGTGTATCAATTGATGTTCCTATAGGTGATTGGTCAACTCTGGCAAGACTAATTCCAAAATTGTCACTTTTTCCATTGATTAAATTGGAAAGGAGTTTATTTACATGAACGCTGACATTAAATGTATAAGGTTGGTTCAAAGTTAATGAAGTCGGAATACCGCTATACGCTACATTAGATGGAAGCGTTGTTGTATAGTGAGGACAATTCCAAACATTTACCGGGTTAATAGTACATCCGCTTGCAGTAGTTGCAGCTAAAGATGCCATACCGCTCGGACTTGCATTACTGTTTGCCGAAAAGTAAGAAAACGTGAAAACACCTGCCGTTACAATCAGAAATATCTGAAAGGCTACAAAGAACTTGTTTGCTTTAGTCTTATACATAATTTATTTAGATTAACTAACCTATAGTTTAGCACAAAATCATTAAAAAAGCAAGGACTCATGAATAAAATTGATGGTATACACAATAATAATCATGTTCCGAAATATATAGTATACCCTTTTCTCTACTATTATATTCTAGCCGTAGAAGAAGGAAGGAATCTGTAATATATCATACACCAAAACAGAAGGGCGAATTTGCCCTACTTTCAGGCTTCTTGACACTTAATAAGATATATATGCTATAGTGTAGGTAACCAATATTTTAAGTTTTCAGCGCCTCATGGAAACAACTCTCGGAGGGATCAGTGCATCTCCAGATATTCCCGAATCGATGACCAATACAGGTAAAATACCTTTACTTAAAAGAGTTTACCGTTGGTATACCTATCAAGTTCCATTTAAAAGAATGGTAATTTTAGTCAGTATCATATTTGCAATAGCTATTCTTTTTGCAATTGGAATATACATTTATATAATTGCCCATGGATACCAAAAGCCTGAAACGACAAAAGTTACATCCACGTTTACACCAACCCCAACCCCAACTCCAATAACAAAAATTGATCCGTTAACAGGAGTCACCTATACCGGTCAATCCGTAAGTAATTTGAATCGTCCACCTCTTGCAGTTATGATTGAAAACTCGATTTCTGCCCGTCCTCAAACCGGGTTAAGTCAGGCAGATATTGTCTATGAAACACTCGCTGAAGGTGGCATTACAAGGTTTATGGCTGTGTTTTTAGGGAATACGCCGTCTCTTGTCGGACCTGTCAGAAGTGCAAGGACTTACTTCCTTGATTGGGTTAATGAGTACAATGCAATATATGCCCATTGGGGGCAAAACAGCGATGTTGCACCTTCTCTAGGACCCGATGGAATCAGGAACATTGATGCGATTTTTCAGCCGGGTACTGACCAAAGTTGTAACAGTGCAACCGGATTATTTTGCCGTGATGAATCTCGTGATGCACCACATAATGGGTATGGATTCCCACAAAAGATATGGAATGATGGTGCTTCCTCTGGATGGAATCTTCCTTCTAATTTCAACCAATGGACATTTAAAGATGATGCAGTGCTTGCAAACAGAGGTATTGATCTTTCTGCTTTAAATATTGACTTCATGAGTGATGATCCTTATTATTCAGTTAAATGGTTATATAGCAGGGCCAATAATACCTATACTCGTTATGATTACGGAGATACAACTCTTTCACAACAGGACAGACTTACCGGAACGCCTGTAACTGCAAAAAATATTGTGGTACAATTTGTTAACGGCAACATATATACGTCTTCAGGCGGAAAAGATGTCTTCCATCTTGATACAACAGGAACCGGAAAGGCAAGTATCTTTTTAGACGGAAAAGAGATCGATGGGTCATGGAAGAAAATTTCCTTGACAGACCGTACCATGTTTTATGACCAAAACAACAATCCTGTGCAATTTAATCGCGGAAATACCTGGATTACTGTTCTTGTAACAGATTCAGGAACCTTTAGTTATAAATAAGTATGCTGGAATCTTTTTTCATATCAAAAGTCAGGGTCAAAATATTACGCTTATATCTTGAACACCAACAAAATTCATTTCATGTACGCGATATCGTCAGGCAGACTAAAGAAGAAATCAATGCAGTCAGACGTGAACTAATAAATCTGGAAAAAGCTGGTCTTTTTCGAAGAGAACCGAAATTTAATCGCGTCTACTATGTTCTCAATGAAAATTATCCGCTCCTATCTGAGCTTCGTGCAATGATATTTAAAGAATTTGGATTAGGAGGAAGCATTATTAAAGAAAGGGAAAATCTAGGGAATGTTACCTTTGCTGTTCTTAGCTCATTATATATCCATAATAAACCAATGGACCAATCTGAACTTGACCTTTTAATTGTTGGAGATCAGGTAGCAATGGAGAGATTGAATATTATTGTCAAGACGGCAGAGCTGGATAACCAACGTGAAATTAATTATGCTGTTTTAAGTTCTGACCAGTTTGAACTACAGATGAAAAGACGGGAAGGATATTTGAAAAACTTTCTCGATAAGTCTAAACTATTCTTAATTGGTAATGAGGATGAATTCCTCACCTAAATATAATTGAAAAGTCACCGATGATTCATTTTGGTGTTGCAGGTATTCCAAAATCCACTCCTAAACCCGGATATATTGAAGGACTTAAGCATGTTGCAAATATAGGACTTGATGCTTTTGAACTTGAATTTGTTCATTTCGTCAATATGAGTGAAGAAACTGCTCAAGTTTTTCATGATACCTTAGATGAGATAAAAAAAGAGTCTGGAAAACAAATTGCATTGAGTGTGCATGCCCCATATTATGTGAATTTAAATGCTCATGATGATAAAAAAATCGGGGAAAGTATTGAACGGATTTTAAAATCAACAGAACGGGGTGGTATGGCAGGAGCAATGAATATTGTTTTTCATCCTGGATTCTACTTAAAATCTTCTCCTGAAGAAGCTTACAAAAAAGTTCTTGCATCCATGCGGATCCTTGTGAAAAAATATCAACAGGAAATCATGCCGAATGGAATAACAGTTACTTTCAGGCCAGAAACAACTGGAAAACCAATACAATTTGGCAGTGTTAGTGAATTAATCCAACTTTCAAACGAATTTGAAAATGTCTTGCCCTGTATTGATTTTGCACATTTACACGCCCGATCAAATGGAGATATGAATTCAACTGAAGAAATCTATACAATCCTTGATCAGCTGAAAAACGGGTTAGGGGATAGGGGGATTAAACAGCTTCATATCCATTATTCAGGAATTGAATACAGTGAAAAAGGGGAGAGAAGACATCTTTCATTTAAAGATTCTGATGCTAATTATGCCCAAGTACTGAAGGCTCTTATTGATTATGATGCAGAAGGGATCTTAATCTGTGAAAGTCCGGAACATGAAACTGATGCCTTGTTGTTACAAGAGACTTACAAACATTTACTTCGCTGATATGGGAGGATTAAAGACATATAGGTATAAAGTATGGATCAAGCAAGCTGAATATGATCTAGATGCAGCTAAACTTTCTTTGGGAAATGGCTTTTTTGAATGGGCGTGTTTCCAATCTGAACAATCTGCTGAAAAAGCATTGAAAGCATTAATGGTTTTTTGTGGAGCAAAACCTCCCAAAGTTCATAAGTTGTCTATATTATTTAAAATAGTGAAGCAGATCCGTCCAGATATTTCCTCGAAAATTATTACAGAAAGTCTGCAGGCGGTGACTTTTATTTCTCGTTACCCATTTATTATTCCAGGTGATAACTTGACTCCACATGATTTTATGTCGAACCAGATTGCTGATGAATGTATCCATGAAGCGGAGGCTGTGTTATTATTTGTAAAAGAAGTATTAGAATCATGAAGAAATTAAGTGATGTACAATTCAGTCCGGAAGTTTTAGAAAGAATAAACTTTCTTATATCCATTTTTACAAAAGAGTTTGAAGTAGAACGGATCTTACTGTTTGGCAGTTTTGCAAGAGGTTCGGAAGGTGAGAATAGCTCGATAGATATTTTAGTAATTGCCCGTACTCAAGCTCCTTTTTATGAAAGATTAAAACAAGCAATACGGGTTTCCTACGGAGATCCTCCGGTAGACCCGATAGTCTATACTCCCTCAGAAGTGAACCAATTATTGCGGGAAGGTGATTCTTTTATTGATAATATCCTTAACGAAGGTGTTTTATTGTATTCCAGGTAAAGCTTAGTATATAATCACATGGTAATTTAGGAGATACCAAGAAGAATGAAGCCCAATAGGATTTTGCTACTCATTATCACGTTGCTAGCAATACTTGCTCTTGCAATTGATATTCCTACTTTTCCTGTCAATATTAATGTAGGAAAATTCCACTATAACGGAAAAATAGGTCACCTTAACATAAATTTGAATCTGGGAGGAGCAAAAATTCAAAAAAACTTTAATACAGTTTTAGGCCTTGACTTAAAAGGGGGTTCAGAAATTGTCCTACAGGCAGACATGTCAAAGATTGCACCATCTGACCGTGCACAAGCATTGGATAGTGCTCGAAGTGTCATAGAAAATAGAATTAACCTTTATGGTATTTCTGAACCGACTATCTATACTGAAGTAACAGGAAATATATATAAGATTATTGTTGATCTTGCTGGAGTAAAAGACCTTAACCAGGCAAAATCCTTGATCGGGCAAACTGCAAAGCTTGAATTTTACACTCTAAGACCAGGGCTATCTTCCCCCACTACTGCAAGTGATCTCATTTCAGCTGGTATCACCGGAGCGGACTTAACCGGTGCTACTATTACATATCAGCAAAACTCGACAACTCCAAGTATTCAATTATTGTTTAAATCAGAAGGCTTGACCAAATTTTCAAATATTGCTAAGGCTAATGTGAATAGGCCAGTGTATATTGTGCTTGATGGACAAGTTATTTCAAATCCGGTTATCAATAGTGATCTCGCAGGTGGGGTTGTCAGCAACCCTGTGATTGAAGGAAATTTCACATTGGATCAGGCAAAACAAATTGTTACCCAACTTGATGCAGGTGCGCTACCTGTCCCAGTATCTATTATTCAGGAAAGCACCGTGTCAGCAACTCTTGGGGAATCTTCAGTAAAGGCAAGTCTCATAGCTGGCCTTATTGGTATCTTGATTGTCCTGCTCTTTATGCTATGGAACTATCGGATATTAGGAATATTTGCAGATCTTGCTCTTTTAATATATGCGCTTATCGCATTTGCTGTGTTTAAAACAATTCCAATTACCCTAACACTGGCAGGAATAGCTGGATTCATTCTCTCAATTGGTATGGCTGTGGATGCAAATATCCTTATTTTTGAAAGAACTAAAGAAGAATTACGAAAAGGGAAAAATATCCGTCCTGCGATTGATCTTGGTTTCAAACGTGCTTGGCCATCCATTCGTGATTCAAATATTTCATCTTTAATTACAACAGCAATTCTTTACGCATTCGGTACGAGTGTTATTAGAGGATTTGCACTGACACTTGCAATTGGTGTGCTGGTCAGTATGTTTACTGCAGTTGTTGTTACAAGGACAATACTTTTTAATTTTATGAACCTTTTTAAAGAAAGGATACTTCATCTGGTGTAACATGGACTTAAATATTGTAAAAAACGGAAAATATCTATTACTTGTATCATTAGTCCTAGTAATATTTGGCTTGATCTCCATCTTTACTCTTGGCCTGAAATTCGGTATTGATTTTACTGGAGGAACTGTCCTTACATATAAATCGAATAAAACAGTTTCTCAGGATCAGACATTAAAAGGTATAAATACCAAGACATATAATCCAATTTCTGTACAAAATACCAACTCTTCTACATATACAATAACAACAAAACCTCTTTCACAGGATCAATTAAAATCTTTAGAAACACATCTTGATACTAATTTTAACTCTGCAAATCCTGATTCTGTCCAAACAATTGGACCTGTTATCGGATCAGAACTCACATCCGATGCGATTAAATCTATCTTATTAATCGGTGGTGCTATCATTCTATACATAGCCTGGGCATTCAGGAGAGTTCCTCATCCGGCTTCAAGCTGGACATTCGGAATCACAGCAGTTCTTGCCATGGGACATGATATTTTAATTGTTCTTGGTGCATTTGCAATTCTTGGATATTTTTTCAATGCAAGAATTGATACCCTATTTGTCACAGCCATTTTAACTGTTATCGGTTTTTCCGTACATGATACGATTGTTGTGTTTGATAGAATTCGTGAAAATCTGTTAAAAAATACTAGTCAGGAATTTGCTGATGTGGTGAACACCTCACTGATGGAAACATTGGCTAGATCCATAAACACATCCTTAACTGTAATCTTAACCTTGCTTGCTATGTTCTTACTTGGTGGTGAATCAATTCGATGGTTTGTGTTAACACTTTTGATCGGAATTACCAGCGGTACGTATTCAAGTATTTTTGTTGCAAGCCAGGCACTCGTCTTGTATTACAATTGGAAAGAGGCACATCCAAAGAACTAATTTATTCTGTATCTACAGTTTAGTTCGATTTTCAATCTATCAGTAACAGCACATCTGGTTTCATTTTTTGTGGTTGCATTCGTATGGTATAATGCATATGCATACTGCTATGCACATTATATTACTAACTATATTATGGCGGTTAAACAAGAACAGAAAAAAGAGGTTGCAGCACCTGCCCGAACCGAAGATGGGAAAAATGAAGCTGTAAAAATTGCAATGGCACAAATTGAACGACAATTTGGAAAAGGTGCAATTATGAAAATGGGAGATAAGGTACATGAAAGAATTCCAGCAATACCTACTGGCGCAATCTCATTAGATCTCGCATTGGGAATCGGCGGCATTCCAAAAGGAAGAATAATTGAAATCTATGGGCCGGAATCAAGTGGAAAAACAACACTTGCATTGCATATAATTGCTGAATGCCAAAAACTTGGCGGAACAGCTGCATATATTGATGCAGAACATGCAATGGATCCGAAATATGCTCAAAATATTGGAGTAGATATAGATAATATGTTACTCTCGCAACCTGATAATGGGGAACAAGCACTGGAAATTGTTGAAACATTAATCCGATCCGGAGCAGTTGATATAGTAGTTGTTGATTCTGTTGCAGCACTTACTCCCCGTGCTGAAATTGAAGGTGAAATGGGGGATGCGGTGATGGGAATGCAGGCACGACTTATGTCGCAAGCAATGAGAAAATTGACTGCAATTATTGGAAAGTCAGGATGTACAGTTGTCTTTATCAACCAGATTCGTATGAAAATTGGTGTGATGTTTGGAAACCCAGAAACAACAACAGGAGGAAATGCATTAAAATTTTATGCTTCTGTAAGAATGGATATTAGAAAGAAAGATAAGATTGCAGAAGGAGAACAGGTACTTGGACACCAGACACATGTCAAAATTGTAAAGAACAAAGTAGCTCCACCATTTCGCGAAGCTGATTTTGACATCATTTATCCATATGGAATTTCAAAAGAATCAAGTTTACTTGAAACAGCTGTAACATTAGGGATTATTCAAAAAGCTGGAGCGTGGTTTAAGATGGGAGACAAACAGTTAGCTCAAGGTCGTGAAGCTGTTAAACAGCTTTTGAAAGAAGATAAAAAGCTTTATGATGGAATAGAAAAACAGATAAGAGAGAGAATGCTATCATAAGGGATGAGATACATAGCAAAAAAAAGCGAGATCCTCCAAGTAGGGGATGCACGATTTAAACAGAACCGATTTCGAAAAGTTGTTGGATATGTCAGCTATGCATACGGTACTCTTCTGCAAAATCCATTACCAAAAAGAGTTACTCCTGACAATCAGCAGGATATAATACAAGAAATTGAGACAGTAGTTCATGACCATTTAGACGATATTGTTTGGTTTTATGAAGGAGGTTATCTGTATAACAGATGCCTCCGTCTCGTATCTATCCGGCCAAGAAGTATAAAGGAAATCAATGATTTTCTTGCCAGACTTGCTGATAATGAACGAACTGTTCAGCTCATATTTGAGAGACTCTCCGAACTTGTTGATGATAAGGTATATGCAGAATATATTGTCCAGAAGGAAAGATCTCATAATCCAAAAGGTGACAGGCTGATCAGACAAAAACTGAAAGAAAAAGGAGTAGATGAAGATATCATACAAAAAGCGCTTAGTGAAGAGTATGATGTCCATAATGCCATTAGAAAACAATATGAAAAAAAGCATGATAGCATGCTTGCAAGGATACAAAAAAAAGGAAGCAGTAATAAGAAAAGAGAATTTAAAGCGAAAATGCGATCATACCTTTTTTCAAAAGGGTTTTCCCTAGTGGAAATCGACGAGTTTTTTGATACAATAGATAATATATGAGATGGGTTTTACACAATACAGTACCACAAGAAGAGTACAATAAATTTCCTGAAGTTGACCAGATTTTACTCCAGCTTCTGTTTAATAGAGGCATAAAGGATAAAGAGGCAATAGAGAAATTTTTACATGCTACGGATTTTACCGATCCATACTTGTTTCCTGAAATGGAAAAATGTGTGGACCGTATTCTCATGGCTCAAAAGAATCAGGAAAAAGTTTTGATCCACGGAGATTATGATGTGGATGGTATAACTTCTTCTGCTATTATGTACCTTTATCTTACCAGGGTCTTAGGAATTTCAAATGTAGAAGTATACATCCCAAATCGTCTTGATGAGGGATATGGACTTTCTAAAAATACTGTTGAAAGATGTATAAAAGAGCAAGTTGATCTAATCATTACGGTTGATTGTGGTATTAAAGATGTTGAAGTTGTTGCAATGGCAATTAAAGCAGGTATTGCTGTAATCATAACCGACCATCATACTCCAGGCCCTACACTTCCTGAAGCGAGTGCGATTATTCATCCTAAAGATTATGTTTATCACACACTTTCTGGAGCAGGAGTTGCTTTTAAAATTACCCAGGCATTAGATATTCGGCTAGAAATTGATTCATCAAAAGATTTTGTTGATCTTGCTGGGCTTGGAACCGTTTGCGATATTATGGAGCTTCGCGGAGAAAACCGCATCATTGTAAAAAAGGCAGTAGAAAAGCTTAAAGAAACAAATCGGCCAGGTCTTGACGCTCTTTTAACATTGGCAGGTATTGCTAAAAATACACTTGAAACATATCATTTAGGATATATCATTGGACCAAGGCTGAACGCATCCGGTCGGTTAACATCTGCCCAAGAAAGCCTTAAACTCCTTGTGACTACAAGCGAACAAGAAGCGCGTGAGAGTGCAATGCTACTCCATGATATAAATAAGCAGAGGCAGGATGCAATGGGAGAAGCAATAAAAAAGGGGTTACAGGAAATAGTTTCGGAAGGACATAGTAATGTTATTTATCTTCCAGGAATCAGTGTTGGAATAATAGGTCTTGTAGCAGGAAAAATTACCGAAAGCACAAACAGACCAAGTATTGTCCTAACTGATGACAGCCATGAAGGAATCCTTTCAGGTTCCTGCAGATCGGTAGATGATTTTGATATTACAAAAGCACTGGATAGCATGAAAGAACTTTTCATTTCTTATGGAGGACATAAAAAAGCTGCAGGATTGAAGCTAAAAAAAGAACATTTGCTGGAATTGCAGGAGAAGATGGATGTCCTGGCAAAACAGGAACTAGATGGAAAAAGCCGTGAAAAGAGATTGGATATAGATATGGAATTGAGTATGAAAGACCTGGATTTGTTTTATCTATATAATCTTGTACAACTCCTTGAACCATATGGTGAAACAAATCCGCGTCCTGTATTTCTTTCCCATGTTCTCATTGTGAGTGTTGACCATATGGGAGAAAACGGAAAACATTTACGATTGAAACTTCGGCAGAATGATGACACCGGTATTATTCATGAGGCTGTTGCCTTCAATATGGGAGAAAAGGGAATTTCACGTGGCGAACAAAGAGATATAGTGTATAATGTACATAAGAATGTTTGGAATAATAAAGAAAAGTTCCAGATTAATATTATCGACATTACCTAAAAATTTGTGATTGGTTACCAGACCCTTGAAGATATTGAACGGGAAGATATTACAATAGAGAGCATCATAAAGATTCTCAAAACAAATTTCCCTAAATCGAACACTTCCCGAGTAGAAGATGCATACACGCTTGCCTCTCTTTCCCATGAAGGACAAAAAAGAAAAACCGGAGAGGCATATATTCATCATCCTCTCTATGTAGCATATTTCACTGCATTAATTAAGCTTGATGAATCCTCAGTTATTGCCGCACTTCTCCATGATACAGTTGAAGATACACCTCTGACACTTGATGAAATAAAAGAGAAATTTGGAGAAGATACCGCATTTTTAGTAGATGGATTAACAAAAATCAAAAAAGTAACTAAAAAAGTAAAGCATTCCCAAGATGATTTTGAAACACTTCGGAAACTTCTGATTGCATCTACAAAAGATATCAGAGTAATTCTTATCAAGCTTGCAGACAGGATGCATAATATTATGACTGTGCAAGCACTTGCTCTAGACAGACAAAGGGAGAATGCACTGGAAACGTTGAAATTCTATGCTCCGTTGGCTGATTTTGTCGGCATTAATTTCTTTCGAAAAAAACTGGAAGATTATTCTTTCAAGATTATTGAGCCAGAAATTTATGAGCAAATAGAAACATATCTTCGCACAAATGCTTTGAAAGAAGGAGGAAAAAGTATTAATCGCGAAACTTTTATCACTAAGCATGTTGCATACTTTTCAAAGATATTAAAAGACTATCATATTAAAGGAGAAGTATTCGGCAGGCATAAAGGTGTGTATAGTATTTACAGGAAGTTGTTGAAAAAACATGGTGAATTTCTTGTCGAAGATATAAAAGAGGTAAATGATCTTATCGGTATAACCATTCTTGTTAATTCAATCTCAGAGTGTTATAGGGTACTCGGTATTATGCATAGTCAGCATGAGCATTTAGCTTATCTTTTTGACGACTATATTGCAAAACCAAAAAGTAATGGATACCGATCAATCCACACATGTCTTGTTAGCAAAGAAGGAGTGAAGACAGCATTGCAGATTAAAACCTACAAGATGCAGGAATATAACGAATATGGGCCAGCATCACATATCTATTACAAAGAAAAGGAAAAGAATGTTTCAATCCTAGGATCCAAAATTGGCTTTTTAAAAAGCCTTGTCAGATGGAGAGATGAAATAAAAAATATTGAATACTATAAAGTGGATGTTTTTAAAGACAAAGTCTTTGTCTTTACACCTAACGGAGACGTGAAAGAACTTCCTAAAGGAGCAACTGCAATAGATTTTGCATATCTTATCCATACAAATATCGGAAATGCATGCAGAGGCGTAAAAGTGAACGGTGTAATAAAACCATTAAGTTATGAAGTTCAAACTGGTGATGTAATTGAAGTATTACTTGATAAAAAAAGAGTGAAGCCAAGTATGGACTGGCTTAATTTTGCCAAAACTCCTTATGCCCGTGCTAATATACGAAGAGCTTTTCGGGAAGAGGAAGCAATAGAAGAACAGGCAGAAGACGAAAAAGAGAATGAAGAATCCAATCGATTGCAAGAAAAGCTTGAATTTATTCCTTTTGAGGATGAAGAGAGGAAAGTCATTTCGGAAAAAATTTCAGAAGCGAATCTGGTTAAGATAAAAGGAATTGAAAATATTGATTGCAGCATCGCAAAATGTTGTTCACCAATACCCGGTGATGATATAATCGGACATGTAACAAAAACGCGAGGGATAAGGATTCATAGGAAAAATTGTAAGGAACTTGAAATTTTGGATTACAAAGTCCTTTTGGAAGCAGAATGGGCAAACATGAAAAAAGAGTTTTTGACAGGTCTATATATTCAAACGACATCCCAGGATAATACCGGGATGATCAAAGAGATTTCAAAACTCTTATCTGATATGAAAATTGGGATAGAAAAACTTGATTCATGGAATAATAATGGATTTAATGGTAGAATCGCAGTAAATGTTACTTCCAAAGGTCAACTTGAGACACTGATTAGAAAATTAAAAAAGATTCAAAAAGTTTCTCATGTTGAACGGGTCAATATAACTTAATACATATGATACTACCGATCCTGCAATATCCAAATGATACGCTCCTGCAAATTTCTCAACCCATAACAGAGTTTGATGAGAAATTATCCACCCTTATTGCAAATATGATTGAAACATGTAAGACAACAGATAATTGTGTCGGACTTGCTGCTATTCAAGTTGGTATTCCTCTTCGTTTAAGTGTTATAAAGCTGGGAAATAAGTACATCCATATTATTAATCCGGAAATAATATATCGCTCTGGAGAGACAAGTGAAGAATGGGAGGGATGCATGAGTGTTGGTGTAGGAGATGACCAATTATTTAGCAAAGTCAGCAGAGACATTAAGATTACGGTAAAATACCTGACAAAAGATAATAAAAGTATTACTCGTCAATGCAATGGATTTCTTGCACATATCTTTCAGCATGAAATAGATCATATGGATGGTCATATCTTTTTACGCTATGTATCTAACCCTGCAAGAATTTGGAAAGATAAAGATCTCAACGAATACATAAAAAAATATAATATACTACCCTCATGAAAATACTTTTTATCGGTGATATTTCTGCGAAGCCCGGACGACTTGCTGTAAAAGATTTCTTACAAAAGTATAAACAAGAAGTTGATCTTGTTATAGCAAATTGTGAAAATGCTGCGCATGGTATTGGTGCAACTGTAGAAGTCATCAATGAATTACAAAGTTATGGTGTTGACTATTTTACTTCCGGTAATGACATATGGCATCAACAGGCTTTTGTTGAATATTTAAATAAAGAAGATTCTTTGGTTATCCGTCCGTACAACTATCCTGAATATTTTCCTGGAAAAGGATACAAAGTGATACAAGTAGGAGATAAAACAATTCTTCTTTTAAACTTAATCGGAAAAGTATTTATTAAAGAAGAAGTGCTTAACCCTTTTCGTATTGCTGATGAATTTTTACGTAAAGTACAATTTGGACAACTACATGATGTTCCTGACAAAGTAGATATCATATTTGTTGATTTTCATGCTGAAGCTACAAGTGAAAAAGTTGCAATGGGCTTTTTCCTTGACGGAAGAGTACAAGCTGTTGTCGGGACGCATACTCATGTGCAAACTTCTGATGATCGGATATTAGATAAAGGAACAGCATACATTACTGATGTTGGTATGGCTGGATCTCTCAATTCTGTTTTATGGGTGAAATATGAAACGATAATAAATAAGATGCTAAATCCATATCACTTTGAACGTTTTGAAGTTGAAGAAAAAAAGCCGTGGATGGTTAATTCAGTACTTGTAACAATTGATGAAAAAAATGTTGTTAAATCAATAGAAAGAATTAATCATGTCGTGAATTAGTTGTCAGTATAGGAAAAACTTGCAATTGTTCAACAAAACATTTATACTCTAGAAAATATTGAAAACAGAAAGGAGGCGATACAAATGTTAAAACAAGATATTGTAGATGAGGTTGCAAATCGATGTGGCCTTACGAAGAAGAGTGCAGAAGAAGCAGTCAATGCATTCATTGATTCTGTTACAAAAGCTCTTAAGAATGGCGAAACAGTATTAATTACTGGATTCGGAAAATTTGAAGTCAGAATGAGATCAGCAAGAGTTGGAAGAAATCCACAGACTGGTGCACAGTTAAAGATTGCTGAAACAAAGACTCCAGCATTCAGAGCAGGAAAGGCACTGAAAGCAGCTGTTAAATAACACTGGTTTCTATTTTTTTAATAACTTCAGAGATGACCTTATTGCTAAGGTCATCTCTTTTATCTATCCATGAAATGTTTTCATCTTTTTTCATCCAAGTCAATTGGCGTTTTGCATACTGCAGGGTATGTACCATAATTTCATTTTTTATCTTCTTCAATTCATGCTTATCATGATTGATAACTGGAATTAACTCTTTGTATCCAATTGTTTGCATAATTGTACAACCTGTACCAAATTGTATTGCAATATCTGCCGCTTCTTTTATCAACCCCTTCTGAAACATTTTCTCTGTGCGTGTTGCAATAATATCTTCCAATGATTGCTTATCAACCTGTATTCCAATTTGCATGATGAAAAATCCATCCAAAGGATTGATTTCTTCATACTGCGGAAGTGATTTGTAATAACTATGCATGGCAATTTTTCGAATTAAACGCATCTTGTTATGCATTTCACTGTTATTCAAGGATGAGAATACTTCCGGGGAGATATTAGAAAGCATTTTATGAAGAGAAGTCAAATCAATATCTTTGAGAAGCTTTTGTTGTTCATTTTCAAAGAGCTTGAATGCTTCATCAATCGGTGAAAGTTTCCTTCTTCCAGTTAGTACATCAATATAAAAATTGGTACCGCCGACAATAATTGGTAATTTATTTTTTGCAAGAATTGTGTGTAACGTTTCTAGGCAATCCTTTCTAAATTCCCATGCGCTATAAGATTCATTTGGATTAACTATATCAATTAAATGAGTTGGGATATCAGAAAACACCTCCTTATTCGTCCCGATATCTGCCATCCTATAAATTTGTCGGGAGTCAGCACTGATGATCTCACCGTTACAACTTTTTGCAATTTGATATGCAAGATCAGTTTTTCCTGTACCGGTTTGTCCTTGTATAATAACCATCATTTTCATGATCGCATTATATACCTATCAGTTCGTTAGATACAAAAGCTATTTCTCTCCAAACAGGAATGATTGGAAGATCAATACAAGTAAACTGAAAAGTGTAGAAATGATGAAGTAAGCACAAATGATGCAAACTAAAAGTAATAAAGTACTTTGTACTTGATAAAGCGTGGCAATCTTTGCTCCTAAGGCTGCTCCTAAAAATCCGAGTACCCCATGGATAAACGAATGGGGAAGCATGTTTTTCGGGAAATAGAACCCATGTAGCTTGCTTAGCTGCTGTCGGATTTTTTGAAATGCTGCCATTAAATATGGAATAAAATACTGTGATTATTCTAACTGAATGGAGTGAAAAATGCTAGCTGAACAGTACTTTTAGACTATTCTATAAACAAGGATTTTCTTTCCTTTTGGCAGCTTCAAAACCTGCTCAACAGGGAGTTCATGGATTGCAAAATCATAGGAGATTATTAAGGATCCTTTTTTCATCGTTTGAAAATTTGGTGCAAGTTTTTTTAATGTTTGAGGAAGGAGATAGCAATAGACTACATCAGTTTTGGAGATATCTGCAGATGAAAAACTTTTTGCATGGATGACAAGCTCTTTTCTTTTTGTTTTGCATTTAGTCCTCCAGCACAAAAGAAACGAGGCAAAGATTAACATCGGCGCAATTTCATATCCCTGAGCATTAACTTGATATTTAGAAAAAAAATACCTCAAAAATTTTGCATCTCCTGATCCTAATTCAACAATATTTGTCCCATCCTTAATTAGTCCTAACTGGTCAATTGAACGTATAACTTTTGAAGGGGTCGGTACATATGGAACTCCTATTGCACCTATCAGGAGGGATATTGTTATGATCGCTACAAAAAAAAGTGTTAAAAGCAAAATGATCATGACGTTCTTCTGCTTCTTGATTCTTGTTCCATTGCACTTAATCCAGAAATGGTTCCAAGGTTCATCGTATCAAGTGCAGATGATGGAACGATAATGAGAGCACCTTTTTCTTTTAATCCTTCATAAAGCATATTCATGGCTCTTAGATGGAGTGCTGTCGGATTGTTCTCATATTGTTTTGCAGCTTCTGCAAATTTTTCTGCAATTTGTCTTTCAGAATCTCCAAGAATTACACGAGCTTGTCTTTCTCTTTCAGCTTGTGCCTGTTGACTCATGGCAGATTGCAATGCAGGAGGAATATTCACATCCCGGATCTCTACGCTGATTACCTCGATACCCCAAGGTTCTGTTCTTTTATCAATTATTTCTTTTAATCCTGCATCAATTGACTCTCTTCCAGCAAGCATCATTGATAATTCTGTTTTCCCGATCATATCCCGAAGTGCTGTTTGAGATGCAAGACTTACTGAAGCGTAATAGTCCGCAACTTCAAGTGCTGCTTTTTTTGGATCTATTACTCTCCAAAAAAGAATTGCGTCCACATCTACTGGAACATTATCTTTTGTTAGTGTCTGTTCAGCTTTAAATGTAGATGTGATTGTTCGAAGATCAATCCAGTATGGGATGGTGTCAATAAAGGGGACAATGAAAAAAATACCAGGTCCTTTTAAAGAAGCAAATTTACCTAAGCGTAAAATGACTGCTTTCTCCCATTGAGAGGCAATCTTTAAAGATGAAGAAGCTGCCCATGCTGTTAGAAATGTTATTGCCCAAAGTACAATTGCTGCGGTAGTTGAAATACTTAAAAAGCCTAGTCCGATTACGCCACCTATAACAATAATAATGAAAAAAAGAATTCCTGAAACTGCACTAAGATGGGCACCTGGATATTGTGAAGAAGAATTATTTGGCATGTATATGAGGATAATATTAGGAGTATAGTCTTGTCGAGCGAAGTTGTCAATTTAACACTAAAGAAGTATACTATTTAGTGTTTTAAGAGTATCAATGGAAGAGAAACAAACCCGAAGAAATACCGTACTCATTGCTATCCTGATCGCTGCACTTGGTATCCTTTTCATTCTTGGAAAAACTGATCCCCAGTATTTTAGAAAAGTTCCTGTTCTTGGAAGTGTAATTGCAGGTGTTACAAATCCGGCACCTTCAGCAAACCAAAAAAATCCAAGCAGAAGTGAAACTACATTTTCTGTTGGAATCGCTACAGGAGCTCAATCAGTTCAACCACTTAATGGATCAAAATTAAATCCGCCAGGTGCATACAAAGATGGTACATATACTGGTGTTTCCTCTACCCAAGATGGTGTACTCATAATCAAGATTACAATTTCAAAAGGGGTATTAGCAAATGTAGATTTTTTAACTTTGCCTAAAAATACAGACATGTCAATACTCGAGCAACTTGCCAGTGAGGCCGTGAAAAATCAGGTAGTTGAAGTTTCTCCTATAAGTGGGTATGATAATATTAGTGTTGCGTTTACCACAGCAATGTCAGACGCAATTAAAAAGGCATTTAATATTTAAGATATATGACAAATAAAAAAATTCTCATTATTGAAGACGACAAAGATTTAGCAAAAATCTATGCGGAAAGTTTCCAACTAGATGGTTTTGAAGTAAAAAATGCTCTGGATGGAAAAGAAGGATTAAAAGTCGCATTAGAATATCATCCAGATATTATCCTACTTGATATTATGTTGCCTTTGATGAGCGGGCTTGAAGTATTAAAAGCTCTCAAATCTGATCCGCTTACCGCAGCAATTCCGGTTATATTGCTTACAAATGTTTCTGATGAATCTGTTATTACTCAAGGATTCCAAGAACAAGCAGATGGCTATATAATTAAAGCTACATTCTCTCCATCACAAATAAAGGATGAAGTAAAAACATTCTTTACTGCTAAAAACTGACCTTTTTATGCTATAATAGCAGCATTGTTTCCACATTTATGGATAAATACGAAATTGAAAAAAAGCTTGCTGAACTTTTAGAAAAGATTCATACAATTAAAGATTCACTTAATATTCCTACATTAGAAAAAAAGGTTGAGATGCTTCGAGCAGAATCATTAACTTCCGATTTTTGGCAAAATACGGATCATGCTCAAAAAGTTATGCAAGAAATTTCTTTTCTTGAAAACCAGATTACAGGAATTTCATCAATAGAATCTGAAGCAAAAGATATTCAAGAAATACTTAAAGAAATGTATGATGCAGGAATGAGTGAAGAAGAGATTTCAAATCTTCTTCAGGATATGTCTACCTCACTCATTTCACTCATGAACAAAACTGAGGATCTGGAGATAATCACTTATTTATCAGGTAAATATGATAAAGGAAATGCAATCATCTCCATCCATGCAGGCCAGGGTGGAACTGAAGCATGTGATTGGGCTCAGATACTTTATCGCATGTATACCCGATATATCCAATCCAAAGGATGGAAGATTAGTGAAGAAGAAGTGGTAAAAGGAAGTGAGGCAGGGATAGATAATGCTACCCTTGTTGTATCTGGACTTTTTGTATATGGCTACTTAAAACATGAAATGGGTGCACATCGCCTTGTTCGTATCTCTCCATTTAACGCACAAGGATTAAGACAAACATCATTCGCTCTGGTTGAAGTAATGCCAGTGATTGAATCTAATGCTGAAGTAAATATTAAAGATGATGATATTGAATTTCAAGCATCCAGAAGTGGTGGAGCGGGCGGACAGAATGTGAATAAAGTAAATACAAAAGTACAGCTGACTCATAAACCAACTGGTATTGTGGTCGTCTCATCATCAGAACGTACGCAATATCAAAACAAAGATATGGCTCTTAAAAGACTTCGCGCAAAACTTTTCCAACTTGAGTTAGAAAAAGCAGCAAAAGAAAAATCTGATATCAAAGGAGAATACAAAGTTGCAGGATGGGGAAACCAGATTAGGAATTATGTTCTTCAGCCATATAAACTTGTGAAAGATCTTAGGACAGGAGTGGAAACCTCAGATGCGGATGGTGTTCTCGATGGAAATTTAGAACCTTTTGTGAAAGCGGAGTTATCTCTGTAATAAATACTACTATTATTCCTGTTTCTTCAGTATTTTATTCTTTTAAGCCTTGAAAATATAGCAATAATAGATTATGCTGTATAGGAAAATAGTATGATTACATTTCAAAACGTAACAAAAAAGTATAACCAGAATATTATCGCTCTTGATGATGTATCTTTTACCATAGCTGAAGGAGAATTTATCTTTGTCGTTGGTCCATCAGGCGCAGGAAAATCAACCATTATTAGACTTTTGATTCGAGAAGAACTTCCATCAACGGGAAGTATTAAATTTGCCGGATTTGATGTGGTGAAATTAAAAAATAAGGGATTACCGCATTTACGTCGTGAAATTGGTGTTGTTTTCCAAGACTATAAACTGCTTCCGACAAAAACTGTATATGAGAATGTTGCTTTTGCTATGGAAGTAGCGGGTAAGCCTCAGGCAGAAATTAAAAAATCCGTCGACTATATGTTAGAACTTGTTGATCTTACTACAAAAGCAAAAAACTTTCCTAATCAGTTATCCGGAGGAGAACGACAAAGAACCGCAATAGCGAGGGCTATGATTAATGATCCACAAGTATTAATAGCAGATGAACCGACGGGAAATCTTGACCCATCTATGCAATGGGATATCATACAACTCTTAAACAAAATCAATAACTGGGGAACCACGGTCATAATGGCTACTCATGCTACTGATGTGGTTAATTCATTACAAAAACGAGTACTTGCTATCGAAGGTGGAAAATTGGTAAGAGATTCAAAAGGAGGATATCTTGAATAACGAATTATGATGTTAAACCTATCTCGAATTATTCGCACAAGTTACCTGCATATTAGAAGAAATGCAAAATTATCAGCTGCTTCGATTTTGATTATGGCTTTGACTTTTTTTGTTTCCTCTCTTTTTATTGTATCTCTTTACGGAGCTGGAATTATCCTTAACTATTTTGAAAACCAATCTCAAATTATAGTTTTTTTTAATCCCGACACATACGCTGATGACTATATGAATACGATAAAAAATGCAGTTCTTGCAGAACATGTCCCTACGCAAATTCATTATGTATCAAAACATGAGGCTTATGTGAAATATTTGACTTTCCTAAAACAGGATAGCCCTTCTTTATCTCAATCAGTTAATGAGGATAAGCTTCCTCCTAGTTTGGAAATTAAAACAACAAATATTGATGATTTGCAAAAGATTGCAAATGTTTTGTATTCCTACCAAAATCAAAGCAAAAATATTGATAAGATATTGTATTACAAAAATGTCGAAGACTTTTTGAAAGAATTCATTAAAGTTGTCAGGATTTCTGCGCTTGCATTCATTTCGTTCCTAGCAGGCATTTCTCTCCTCATTATTTGGATTACAATTGGAATTGCTCTTACATCTCATTCTGATGAAATTGAAATAATGGAACTCGTGGGTGCCACACGTTCATTTATTGAACTTCCATATATTGTGGAAGGAGCGATTTATGGTATTATCGGTGCATTTGTATCGATTTTAATGGTAGGGATTTTGTATTTCGTTCTTACTCGATTCTATTCATCTACCTATATTGTTCTTCTTTCATACTTCAAAGGAATTCCTGTTCCTGCCATAGGAGTTGAACAAATTCTTTTAGTCATTTTAGGGGAAATGGTTCTTGGCGGTTTGGTAGGCTCAATTGGGAGTTTCATTGCTATACGTAGCAAATTGAGTTAGAATAGATGTGAAAAATATTTGAAATATATGAAACTGCTCCCTGATAAACAAATACTAAAAAAGAAATTAAAAAGGAAAACTATTATTTTTTTCACTGCGTGTATCGCAATTATTTCCGCATCAAGCATCTATACAAAACCGGCAGATATTAATGCCCAGTCAAATTCAGGATTATGGAATGAAATAAACCAATTGCAAGGTCAGATGTCCCAGTTAAGCACTCGAATTCAACAGGAAGTCGGCCAGTTACAATCATTGCAAGGAAAGATACAATCCAATACCCAAACTATTTCCCAATTGCAGGATATCATTTCGCAAAAACAGCAATTAATATCTGAAAAACAATCGCAAATTGATTTGTTAAACCAATCCATTTCTGATGAGAAAACACAAATTGATGCATTAAATGCAAAAATCAATTCGTTGTATGCAGATTTTGTACAGCGAGCGCGAATAAGTTATGAAAACTCCTATGTCGATCCTTTGTTAATTACATTAGGGAATAAATCTATTACTGATGTATTCGCAAACCTGGAATATTTTACCAATACCAGAAAACAAGATTCTGATTTGTTAAGCCAGATGAAAGATAATCAGTTTACCATGCAACAGAAATTAAATGATTTGAGTGTTCAGGAAGCTGATCTGGCTACAGCTCAATCACAATTAGTTAACGAACAAAATGGCCTAAAGGATCAGCAATCACAATTGCAAACTCAGCTTGCTTCTTTAAATTATTCAAAAAATTCAATAACCCATCAATTAAGCTCTGACCAGGTAAAATATGAGGAGCTTGTCAGCCAGATGAACTCAATGCAGGTGGCAGTATATGGTGGAAATACAGGATGTGTTGCAGGAAATTGGTGGTACTTTAACCAACAGTGTTATGGAAGACTCCAGGGTATGTATGGAACATCGATCGATATGACCTATGGCTGTCTTATAACAGATATTGCAATGGTAGCAACTAAAGAATTAGGCGCTGGATATACCCCACCGGAGATTGCTGCACGAACATGGTTCAGTGGAAACTATATGGCTGCATGGCCAAGCTTACCGATCGGCCCACATTTACTATATAGTCAATCAGATATCGATTCTCAAATTAATCAAGGACATCCGGTTATTGTCTATCTAAGTGCTCCGTCAGGTGAACACTGGGTTGTTCTTTACCAGGTACTGGGCGGAGGTAATTACCTCATCAACGACCCATGGTATGGCTCAGGATTAACATTCCTCGGTACTGGAGGCGGAACCCATGAATACTATTCACTCAGTGAAATGGGTGATGCTTATGCATTATATTAATTAGTTAGGAAATTCCCTTTACTGCGAGTATTACAATGAGTGCAATAATCACATATTCGCTAATGACAGCTGCGGTAAGTGATGCATTTATCTTATGATGAATCAATCCCACTAGTAAATAATACAAGACTGATGAGAGAATAGCTGCAGTCGCGATAGTAACATGTGGCATAAGTGTAAGTGTAACCAGGGAAATGAGAACAGAGGCAGCAAAAATATAGAGCATGCCGATACTGTTAAATTGTGATTTCCTGACAATGATAAGAAGGAATAAAGTAAATGCGAGAACCTCTGAAAGAATAAAAAATATTAGTTGATTCCAAGAAAAATATATTGAGCCTTGAATTATGCAATCAATTCCCAAAAAATATATGATAATTTTTATTGAGTCGTAAATATAGTGTAATGGCTCATCAAATATAAATTCTTTTCGAAAACTTGTTCTTTGTCCTTCAAAAATGGAGAAGAACGTCAGCATCCCAATGAAAATAATTAGTTGGGTTTGAAAGAGCATTCCATTAAAAAATATGAATGCGCAGATACTTGAATAAAGCAAAAAGGGAAGGAGTATATGATGGCTAATATGGATATGCTTAATTTCATCTACTAGATGGGGAAGAGGAAGTTTTGATTTAAGCTGGCTTGCATATTGATAACTGAAATAGCTTTCAATAACGAATACCATAAAAAAAAGTACCGTAAGAATGATAAAGCTGTTAATTCCCTGAAAAGTATAAAAGATTGCAATCAGTTCCAATCCTATTGCACTAACAAGAGAAAATATTACACTATGATATTTTTCAAAATTAGTTCCCATATTAGATTGTTACTCCAGTAGCTCCCATTATGCACATCATGATTAATAAAATCAGTAATGGCAGATGAGCAATAGAATTCGGCCTGTTATTTTTATGAATATTTCTTACCCTGTAATAGTACAGCGCATCCAATGCAAAAATAATAAGAAGAAATACTCCTACAAATAAATTTACTCTATTCGTAAATTTCATCCCTTCAATTTTTGTCGTTATATTCTCGACAACTTTTGGTTGCTGTGCCTTCTTCGTTTGATTATACGCTACTTTTACTGTTTTGTTAACCTGAGTTGGTATGACAGTAAATGTTGGTGAGAGAGTCGTTGTTTCTGTTAATGTAGGCGTTGGAGTGGATGTTACATACGCAGGAATATGCACAAGTGGAATCGAGGTGGTTGTTGGTGTTTCGGTTGGAGGTTGGATAATTGCCGCAGGAATTGCAGTTGGTTGAACAACTGGATTTGGAGTTCCGAACATTTCAACGACAAGAGTTACATCCCCGCCAAGTAATACTCCATCTACAACAGCCACACCAATTTCTGTATAATTTGAATTTAAGATATTTGCTTTATGCTCTGGACTATTCATCCATGCAGTGTTGACATCAGCAGCAGTGGTGAACCCTTGTGCAAGGTTTTCTCCTGCAAAGTGATAGCTGTAGCCACTTGCAACGATAAAGGACCATGGTGTTGCACCTGTAGTTGGATTGTCATGAGCCCAATATTGATACTTCAGCATATCCGTGGCTTTTGCACTTGCTGCATTATCAAGAAGCTGGTTTTCAGTTAATGAAGTGAGACCTACTCCTAATCTATCCTGATTTGCAAGACTGATAATATCGCTTCCCGAATATGTACTTTGGGCAAGAACACTGGCTGGAAAATCTGAAAGAAATCTACCCGCAAACAGATTAAAGATAACCATAAATACTAGATACGTATACAAAAAATGAGGTTGTAAGCTTAATGGATAATATTTATTTGATGCTGTTGGTAGAAAAAAATCTTTAATCATCTGGGCCTGTTATATACCCCATTGTACACAAATTCATCAAAGAGAGACAATACTGTACTAATTGCTGCAATCTTAGTATAATTACCGTACTTTAGGCCCTATCGTCTAATGGTTTAGGACATTGGATTCTCATTCCAACAATCCGGGTTCGAATCCCGGTAGGGTCATATTGAAAAATGCTTTTAATTCCCCCAAAGCCTGTGTTTTTCTTATATTTTGAGGAATAAATTCTACATTTTTCATAATAATTATGACTTCAGAAAACTTTTCAGATAATAATTCTTTTTGGGATGCATTTATAGAAGAACAAGGAGGATTACAAGCTTTCATTGATTCTCATTTGGATAGACACGAAATATCAGACGAATTCGTTACATTCTTATTACAAAAATTTAGTGGAACTAGCGGAGGTAAGGAATTGGAAAGGGAACTGAAATCAAAGACAGGCATTTCAGTTTTCGGTTTATATTTTGCATTCACTCGTATGCTTGATTTTCCCCGAGGGGCAAGTATTTCTAAAGAAAATACTGCTATTGTCGATTTGGATGGTATTTTAGGAGATTATGATGGGGAATTGAAATGCTTTATGGATAAAAATGCAATACGATCGTTAGTCATAACAAATGCTACTTTCAATATAACACCTCCATATACTTCAATTCCATATGAATGGATAGTTAAAATGTATTCTGTATATTATGGTGAAACACCTGAAGCACAAGTATGTTTTAGCTTTATGGTTAGTGCACAAAATATAGGGGGTATTCGGATACTTCCACATCCTCTTCCTTTTGAATTCTTTTCAGGGCCAATTACTCCGGATAGTAATGTTATTGAATTAAATCAAATGGCTAAATGTCTAGTAATTGCTACTCCAGATGACTGTATTTTTTATTAAGTGCAAGAAAACAGATTTAATTTATTAATAACTGAGAATATTCTATTTCTTCATATCAAATCTAGTACTAAACAAGTAGGTGTAAGCATATTGAGTTGAAGCATATGAGACTAGTTTGTATCATAATATTCCAACCAAAGAGCTAATTCTTAATATTTCATATTTTTCTTTTCTTTTTTCCATTACCCCTATTGCTTGCTAAGTAAATGACTGCTAGACTGAATAATATGAGATCAACAAGACATCACATTACAAAATTAAGTATTGCCTTTGTAATTATCCTTACTTGTTTTACCATTTTTATCTTTGAAAATTATTTCCTTATAAAAATTTATCATTATACATATATCTTTTCCAATTTACCGCGATATACACTAAATGGGACAAGTGAAAATTCTGCTCATGCGGATCCTATAAACATCCTGATATTCGGATCAAAAAATGAAATAACTCAAACATTTTTAGCAGCTCATTGGAAAGTTCCTGACCCGATTACTTTTAATTCATCTAAAAAAATAATCATTGATAGTCTGCTTCACAAGTCCTATCCTACAGCTCCCATAAGTAATCTTTATGAATATGGAAGAAAAGAAGACTTAGCATTTGAATTTCCTGGAAAGGATGTCCGGTTTCGGGATCATATCAGGTTATGGGACACCGGAAATGCGTATCAAGGGAATGATATATGGATTGCTGCAGCTTCTTATGATAACGGAATTATTGTTGATCAATCTTCGCATGTTCCAACCCACCATACATCAGGAATACTCGATTTTGAGAGAGATCGTGTGGCAAATGATTTGTTTAAAACTGGTAAAGTTGCTGCTATAAAGAATGCAGCATTTGACCCCCCTGTTTTTGGCAATTTTACAGCAGCTGGAGATTTTTATGAGATGGATGGTGATGTTGCATGCATCACTTTCACACAAACGAAACTCGAAACGGATACTTCCTTTGTCTGGAATCTAAAGAAGTTGTTTTTCGGAGTTTATGATGGAATTGACAGTCTATTTACTATTACAGGCTAGCAAGCTGGGTAAGGGAGGTATTACAAACGTTGAAATCTGCCAGTAATGCTTTTTGTCTTGTTTGGATATCTTTAAAGATGTTTTTTGAAGAAGCTATCAGATCAGCTCCTGTTTTTGTTGATTGTATTTGGGCAATGGTCAAATAATCAGTCCGAACATTTTGTATTTCAATCAGTGCATCGCTCATTGTTTGAGAGAAAGTATTGGATAAAGTTAGGCCCTGCTGGTAGGATTCTTTTGAAATTGTTTGGACAACCCCCGGGAGAATATTCTTGTCAAATAAGTCGAACTTAGTATACAAGTAGGAAGCTTTGGATATATACAGTTCACTATATAGTTGAGGAAGCCTAATTTCATATACCATTAATTTATTTATGGCATCTATATCATCCGAAAGATTAGCACCGCTATCTTTTGCTATATTTGCCTGAATAATGGTTAAGGAAGCTAGCAGGCTTTGATACTGTGATTCAATCTGCTGTGCATCTGATGAACTTACAAATGTAGTATTTGCTTTATAGTCAGTTATAAAAGAATTTATATCCGTCATTCTTTTTTGGATCATATCAGATCCGGAGAGAACTGAAGCATGGACGGAAAAAGGAAGAATAAGTATAATTAAAACGAGTGCAATAACTGGCAGTTTTTTCATGCTTTATTGTAATTGTTGGATCTGTTCGTATTCCTGTTCGTCTTTATTCAGGTTTTGTGTATAGCCAGCGGTTTGCGATTCAAAATCATATAAGCTGGACTTCGTGAAATCAGTGGGAAGAACAATATCATTTTTTAATGCAGTCTTAATAGATGTTGTCTTTTTCACTTGGTAGCTATTCAGTGTTTTTGCTTTCGGATTATATGAATTAAGAAGAATAATAGTACCGATCGTAACAAGAATTAATGAGAAAATACAGATAATGATGACAATCCGCATATTCAAACTTATCCCTTCATCTTTATTAACAAATTTCCCAATTCCTCTTGTAAGAGTGTGGGGCATAGTTTTAATTTGTTTTTCTTCTGTTTCCATAGATGAATATATTTTTCATATATACTGTAGTATAATTTGGGTGATTAATCAAGTTTCCCATGCGAGACGCCAAATGGCTTGACGATACATTAGTATCCATCTGGGAACAACATTTTTCAGATGTCACGAAAAGTAATCCAATCCTCATCCGCTTCGGAAGGAAATCAGGAAGAAGGTTAGGCTCAATCGTCCTTGTTGATGATTCTATCAGCAGGATAACGATTACGGGTATTTTTATGGATGAATCAGTTCCTGAGTATGTGGTCCATGAGACAATTGCCCATGAGCTCATCCATTATATCCATGGTTTTAGTTCTAAAATGAAAAAAACATTTAAATATCCCCATCAGGGTGGTATTATTCAAAAAGAAATGGAGCTTCGGGGACTTGGCGAGATTCATGAAAAAAGCAAGCAATGGATGAGGAAATATTGGCATGCATACATCACTCCTCCTAAAAGGAAACGGGGGAAACGAGTACGTAACCGACGAATTCGAATCCTTGGCTTTTAGGGTAATTCTTCCTTCATTAACGGGATAATCGAGGTTAGTGTACTAATTCGATTTTTTTGGTATAATCAGTCAAATCATATCAACGGATATGTATTTTTATATAGTTTAAAATGAAAAAAGGAATAAAAAATAGTACAACCAGTTATATTACTAAAGAAGGCTTAGATCTTTTGAAAAAAGAGTATGAAGAGCGGACTACAGTTGCCAGAAATGAAATTGCTACAAAAATAGATGAAGCAAGAAGATTCGGTGACTTATCTGAAAACAATGCATATTCTTCTGCAATGGAAGAAAAGAACTTTAATGAAGCACGAATTGAAGAGCTTGAAGGATTGATACATAATAGCGTTGTAGTAAAAGATTCTGTAAGGGGAATTGTTTCTCTCGGATCTCTCGTCCATTTAAAAAATGGAAAAGGAGTTGTTAAATATAAAATTGTAGGGGCAGAAGAATCTGATCCTGAAAAAAGCTGGATTTCCGATAAATCCCCCCTCGGGAAATCCCTAATCGGCAAGAAAGAAGGAGATGTCGTAAAAGTACATATCCCTTCAGGAAATGTTGAATTCGTTATTGAGAAAGTCGAATAGCCCCATTTCTATCTTGTATATCGAGGGTGAAAAAAGTATTTATAACATTAGAAAAGTTCAAATCCTTAAAACAAGAGGTTAAGAACTTGAAACTTATCGATAGGAAAGTAATTGCTGACAAGCTCAGTCAATACAGGGACTCTGTCGACCTAAGTGAAGACTCATCCTATGCAGATGTCTTGTTAGAACAGGCTAACCTTGAAGAAAAAATTGATGAGATTGAAGAAGTACTCGAAAATGCCAGCATTATAAAAGAAAGAAAATCGGGAAAAGTTCGTTTAGGTTCAACTGTCGTATTAAAAGGAATTGGTCATTCTAAAAAAGTCATTTTCAAAATTGTTGGACCGGTTGATGCGGATCCGCTTAACCACGCGATATCAAATGAATCACCTCTTGGAAAAGCATTAATAGGAAAGAAGAAAGATGAAATTGTTCAGGTAAGTATCCCTACAGGAATCAATAAATACAAAATTATCGATATTCAATGACATATAATGAAGCGAAAACTTTACTAAACGAATATTTATCATCAGAAAGCCTAAAAACTCATTGTTTATGCGTTGCAGCTTCGATGAAAGAATACGCAAAACTGTTTTCAGAAGATGAAAAAGTATGGGAAATTACGGGACTTCTCCATGATTTGGACTATGAGAAATATCCGGATATCCATCCGGACAAATGTCTTGAAATCCTTTCGCAAAAAGGTGAAAATTCTGCAATGATACATGCAATTGCAGCACATAAATATACAGATAGGATAGAATCAAAATTGGATAAAGCTCTTTTTGCATGCGATGAATTATCAGGATTCGTATATGCTTGTGTTTTGGTCCGTCCGGGAAAGACTATAGATGGATTGGAAGTATCAAGTGTAAAAAAGAAATTTAAAGATAAAGGATTTGCAAAAGCCGTTTCAAGAGAAGATATGGCTAAAGGAGCAGAACTTTTAGGTATTATACTCGAAGATCACATGCAACATGTGATAGATGCCCTGAAAGCTAATAGGGAAATACTTGGTATTTGACATCTTTTCCAATTGTGCTACTATACAAACACATAATCAATTTTTCCTATGGAACAAATGATCTTAGATAATGAGTCTTCATCAACATGTACATGCCAAGATTTTATAAATACAGTTCTTATCCCTTTGAAAGAGCTTGGATATGTAGATGTTATACAACTGAAAAATGATAATGGAGTAGTAATAGCTTGGGGAATGGAAACTAAAAATGGTACTGTAATTATATACGGTGATACTAATCAACCTTTACCTGATAAAATTAGACTTTCAAGTATCAATTGGTTAAAAGATACAACGAATGCTGACGTAGTAGATTTAATAGTTTCCTGGGGTGGAGATCTTGATGCCATGTAATTTTCGGGTTTATGATATATAATGGACTGTCATTATTTTTTAAGAAATGGTAAATATTTTTTCAAAAATTTTAGATTCAAACGATAAACAAATACGAAGAATAGCAAAGATTGTTTCTGAAATCAATGCGATTGATGATAAGAAGCTGACTCTTGACAACCTTCCAAAAAAAACAGAGAAATTGCAAAAGGAAGTTTTACAAAATTTGAAAGATATTTTGGAAAAAGATTCCTTTTCTAAAGAAGATGTTGAAACTATCCAATCAGTATTAAAAACTTTGATTCCCCAAACATTTTCATATGTACGAAAAGCGGCAGACCTTGTTGCATCTCACAGGCACTTTGATGTGCAGTTAATGGGTGGGATTGCTCTTTTTGAAGGAAGATTAATTGAACTTGGAACAGGAGAAGGAAAAACACTAGTTGCAACACTTCCAATGGTACTTTATGCATTACTCAAAAAGGGTGCACATATGGTAACGGTGAACGATTATCTTGCAAGACGTGATGGAGAATGGTGTGGATATATTTATCATGCATTGGGATTGAGTACCGGCGTTGTCACATCAGCGGGAGGATTTAAATTCGTAAAAGATTTAACAGGAATAGTTAGTGAAGATGAGATTGAAAAAGATGCAAAATCACAGCCTAGATTGAACCAGATGCATGGATTGCATCTCGTCCCCTGCAGTAAAAAAGAAGCATATGCATGTGACATCACTTATTGTACGAATAATGAATTGGGATTTGATTATCTGCGGGATAACATGAGTATGCATCTTCAGGACATGGTTATGCGTTCATTATTCTTTTGTATTGTCGATGAAGCTGATTCTATCCTTATTGATGAATCCCGAACACCTTTAATTATTTCTTCACCTGCACAACAATCAAATGACCTTTATGCAACTTTTGCTCAGATCGTAATACAACTTAATAAAGATGAGCATTATACAGTAAACGAAAAAGATAGAAGAGTGGTCATTACTGATTCAGGAATTGATACTGTTGAGAAAATATTAAATGTAAAGAATTTATGGGAAGATTTTTTGCTTGCACACCATCTGGAAAATGCATTATCTGCAAAAGAGCTATTTAAAAATGGTTCTGAATATATTGTCAAAGATGACCAGGTCCTTATTGTTGACGAATTCACTGGTCGACTTATGGAAGGTAGACGATTTGCTGAAGGAATCCATCAGGCAATTGAGGCAAAAGAAGGTGTCCATATCCAGGAAGAATCAAGGACTCTTGCAACAATTACTTTCCAAAATCTTTTCAGGCTCTACCCGATTCTTGCAGGTATGACAGGAACTGCTTTGACTGAGGCAGAAGAATTTGCAAAAATTTATAGCATCGATGTTATTGTCATCCCTCCTCATAAGACACTTATTCGAAAAGACCATAATGATGTTGTTTATAAATCAGAATCGGCAAAATTCCGACATGTTATTGATGAAATTAAGGAAAGGCATGAGAAAGGTCAACCTGTATTGGTAGGTACCATTTCGGTTGAAAGGTCAGAAATATTATCAGAACTTCTTCGTCGGGAAGGGTTGGAACACCAGGTACTAAATGCAAAATATCATGAAAAGGAAGCAGAAATTATTAGCCATGCAGGTGAAAAAGGACAGATTACCATTTCAACTAATATGGCAGGACGTGGAACCGATATTACATTAGGTGAAGGGGTGAAAGAAATTGGAGGTCTTGCAATTATTGGTACGGAAAGACATGAATCTCGTCGAATTGATAACCAGTTACGTGGTCGTGCAGGCCGACAGGGAGATCCGGGTGAAAGCCGTTTCTATATTTCTCTAGAGGATAATTTAATGCGAATCTTTGGAGGAGCTCGAGTAGCATCAATAATGAATAGCCTAAAATTTGATGAAAATATTCCTTTAGAATTTTCGATTTTCTCCCGTCAAATAGAATCTGCACAAAAAAAGGTTGAAAACTTAAATTTTGACAGACGTAAACAGCTTGTTGAATATGATGATGTATTAAATACGCAAAGAGAAATCATATATAAACGAAGAAGGTTTATTCTTACCTTGTTTAACAATGAAGTAATTAATGAAAAAATATCCGAAGAGAGAAGAGAATATATTCTTGATAAAGCGCAAGCTCAGGTTGAAAGGATGATAGATGAACATGCAGCGTATGGTGAGATTGATGATGAATCATTTACTTCGTTTATGAAAGATTTTGCATTGGTTATCCCAACAAGTTTGCTTGCAAAAATTTTTGAAGCAGCTGGAACAAACCATGAAGAATGGGAAAAACTTCTGTTGCTGGGAACAAAAAAATTATCAACTGATAAGTTAAAAGAACAAACAAGATTCCTTCTAGACGAAGCATACAACCTTTGTGAAACAGTCTTTACTCCTCAGATTTTTGTGGAAAAAAACAAGCAGGATATGCTTCGTGTAATCGATATCTTATGGATGGAGCATCTTGATGCAATTGAATCATTGAAAGAAACTGTCGGATTATCTCAATATTCCCAACGCGATCCGCTTGTCGAATACAAAAACCAGGCTTACCTGTTATTTGAAAACTTCATTGCTACCGTGGAGGCAGAAATTGTATTACATCTTTTTAACCTTGAAGTTGTACAGCAAAATATTGCTCCTGAGATACAAATTACCAATGAAGCTCAAATTGAAGCTATTCTCAAAGGCGGGGAACCACAAAATGTACAAAAACAATTCATCACTAACAGACCGAGCGGAAATTCTGCTCCAATAAAATCAACTGGCAAGATAGGTAGAAATGACCCATGCCCATGCGGCTCAGGATTAAAATACAAGAAATGTGGAGAAATCCATTCGCCTGTTCATGAGGCAAGGATTTCTAAATTAGCATAAGAATGTTTCCCTTAGCGCCTTGTATGCATGTGAACAGGTACTGCTACTTTAGAGAAATCAACCTGTACCAGATTGACATCAGTTTCATGATTGATATCATATCTATCCATAAATTCGAAAATGACACGTGCAACTAATGTACGCATGTATGTGCTCGTATATCTTTCTGCTCTCCTGCAGCTTACTTCATCATAGCTTTTGTAAAATTGTGCAGCATAGATTTTTGTATATAAATCAGGGTGAATGAATAGTGAAGATAGGATTGCATAAACTTTTTCAGACGTATGCTGAATCTTTTGTCCTTTATCCCAATCGGTTCTCATACATCGGGCATCAAGGGCATCAATGACTGCAATCATAGCCGTGTCGGTAAAAATTTCAAAAAGATGCGAAATTGTTTCAGGAATCTGGTCAGATTGGAGGATATGCTCAATATCTACAACCATTGCTCGAGGACTGCATTGGTTATATGGAAAGAAACAATGATGGATCTGTACACGTTGAGTGATCTCCTGGAGCATAACAATATCCTTCTCATCAGGCATTAATCCGCTTTCAATAAGTTTTTCAGCAATTTGCTGGATAATATAACTGCTGTAATATGGATGTTTATTAATATGATTCCTTTCTTCTTCGCTTATTCTACCTTGTCTATACAATAGGTCTTGACTAAAAATGGATTCATATGTTTCCTCTTCATATGCACCTTTTCCAATATCATGCAAAAGCATTGCAATCACGTTTTTGGTAAAATATTCTTGATCAGGGCATGAAGATAAAACATGCATAAAATTATATGCAGTACGAAGACAATGTTCTATTGTGGAATGTCTTGCTGTATATGGCTCATACAAATGTGGAGCAACATCTTTTTTTGATTGATCAGTATCATATGCAATCAATACATGTATTGATTGCCGGATGACATCTGCGATAAATGGGGAAGCATTGCAAATTCGGATGATTTCTTCAATATATGGATCATAATCTTCTGCAGTTTGTAATTTTTCAGGAGATTCAAATAAAATGGACCAATTAGCTTGTTGAGCCGGAACTGTTTCTACTCCATCTGGAGATGCTGTTGGGGTTGTAAACATATAGTTTGGACGATAATATGGGCATAATTAGGTTCTTCCGATGACTTATTATATATAATTGAAAATGGAAAGTTGGTAATTTACCTTACAAAAATGCTATATGGCAGAGTGAGATTTCTGTTATGAATACTTAGAAGTTAAAATTCCGAATTCTTTTCAAATGTTGGTGAATATATTATACTTGATTAGTTAACCCAACAACATATGAAAGAACTTTATAGAATTAAAGCGAAAGGAATATTTTTAGGAGTTTGTGCAGGATTAGGTGAGTATTTTGAAATTGATGCGAATTTTGTCCGCATCATTTTTATTGTCATGTCATTTGCAGGGGGTGCTTCTTTCCTTTTATATTTTGCTTTGGCGATCATCATGCCTAGCGATGATAACAAACCGCTTGATATAAAAGAAGGTGTAAATAATTTACGAAAATATTTTAATCAGCAAGCTGAAACTGTCAAATCAACTATCCAGGAAAATCCGATCAATGTGTCTGGAGAACCAAAAAATACATTTGGCTTAATCATAGCTTTGATTGGTTTGTTTATTCTACTGTATAACTTGAATATATTGTCGGCGCTCACGTATGTATTCCTGTGGCCGATGTTTTTAATTATAGTCGGGTTAACAATATTCTTTAATAAAAAGATTGATTTGAATATTTTCATCTTCATCCTTGTATTATTGTTATTCTTAAGTGTCCTTTTTCATTTATTTCATTTCATTTAAATATGTTGAACTTTTTCCAATCAATTTTTCTTGCAATACTACAAGGTGTATCTGAGCTATTTCCTGTAAGCAGCCTGGGGCATAGCGTCGTAGTACCTACATTATTTAAATGGTCAATTCAACAAGACAGCACTTTATATCTTGCATTTCTTGTAATGTTGCATTTAGGTACTTCAATTGCTTTGATCTGGTATTACAGGAATGACTGGATTGCAGTAATACAAGGGTTTATCAGAACTGTTCAAAACAAAAAGATTGGAAATGACACCTATGAACATCTAGCCTGGTTATTAATTTCTGGTACAATTCCGGTTGGGTTACTTGGGTTATTACTTGAGAAAAAAGTTAAAAGTTTGTTTGTAAGTCCTGCTATTGCTGCTGCATTTCTTATCGTTAACGGGTTCATTCTTCTGTTTGGTGAAAAGCTTCGAAAAGGAACAGAACAAAAACCATTAAAAACACTCCAAGGTTTTAGTTATGTTCAGGCAGGAATTGTTGGTATATGTCAATCATTTGCTTTAATACCTGGAATCTCCAGATCTGGAGCAAGTATTGTCGGTGGACTTATCCAGGGTCTTAATCATGAAGACAGCGCAAAATTTTCGTTTATGCTTGCCGCTCCTGCAATTTTATTAGCTTCTTTACTAGAAATTCATTATCTATTCCATACATCCGGAACATTTATCACCGCACTAATAAGCGGAATCGTTGCTGGAATATGTGCATATGTAAGTACAAAATTTTTAGTGAAATATTTCCAATCAGGAACTTTACTTCCTTTCGCTTATTACTGTTGGATATTTGGGCTTATTGCATTTTTTATGCTTAAGTTTTTGTATTAAGGATTTTCCGGTTCAATTAATCCGTAATCACCATCAGTTCGTTTGTATACCATACCGTATTTTCCTGTCTCAATATCTTTAAACAGAAACGACGTATGGCCAAGCATTTCCATTTGTTCAATGGCTTCAATGGGATGAAGTGGTCTGTTATCTGAATATATTTTCCTTTTTGCAATTTTTGGAGTATAGTAAGCTCCATCTGTATAGCTATCATCCTCATTCACTTCCTGTATTTCTTCGGTAAGAGAAATTTTCTCTTTTTCTGTCTTTTTGTTCGTTATTCTCTCCTTATATTTTTCCATCTTCATCTTCAGGATGTCATTAGCCAAATCAATTGTTGCGTATAAATCTGCGCCTTTTTCTTCCACTCTAAGAAGTCCCCCTTTTACTGAAATTGTGACCTGGTACGTAATGGAAAGAGATTCTGAACGATTGTCATTAACTTCAATATTGATATGCTCAATATATTTATCATACCGGTCAAGAAAATCCAATTTCTTTTCAATATATTCCTCAATTGATTTCGTTGGTTTCAGTCCACGGAAATTGGTTTGTAATGTTGTAGCCATATTTTATGAATTATATATCTAGGATAGCAAAGATGTATACGTATGTAAATGTCAAATATCACCAGTTAGTACTTATGCTGCTCGAATGACATCTTTATCCATATATGACCGTAATATTTCAGGGATTATCACAGATCCATCTTCTTGCTGATAATTTTCAAGTATTGCAATGAGTGTTCTGGATATTGCTATCGCTGTACCATTGAGCATATGTGCGTATACGTGTGTTCCATCTCCCATCTTAATCCTAATATTAAGATTTCTTGCCTGGTAATCCGTACAATTTGAAGTAGATGTTACTTCACCATATCCGTTTCTTCCCGGCATCCATGCTTCTATATCATATTTTTTTGCAGCAATTGCACCAAGATCACCTGTACACATCTCCAGTACTCGGTATGGAATTTGAAGATCCTGATAAATTTCCTCTTCAATGCCAAGAAGCATGTCATGGTATTTTGCAGATTCCTCAGGTGTTGAGTAGACAAACATTTCAATTTTTGAAAATTGATGAACACGGTATAATCCTTTAGAATATTTTCCGTATGCACCTGCTTCCTGTCTAAAAGCATGAGATAAACCTACATACATTAGCGGCAGTGATTCTTCTGGTATTGATTCATCTGCATGTCTCCCAGCAAGAGTGACTTCTGAGGTTGCAATTAGTCCGAGATCTTCTCCTTCAATGACGTATGTTTGCGCTTCATTTCCCTTTGGTACATATCCTGTTCCTAAGTAGAAGCGGGATTTTGCAAGATCAGGGGTAATGACAGGTGTAAATCCTTTATTGATGAGTTTCTTAAATGCAAATTGCGTTAATGCAAGTTCTAGCATTGCTCCATCACCTAAAAGGAAATAGAATTGGGTACCGGTAACTTTGCTTCCTGTTGTGAAATCGAGAATATGCAACTTTTCACCAAGTTCAAGATGGTTTTTTGGTTCAAATGAAAATTGAGGTATATTTCCAAATTTTTTAATTTCTACATTATCTTCTTCACCTTTTCCAACAGGAACATCAGGTAATGCGGGATTAGGAATCTGGTTAAGAACACGCTGCAATTCCTCCTGGATTTTGTCTGCTTCCGGTTCTAATTGCTTCAATTTTTCTTTAATGAGTTTCCCTTCATCTATGGAAGTATTGTTATTCTTTCCTAATTGTTTCCTTTCTGCTCTAAGATTTTCAACTTCTGAAACTAATTCTTTTTGTTTCATACTAAATTGTACTACAGAATCAACAAGTTCAGGATTATATCCTTTATCAATTATTGCTTTTTTGTATTTTTCTGGATTTTGAAGAAGATCTTTTAGATTGACCATAAGGGTAACATAATATACATTATGTTAAGGTCAAGCTAGGCTTGAAGGTGCCACCTTAACGAATACTTGATTATTGCTATTACGGGCATCCCGGTTCGATTGTTACCTCGAACAGCTCGGCAGGTGGAAAATCTGCCTCATACGCTTTCTGTTTGTATTGTAACCTAAGAAATATATATTTGCAATATTATTTCTTAATTGTTAGCATATTTTAAATGATAAGAAATCGACTTACCAAACAATTTTTTTTGCAAGATCCAATTTCTTGTGCAAAGTTGCTCCTTGGAAAAAAGTTTATAGTCAATGATAAATCACTTATTATAACCGAAACTGAAGGTTACCTTGGACCAGAAGATTTGGCTTCACATGCAAGGTTTGGAAAAACTACTAGAACTGATCCGTTATTCCATGCAGGTGGTATCCTCTATGTCTTTGTAGTTTATGGGTTGCATTACTGCACAAATTTTGTTATGGGTGAAGAAAACCAGCCGGGTGCCGTACTGCTTCGAGCAGGAAAAACAGAAGAGGGCATACTTGTGAAAGGACCTGGAAAGTTTTCAGCATATCTTGGCATAGATAAGACATACAACTATACGGATATTGTTACTAATCCTAATTGTTATATCTTTGATGCTCCACCTGCTAAAAATATCCAAAAAGGTGAAAGGATTGGAGTTGGCTATGCAAAGCAGTGGGCTCATAAACTGTATCGTTTCTGGATTATATAAGCTTTGATATAACAACAAGCCGATTAGCTGCTGTCCAAAGTGGCGTACATGTATAAATGGTAAGCTGGTGGGATGACTGATCAAGTATATGTAAATCATCAGGAGTCACTGTTTGAATGGATGAGATTTTGAAGGTATACATCTTAGTGTTCCAGAAAACATATATTTTTTCACCAATTTTTACCTCATCCAGGTTATATAGTGTTGTGTTATTTGGAGGAAGATATAAAAATCGATGTCCAGCAAGAACCATATTCCCCCTATCCGGAGTTCCTGTATAGGTTTCATGCCATACTCCTTCCCGAAGTGCTTGGTTTTGATCCCCTTCTTTAATTGGAGCAAAGACCCCGATTTGTGGCATGATGAGCATATTTTGATGAAGGCTAGTATGAAAGGATGTTGTAAATGCCTGATAGGATTTTTCGTATGTGTTTTTATGAAACTCATACGAAATCTTCGGAAACAAGGGATAGAGGATAAGAACGGTTAAGGGAAAAAGAAAAACGATAAGAATATATTTCACATCTCCTCCTTAAGCGAAGTATATAACCTATGGAAATTTGATGCAAATAACATTGAACCGTTCATAACTGGAGTACCTTCTCCGTTACTTGTGTGATACAATTGGAGTATGGCAAAGATAACATACTCACATACACAAAAAGGATCTTTTGTTTTATGGGGAGCTGTTGAGCTTCTCATTCTAATCATTATTATCCTTAATCTGTTTCTAACTTCTTTTTATCATATGGACTCACGGGCAATTATTGGTACAATCATACCAGCATTTTTTGTCCTTATCCTTGTTTTTTTGTTTGGAGATTTGCATGTTGAAGTAGATGAGACATGGTTGTATTTCTGGTTCGGTCCCGGATTATTTCGAAAGAAAATTCAGTTGTCGAAAATCGAGAAATCCGAAAGTATCATCTATCCCTGGTGGTATGGATATGGTATTCGCTTTACTCCGCAAGGAGTCTTGTACAATGTAGCCGGAAATAAAGCAATAAAACTGACATTTCAGAATGGAAAAACTTCTTTAATTGGTACGGATGATCCGGAAGGATTACTCGCAGCTTTACAAAAACCAAATTTTTAATATGGAAAAAAAAGAATTTACCGTAGATAATATCCGGGAAGTACTACGTGGAGTATATGATCCTGAAATACCTGCAAATGTAGTTGATCTTGGCCTTATCTATAATATTGAAATACTAGCGGATAATGTAGTTGATGTAACTATGACACTCACTGCTATGGGATGCCCATTGATAAGCGAATTTATGGAAAGCATTAAACAGGGTATCTTGGATGGCATTCAAGATGTGAAACATGTGAATGTTGACATTACTTTTGATCCACCATGGAATCCAAGTATGATCAATGAACAAGCATTATTTGAACTCGGTATCCAAAAACCATCTTAATCCCAGGTAATCCAGGTTATTGAACTTACTCTCTTCTTGTGTTAGAATCGGTGGCTATTTTTAAGAGACTATGTCAAATTCACATGAGGAAAAATATCTTGGTATTGCCGGAGACGAAATCTCGACCTTTAAAACCCGGGATGGTAATAGGGCTGCATGGGTATATGTCCCTGGTTCAGAAGGATTCACACAATGTGTATTGGGAGAAAATGCAGAGGATGTTAAACATGTTGTTGAAATTGGAGAACAGGGTAATGCTTTAAGAGCAATTCGGGATAGGTATGCCCATGAAGGGTTTCATGTTGATTTTATCATTGTAAATAATAGCCCAATCCAGTTAGGGGATCTAATTATTGTTTTTCCTATCGAAGTAGTGGTATCAACGCGTCATCCAATATTAAGCTTTCGCCATAAAGAACAAAGTGTAGAAATGGATATGTTGTATGACCCACGTGTTGTTACATTGGATGATTCAATTCCAGATGAATACAGGCAGTTGGCTTGCTTCTCGCTTGGTGCAACAGAATTGCAACAACTTGCTGCAGATTTATCCAGGGAAGATATAAGCATCGAACATCTTACTTTGGGAATAAAGATTGATCCGCATGAGGGAGATTATCTGAATATTCGAGTTGATACAGGTGAGGGAGAAATTATATATGAATTGCATACCCTCGAATCCTCACTTATCCAAACAGAAGTTCTTGATGAATTTGGAAATAGAATTGGCTATATTGCAAGAAAAAATGATATGGAGGAACCGGTCTCTATTGCTTCTTTTGGAAAAATTATGAACGGTCTAAGTATAAGCAGTCCTGCAGGATTGAGGCAGCGAAAACAACAAGATGAAATTGATGCAAGACGCAGGAAAATTTATATTAGGGGAACGATACAAATCCATCATGATAAGATGAACGATGTGATAAGACGTTTAGATGGAGTTGGTTTCAAGATAGTTTTGGATGAAGAAGATTCTCTTGCTGCTTAATCTTGGAATAGTGCTTCAATAAATTCCTGTATTTCATTAATCATATTTTCCCATTGTGTATTCGTATGTGCTTCTTCAATAATAGGGAAAAAAAAGATTTTCTCAATAAAGTTTGCAAAATATGAAGGACAGGCATTTTTATCGCAAAACACTATTATCTTTTCTGCATTTGCTAATAATTCAGGAGAAACCAATACAACATCTTGAACGGATTGGATATGATGCTTCTCAAGGACTTCTCGGTAACTTTTTGAAATTCGTTTCCCTCTAGATAATCCCGCACCTATTGAAGCTTTTTTCCCGGACTTTTTGTCATATATATATTGTGCAATATGTGGAGCATAATATGGGGTTGTAGAAACAAAAATTGTTTCGATACGTATTTGCATATATGGATTGTATTGATTTACCCAATGAAAGTCAAACAACTCTGGTATAATTATATGATCTTTGCTAGAGTGATCTTATGGAAACAAAAGACGACTACTATATCAATCCAGAAGCATTTACACTCCATAATGACGGTCAAAAGGCTGTCCTTTTAATTCATGGGTTTAGCGGAAGCGCAGGTGAATTTAAAGGTTTTGCTGATTATTTATTCCGGAACGGGTATGCAGTTTCAGCAATTCTCTTACCGGGACATGGTACAATTCCAGAAGATATGAAAAAAGTAACATGGAAAGACTGGTTAGATAAAAGCCAGGCATCATATGATGAACTGCAAAAAAAATACAAAGACATATATATCATCGGGCAATCGATGGGATCGTTGATTAGTATTTTACTCGGGATAAAGAACAAGACAAAGACCGTCGTTGTTATGTCGCCCCCCATGTTTAAACCTGAATGGCGCTGGTATATCATCCCAGTAGCAAGGTATTTTATCAAATGGTATGTTATCGAAGGTGGAACAGATCCGTCTGGATATGCTCCACCATTTACTACCATATCATATCCGCATGTACCGATTGAAGCACTTCCGCACTTTTTACATCTTGTACAAATGGTGCGTTCACAAGCAAAGGAATATTCCGGAGCTTTACTCATTATGATAGGCAAACATGATGGTATTATCCCTCAAGGAAGCGGAGAAGAGCTATATAGCCTGATAACAAGCAAAGATAAATATATCGCATATTTCGAACATTCTGCTCATAGTCTTCCAGTAGATGGAGATCGAGAGCAAGTTTGGGAAATGGCCTGCAAGTTTCTCGACACGCACCCTTAACATTTATTCATATTTTGTATATAATGATGCCATCCGATTAAGCTGTTATCAGCAGCAAGGAGCCGGAAGAAAAGCAGAAAAGCTAAGTAGAACCGGACGGGTAAGCCCGAAACAGCGAAAAAAGGTCATAAACTCTATGACGAAACAGGACGGTACGTGTTTTAAAACACCCTGAGATAAGGGTGTTTTTTTGTATTTTATCAATATAGTTATGGCAGCATTTAAAAAAGTGGATGAACGTGTTAATTTTCCCCAGATGGAAGATCGAATCACAGCATTCTGGAAAGAACATGATATCTTTCAAAAGTCAGTCGACCAAAGACCTGATGATGACAGGTATAAGTTTGTTGACGGACCACCGTTTGTAACAGGAAATCCTCATTACGGATCATTACTGCCTTCTATTGCAAAAGATGTTATACCCAGATACTGGACTATGAAAGGGAAGAAAGTAAGAAGAGTATGGGGGTGGGATTGCCATGGATTACCAATTGAGGAAAAAGTGAATAAAAAATTAGGAATTAAATCCAGTGCAGAAATTGAAAATAGGGTTGGAGTTGATGCTTATATTGATGCATGTAAGGAATATATCAAAACATGCACATCAGATTGGCGATGGTATATTGATAAAATAGGCAGATGGGTAGACATGGATCATGCATATTACACCATGAGTACTGAATATATGGAATCAGTTATATGGGGATTTAAGCAGATCTATGATAAAGGTCTTATATATAAAGGAAAGCGGGTATCAATGTTTTCGACAGATACATCAACACCAGTATCTCAATTTGAAGTTGCTATGGATGCTGATAACTATAAAGATGTTGAAGATCTCAGCGTCTTTGTGAAGTTTCCACTTCAGGAAAAGAATCCTTTCAACAAAACTGAGCCTGTATATATGGTCGCATGGACTACAACTCCTTGGACGATTCCTGCAAACTTTGCATTAGCAGTAAATGAAAAAGCAGATTATTGCCTAGTCAAATATATTGGTGAATACTTTATTGTTGCCAAAGACAGGGTGGCTTATACATTTGGTGTACATGATAACGAGGTTGGAACTGAGCCTGATATGGCTGTCCAGATATGTGATACTTTTAAAGGGAAAAAGCTTGATGGACTGGCTTATGAACCAGTTTATACATTTTTTGAAGACAAAAAACAGGAAAATGATTTTCATGTTTATATAAGTGATGATGTCGTTCTTGATGAAGGAACTGGAGTCCTTCATATAGCTCCTGCATTTGGAGAGGTCGATTTCAATTTTGGATTGAAACATGAATTAAGTGCAATCCCGGATATTGATGAAGCAGGGAAAATGACTTTGGATCCATGGGTAGGAATATATCTTCGAGATGCCTCTCCACTCGTTGCGGAAGATATGCAGCAAAAAGAGCGATTACTTCGATCGCTTCCCTATACACACAGGTTACCGTTTTATCGAGGTGAAAACCCATTGATATATATGGCACAGGATGCATATTTTATCAATATTCAAAAGATCAAGGATAGAATGCTTGAATTGAACCAGGAATTAAATTGGATACCGGAATATATTAAAGATGGAAGATTTGCTCAAACTGTTGCGACATCTCCAGACTGGTGTATTTCCCGAAACCGTTTCTGGGCAACAATCATGCCAATCTGGGTAAATGAAGATGGAGATGAAATTGTCATCGGCAGTATTGCAGAGTTATTGACATATACTGACCAGGTGAGTAAGAAGGAAGTAAATGGAAAAGTATCATATTTCTTTGAGAATAAACCCTTCGATCTTCATAAAGATGTGGGAGATAAGATAGTTCTGAAAAAAGATGGTAAGGAATATCACCGTGTACCTGAAGTATTAGACTGCTGGATGGATTCAGGATCTGTCCCATTTGCAGAATACCATTATCCATTTGAAAACAAAGAAGTGTATGAACAATCCGGTCCTGCCGACTATATCATTGAATATATTGGCCAAGTTCGGGCATGGTTTAATGTGCTTCTCAGGCTTTCAACTATCATATTTGATGATACTGCATTTAAAAATGTCATTTGTACAGGAGTTCTTGCAGGAAATGATGGAAGAAAGATGAGTAAATCTTATGGAAACTATCCTGATCCGAAGGAAGTGCTTGAGCATATTGGAGGAGAAGCACTCCGATTGTATATGATGGGATCTCCTATCATGGTTGGAGATGATATGAACTGGTCAGATGAACTTTTGAAAGAACAGATTAAAAATGTTTTGCTTCCTATCTGGAATACATATAAATATCTGGTGATTTATGCAAATGTCCATAACTGGACTCCAAAAACAACTGCATATACATCTTCTAATCCGCTTGATATTTGGGTAAGAGAATACATGCTTATGATAAGTAAAGAATATGCTTCCAGACTAGAAGCATATAATATACCTTCATCTGTAAAACTTGCACAGGAAGCGATCGATGGGATCTCAAGCTGGTTTATCAGAAGATCAAGGGAAAGATTTGCTGAGGGAGACACTGATGCCTTGCAAACACTTTATGCCGTAATGGTGCAATATGCAAAGACTTTTGCTCCACAAATGCCTTTTCTAACTGAAGAGATTTACCAAAATCTTGTTGTAGGTGCAGGGTTAAAAGAAGCTAAGGAATCAGTGCATCTTGAATTTTATCCAGATACGACAAAAGAAATCAACACAAAGATTTTGGAAAGCATGGCAATTGTCCGGAAGCTTTCATCTCTTGGTCAAAGTATCCGAGTGACAAACAGTCTGAAAGTTCGACAGCCACTTGCAAGTGCAATTGTGCCGATCAAAGATGAAGATATGCAAGAAATCATTAAAGATGAGCTGAATGTAAAGGAAGTTATATATTCTCAAAATGGCAAAGTAGCTGAAGGATTTGTTACTCAATCTGAAGATGGAGAAGCAATGCACCTTTTTGTAACTCTAGATACCCGTATCACGCCAGAATTGAAAGAGGAAGGAATGCTTAGGGAAATCATCCGATATATCCAAAGTATGCGAAAAGATGAAAATTTGAAGATGGATGATAAGATACATCTTGTATATTTCTCTGATAACCAGGAACTAACAGATCTTGTAGCAAAAAATTCGATGATATTGCAAAAAGCAGTGAATGCATCTTCTGTTAAAGAAACAGGTGAACAACAAGGAAAACCTATAGGAGTGGATGATAAAATTCTCTACGTATCATTTTCTTAAAGAGAAAATTGTAAAAATAGAGGTCATACGTTACAATCAATATATATATGTTTGTAACGTATGCCTCTTTTTTCAATACCAGAGTTTGGCATTGGTTGGATCATTGCAATTATTGTTATCATCTCAGTATCGGTAATTATTGAAATTATCCGCAATCGGGATCTTGATATCGACAATATTGAGGAAACAATACAAGATTGTGTTGTATTACGAATTCTTGTCCCGAAACAGGATCTTTCTTCCTATGATCAAGCGCAACAACTTTTTTCATCTATGCACAGCATAGTGGGAAAAAAGAGACATTCTTATGTCCATTTGAGTTGTGAATATTATGCTACACCTTTTGGTATCCAATGGTATATCGTATGTCCCCGGCAATACAAAAACTATATAGAAGGACAATGGTATGCACATTATCCTTCAGCAGAGATTAATGTCGTTGATGATTATGCCCAGGGTTTGCATATGGGGGGAGAAATGCAAATGACCATAAAGGCTGCAGAAATCGAATTGGAAAAAGAATCACTTTTCCCAATAAAAACAGGAGAACAATTTCATGTTGATTTACTTTCATCAATCACATCTTCATTAGGTGGGATGGAGCAGTTTGATTCTATGGGAATACAGTTTGTCATAAGGCCGCTACATGATAGCTGGCACAAAGCAGGGAAAGAATACTTAACCGCGTGGCAAAAAGGGACTAAAATAAAAAGCGGTTGGAAAGCAGGGCTATCAATTTTTACCGTAACAACAAGGATCTATGAATGGATATTTGGAGTAAGACATTGGAAAGTAAAATCTAATGTGATGCTTGATAAGACACAAGAAGAGGAAATTCACTCCATCGAAGAAAAATTCCATCAGCATGGTTATGCTGGCACTATTCGTATTGTTTCTTCATCTCAAGATGTAAAGAGGGCTGAAGAACACCTGTTAAATGTAATTCATGCACTGAAACAAGTTGATTCATTCCATCTTAATTCATTAAAAGTATTACAGGATAATGATAAATATACTGCTCAAATGCTTGACCATTATAAAACTAGATTTTTGGATGTTGAAGCGCAGGATATTTTCAGTTGTGCAGAAATTGCTACACTTTATCATCTTCCTCATGCAAACATAACAACACCAGAAATTATTTGGCTCAAAGCAAGAAGATCTGATCCACCATTAAATTTGCCGACAGATAATATGCTTACCATAGCACAGACAAATTACCGAGGCGGAGGGAAACAGTTTGGGATTTTGAAAGAAGATAGAAGGAAACATATGTATCTTCTTGGAAAAACTGGGAGCGGTAAGACGACAATGCTGTGCAATATGATTTTGCAAGACATCCTTGCCGGTAATGGGGTTGGTGTAATAGATCCTCATGGCGACCTGATTGATGAAATACTTGAACATATTCCATCTGAACGGGTTGAAGATGTGGTCTTGCTTGATCCATCTGATTCTGCTTATCCTGCCTCTTTAAACATATTTGCATTTGACCATCCTTCCCAGAGAGAATATATTGCAGCAAGCATCCTTGCAGTATTTAAAAAACATTTTGATTCATGGGGACCACGTCTAGAATATATTTTACATAATGTCATATTAAGTCTTTTATATACTCCTGATGCAACTCTTCTTGGTATATCCCGTATGCTTACTGATAAAGGATATCGACAATATGTCGTTTCCAATATAACAGATCCGATACTGCAAAAGTTTTGGAATGAAGAATATGCATATATGGAAAGAAATCCGAGATTAGTAACTGAGGCAATTACCCCGATTCAAAACAAAGTTGGACGATTTGTTTCATCACCGATGCTTCGGAATATTATTGGTCAAACACATAACAAAATTGATTTTGATGAAATCATGAATAAGAAGAAAATATTCTTATGCAACGTTTCTCAAGGGAAAATTGGCGAAGAAAATGCTTCACTTCTTGGTAGCCTAGTAATTACAAAAATGCAAATGGCTGCAATGGCAAGGGTAAGTATTTTAGAAAGCCAGAGAGAGGATTTCTATCTCTATATCGATGAATTCCAGGTGTTTGCAACCGATGTATTTACAAAAATCCTTTCAGAGGCAAGGAAATATCGTCTTGATTTAATTCTTGCACATCAACATCTTTCACAACTTGAAGAACATGTAAAAGATGCGATCATGGGAAATATTGGAACGCTCATTACCTTTGTTCTCGGGTCCCCAGATGCGCAAGTGCTGGAAAGAGAATTTCTTCCAATTCTATCAGCAAATGATCTTATGAGTCTTGATAGATATGAGGTCTATGTGAAGCTGATGATACAAGGAGTTGTATCAAAACCATTTAGTGCTGCAAGTATCCAAATGCCTTTTGCTGCTACACATATTCGGGATGAAATATTGCGATACAGTAGAACAATGTATGCATCCCCTGAAGCAGATGTAAACGAATGGATAAAGGAATGGAGTATGAAAGCATATCAATTCAAACATGAAGAGATAAAAAATGTTTCTGCACCTCTTTTTGAAGAAGAACGTTCACATCATGAAGAAAGAAGAACTCAGATACTCCCTAACCAGCCTCTACGCTTTGATTGATAGGAAACGGGAGATATCTATGAATGGATCATTTCCTTTTAACTTTTCTTTCCACTTCTTTATAAAATAGACCGTATCTGCCTCGTGAAACTTTTCTTTGGAATAAGCATAAATTGCTTTTGCATATGCATCAGGAGTATATATAACTGGAATTTGATCTTTTTGTGCCTGCAGACACAAATCAATATCAGCATATGATGAAGTATATCCATCATCTAATTGATGAGTAAGAAGAAATTCCTTTGGTACAAGCATACATTTTCTTGAAACAGCACTGCATTCTCGTGTGATTGATATATCAAATTGGCCTTGATCAATCTGTCCTTCATAAAGACTTGATACAACCTCTCGGAGATTGAGGACATACATCGAATGAATAACCATGTCATCCGGATCAAGGATTTTAGTTCCAACTATAGCACGATTTTGACTGTAACTAAGCATAATAGATAAAAAATCCGAATTAACAGGTCGAATCCTACTGTCGATGAAGAGCAGATAGTCACTATTACTTTCTTGAAGAATTTGTTGTGTAATTTTGCTAAATGAGAAATCTTGGAATGAATGGAGATAGATGTTTTCCTTGTTTGAGAATTGGGTATTTACTGGTAATACGGCATGAATATCAAATTGATTGTATGAACAGGAGAAATTCTCCAGAAACTTTGCGAGGTTGTCAGGGTTTTGCTCAATCAATACTAAAGACACTTGTGGATTTTGTACTTGCTTATCAATGATATAAAAGCTTCCCGGATATTGTGATTCTTTAACAACACCCTGGATTGTTTCTCTTGCCATAAATTGTTTAATTGCATCAGGATAGACCTGTTTTGGTGTTCCTGACTGGAGTGGACGATGGCGTTTATGGTACAAGATTTTAGAGATATGGCCAATATTATTTGTTGCACTTCTTGTTTTGATCATGATATCCCATAACGGGTCTTTTGTAGCAAGGTTTTTAAATCCATCTATCCTTTCAAGCAATTCCCGCTTTGCAACAAATATATTTTTTGCATATGGATAAGATAGAATGAGAGTTTTATCCCAAGCAGGTTTGATAAATGGATGAACTCGTTTTCCCTGTTCATTAATTTCATCTTCATCACAATAGATAAACTCGAGTGACGATTCTTTGTTGATTTCCCGAACAAAATGATATAGAAGATTGATATCCAATTCATCTCCTTCATGAAGAATTGCTAAATATTCACCTTTCGCCACTTTATATGCATGGGAAAGACATTCTGCATATGTCTTTTTTGTGTTATAGAAATGGGTTTTAATTCGTGGATCATTTAAAGATGATAAATATGATTTCAAATATGTCCTAGGAGAACAATTATCAACTATAACCAGTTCCCAGTGTTTATATGTCTGGTCTTTAATTGATCGAACAGATTTGTTTAACCAAATTTCATCAATATCATCAACAACCAAAAGTATGGATACTTTCGGTTGTAGTTTGAGAGTTTGCAAAGAACGTCGTTCCTGTAATTGTTCTAAAAATCCTTTTTTTTGTCTTGCAAGAAATGATTCATATGACATCGTTTTCACCATAGGAATGTGTTGTCTTTGATAAAGTGTAACTTTTAATTTGTCCAATTGAGACGATACTTTCTCCTTTTGTATAGTTGCAGTTTTTAACTGCATATGAGGTTTTTTATTGGTGAGTTTTTCTTTGTTTTCTACTTTTGGAATATTTGTTCTTGCTTTAGAAATAGTCTGAATTCCTTTTTGTAATTTTGATCCAATTGCATTTGATTTCCCTCGCATCTTTTGTATGATGATAGGCAAATGTAATTGCAATGAATGAAAAATCGATGATATTCCTCTTTTGGTACTATTGCTTCCAGTTTGTAATTGTTTAATAAGGTAGGAAGCATTTTTCTGGAAACGAATATTCCTGCTGTCAATATGCTTTGCATATTGGGAAAAGGTCATGGAATAGAATTCGTGAAAAATATCTTCATTCTTTTCATTTTCAATATATGATATAAAGAGATCCTTTAAATTATTGTCATGGAAAATGAGGATATGGTCAAATTGATTCTGTGTCGTTGGTGCAATTATGCCAAGTTTTAAATGATGCTCTTTGATAAATTTTTGTAATTTCTCTTGTGAATCTCGAAATTCTTTGTAGCCTTCACTTAATTTTGTGAATGTATGAACGTGTTCAATTATTGGAGATGTACTAATTGCAATTCGTACTTCAGGATAACTTCGCGGATCAAAAAATTGATTGTTACCATGCACCAAAAGGAGATACTTTTGAAATTTATTGACATATTTTGCCACCTTTTCGGCATTTACTTCTTTATCCATATTTATAATAATGGTATCAAATTTCTTTGAAGGGATCCTGTCATCAATAGTAATATAACGTTCAAACTTCTCAGGAATTTTTACTGGTGGCATGTTTACATACAAAACATCTTTAGAGTTTTGCAGTAAATAGGAGATTAAAGAGTCTGTAATACTAGAGATAATGTCTTTCAAAGCTGTATTTTTTATTGCATCCATTATACTCCATCATCTATGCTTTGACTAATGTAACGGGAAAAGTCATTGATAAACTTTATCCTGGCGTAAGAAAAGTTACCGATTTTTGCTGTCGGACTATTTAGACTAGTAGCATGAAAGGAGGTGGTAGCTATGGCAAAAAATTCAGGAAAAGGTAGAGGACTTGCACTGGCAAGTGAAAAGACCAGACATGAAGTCGCAAAAAAGGGCGGAGAAGCTCGCGGTCGACAGATGCATGAGCAAGCAAAAGAAAGAAATAACAATAAATAAGATAATCTAAAGGGTACAAAAAAACACATATCCCTGAAATATGGGATATGTGTTTTTATAATACTTTTATTTTACTTTACTCACAACCAATTGTTCTTCTCATCTATTTTCTATATAATGAAATGACGAAAATATGAAGAACAAACGGATCCTAATTGATACTCGAATGATGAAACCTTTTCCAACGGGAATAGGAAGTCATTATCTCTCATTATTATCATCATATATTTCACGTTTCCCTGATAAAGAGTATATTATTATCTTTAATGATCGGGGAGAAAAGATTGTAAAAGAAAGTTTTGCAAAGTTACAAGTCAGATATGTAAGGGTAAATATTAATGGAGGATCTCTTAAACAATATTTTCTCTTTTGGTATCTTGCAATTATCTATAGAAAGCTGAAACCGGATCTTTTGCTTACTGATATTTGGTCATCATTTCCTTTCATGCCAAAATATCTTTTGATTATTTATGATTTAATTGGTTTTCATAATATTGCAAAAACTTCATTCAAACAGAAATTGTACGATAAGGTATTCTATCCATATATGGCACGTTTTGCTGTTGGTTTAATTGCTTCTACTAAATCTGTGAAAGATGATATTGAAACATATTTTCATATTCCATCAAAACGTATCCATATCATTACGCCATCCGTTTCACAAGAATACATCGCACCTTTAGATGAGACATATATTCAATCAATAATTGAAAAATATCAACTTCCTTCCCAATATATTGTATATGTAGGGAATAGACGTCCGCATAAAAATCTTGAAACGGCCTTTCAAGTTTTACAAAAAATCCTTCCAAAGTACCCTTCTTTATACCTTGTCCTTATCGGTGGATATGATACGGAGAAAGTGAAAAATTCTGTAGATATTGATACGCTCTTGTCTCAACATTATACAAATATTGCAAAGCATGTCCTGGTATTGGGGAGAGTTCAGCAAAATTCTGAAGTAAAGGCAATCCTAAATAAATCTGTTGCACTTATCTGCCCATCTCGATTTGAAGGTGTTGGATTGACCCCGCTTGAAGCATCATTTAGTGGTACATGTGTCATTGCATCAAATATTAGTGCAATCCGAGAGGTCATGGATAATGGTGCAATGTTTGCTGATCCAAGGGATGCAGATACATTTGCAAACCATTTGGAAAGAATTTTAGAACATTTTGAAGTACGGGAAGAATATATTTACAAAGGATTGAAAGCTGCTTCCAGATTTAGCTGGGAAAGTGCAGCAATAAAGCTTCATGAGGTAATTACCTCTTGTATATAATGCTGGAGCAGTATATGATTAAGTATACATAAATATTGCCTGTATGGTCCCACTTAAAGACAAAAATATGATGATGCGAACCTATGTCCTCATTATGCTTCGAGTGTTGGTAAAGCTTATGATTGTATTTGCGGCAGTTCTACTCCATGCAAGTATACCTTCTCTTTTAATATTACTCGGTATTATATTTTTATCAGAACTATACAAGAATGTTGCCTCATTACTCATATCACGCGGTGCAAATCCAAGACTAATTGGAGCTTTTGTATCAGCACTTGACGGAGCAGCCCTCACGTGTGCTCTTTTTTTTGCAAATGCACTCAATACTGATTTGTATCTTTTTGTCCTATTTTCGATTGCTATAAATACAGCAGAATATGGTCTTTTAAGTGCAATGACTGAAGGAATTATTGCAGGTTTTTCTTATGCAATCTTTCTTCTAGCTTCACTTCCATCTTATGATTCTTCTCTTTTTTTCACAACATATTTCATCCGTATCCTCATTTTAGTTTTCTTAAGCTGGATTACTGGATGGCTTGCAAATGAACTGTATGAAAAAGAAGGAAAGTTAAATATAGTTCTTGAAAACGATGTACATGAAGAAGAATTAAATGAATTAAAAGATACATTTGTAACTGATGCGGCAGAAAGCATAAAAACTCCAATGTCAGCAATTAAAGGATATATTGACTTGATGCTGCATGGCAGGGTTGGAGATTTAGATGAAAGGGTGACTGAGTATATTAATAACATTTTGACCAATGTCTTAAAAGTTGATAGTATTGTTGAAGAATTGCTCCATATTATTGAAATTGAAGATACAATTAAACTTCGAAGGAAGGTAGTCTCCGTAAATGAATTTGTTGCTACTTTAAAAGAAGATGCTGCAGCATTTTCTAAATTGTTTAAATGCGAAATAGGGTTCCAGGATGAAACTGCTAAGGGAGAACAAGTAAGAATTGATGAATATAGGTTAAAGATTGCAATCAAAAATATACTTTTCTATCTTTTCAACATTTCCGGTCAAAAGATCCAAATGTCATTTAAACATATTGATGATAACTTATGCATTGAGGTTACCGCTGAAGTAAAAAAATATGCCAATCTTGAGATATTCAGTAATGAATATGTATTTGAGAATAAAATGAATAAAAACTCGATGTTGAAAGTATATACTTCAAAACTAATTATTGAATCGCATGAAGGACGAATTGAATTAAAAAAAGATCATGATGATGTAATTCATTTCATGATATATATTCCATATCAGAAAAATTAACTGTGGCGAAGATATTAATAGTTGAAGACAACACGGATATCTCGAATATATATAAATCAGAACTTGAGTTTAATGGTTTTGAAACTTTAGTTGTCGGAAGTATAGTTGAAATGTTCCCATCAATTGATGAATTCTCGCCTGATTTAATTCTTCTTGATATAATGCTTCCTGATGGATCAGGTATTGATGCATTAAAACGAATTAAGACGGATGAGAAATACAAAGGGATAAAAGTTGTGTTAATCTCTAATATTGATGCACCGGCAATTATAAATGAAGCGTTTGCGAATGGAGCAGACGGGTATCTCATTAAAGCAATCATCCTGCCAAGCCAGCTAACTGACGAAGTCAGAAACTTCTTAAAATGATAGGTATTGATATCACCACAACCCAGAACCAATTTCGATATAGAGGAATTGGAAATGTAACAAAAGAAATTGTTTCTAGATGGATTCTGGAGCACCCTGAAGAAATCGTGTTATTCGGATTTTCCACAAGCTCGACAATACAAATTCCAAAAGAAGTTTCCTTTGTTGATATTGGTATGTCTATAGCGCTTACCCCTATTACAAAATTTAAATATAAAAGTGGCCTATATTCCCGAATCAATACATATATTTCATCAAGCCAAGGTAAAAAACTTAAAGCATTTTTTTCTCCGTTTATCCATTCCGGTGTGCCTTACAATCCAAAGCAGTATGTGACAGTATGCTTTGTACATGACATAATTCAGGCAACAACTGGTAGGTATTCACTAAATCCAGCTATAAATTTCATGAAGAAACAACAATACATGCAGGATTGGAAGTTGTTAAAATATGCGGACAGAATTTTAACTAACTCAGAAGTATCCAAACTTGATTTAGAATCGAAATTTAATTTGCACCAAATAGATATTGTCCCATTAGGAGTTGATATATCCAGATTTGAGCAAGATCAGGGTATTCCAGAACATAAAGTTCCTTCTAAATATATCTTGTATTACGGAGGATATGAACCGAATAAAAATGTTTCATTATTATTAGAAGTATTCAAAAAATTCAAAGAACAATATGATGAACAAGGATATAGTCTAGTATGCATAGGAGATGGTTATGAGGCATACAGTTCATATGCATCTGAATCCATCCATTTTTTAGGGTTTGTATCAGATGAAGAAAAGATTCGTTTGATGCAGCATGCTGATGCATATTGCAATCTTTCTTCGTATGAAGGTTTTGGTTTGTCAGTGCTTGAGAATATGGCATGCGGAATACCTTGCCTGATATCTGATATCCCTGTATATGAAGAGGTATATCAGGATAGTGCTTTACGCATGCCAATTGATTCAAAGGAATTTAACCTGACTTATGCTGCGGAGTTGCTAAAGAAAATCGTTGATGATAAGGTATTGAGGGATTCTTTGCGGGAAAAAGGACTTGAAAAATCACGATTTTATACCTGGGATAATACTTATTCAAAAGTACGAGATATCTTATTACAATATGAAAGATAAAAAAGATCTGAAAATAGCAATTGTTTGTGATTCTCTTGACCAGTATGGAGGAGCAGAGAAAATAGTCGAAATTATTCATGAAATGTATCCAAAAGCTCCTGTTTATACTTCCTTTTATAACGCGGGCAGGATGACAAAACATGGTTTTAAAGATGAAGGTATACAGATTATTACTCCACGCTTTGGCAGAAATAAATATATGTTGAAATATGCAAAAGCACTTGTATTTTTGTATCCTGCAATATTTGAGCGTTTTGATTTCAGCGGTTATGATCTTGTCATTAGTTCATCCTCCAGATTTGCTCATGGAGTTATTACAACTGCTGATACAATCCACATCTGTTATATGCATAGCCCTTCCCGATATGCATGGGACTATTTCCAATATCGTGATTCTCTTCATTTAGGGTTTTTCCTTCGACGGATATATCCATATATTATCTCCTATCTTCGTATTTGGGATCGGGTTGCAGCCGATAGGGTAGACTATTTTATCGCTAATTCACGATATACCCAGCAACGAATTATTAAATTCTATAAACGGAAATCTGTGGTTATTCATCCATTTGTCGATACTCTTCGTTTTAAAATTTTAGAAAAATCTGATACAAATGGCTATTATATATATATTGGCCGATTCATTCCATTACGGAAGCTCGAGATTGTTGTGGATACTTTTAATAAACTTGGTCTTTCTCTTCATATGGTTGGAAACGGAGACAAAAAGTATATTGAAAAACTAAAAAAAAGATCTAATGCAAACATCACTTTTTTTGAAAAACAATCTGATGACCAGGTTGCAAAACAATTAGCAAATAGTCGTGCTCTTATCTGGCCAGGAGTTGAAGATTTTGGTATTGCTCCGGTAGAAGCATTGGCTGCAGGCAAACCGGTAATTGCATTTAATAGAGGGGGAGCGAAGGATATTATTGAAGAAGGAATAACGGGAATATTTTTTGATAAACAGGATTCTTCTTCATTATACGAAGCAATGCAACGGTTTTCTCAATTAAAATTTGATCCTGAAATTTGTATATCTCATGCCCAACGTTTTAAGAAAGAGAAATTCATAGCAACTTTTGGAAAATATATTGACAGCATCATAGATGAAAATAGCATTAGTGCATGATTACCTGACAGTATATGGAGGAGGGGAGAGGATGCTTGAGCTTTTTCATGAAATATACCCTCATGCTCCAGTATATACTCTTTTGTACACTCCATCTTCCATGCCTGAATGCATGAGAACATGGGACATTCATTCTTCTTTTCTTCAAAAATTTCCATTTAAATCATATGCACGAAAGCTGTATGTCCCATGTATGCCAACTGCAATAGAATCCTTACATTTTGAGAATTATGATTTGGTTTTATCCATTTCAGCTGGCTTTGCAAAAGGCATTATCACACCTGTTTCAACGTGCCATATTTCATATACTCTAACTGTACCAAGATTCTTATGGGGATATGAAACAAGTACGCAAGTAAGACACCAAAGGAATATAGCTCTCCCTTTTATTAATAACTATTTAAGAATTTGGGATAAAGTAGCATCGGATCGAGTTGATTATTTCCTTGCAAATTCTGCAACAACCAAAAAAAGAATAGCAAAATCTTATGCAAGGAATGCAAAAGTCATATACTCTCCTGTTGATGAATCATTCTTCACATTATCCACAATTCCTCGTGAAGATTTTTATCTGATTGTATCCCGAATGGAACCGTATAAGCACATTGAGTTAGCTATTCAAACTTGCTTGAAATATAAAAGAAAGTTAAAGATTATCGGTGATGGACCTCAAAGAAGGTATCTTGAAGATATTGCACAGGGTCAAGTTGATTTCTTAGGCTTAGTAGATGATCATACATTGCTTCGACATTACAATACCGCAAAAGCGTTACTTTTTCCTGGAGCAGATGATCTTGGTTTAGTTCCTATTGAAGCGCAACTTTGTGGTACACCAGTTATTGCGTATGCAAAAGATGGTGCTTTGGAAACAATAGTCGAAAATCAAACCGGAATCTATTTTTCAGATCAAAGTGAAGATGACCTATATGGCGCAATGGTGAAAATAGAAGGAAGAGATTGGAATCCTGAAGAAATTCGAAAACAGGCAATGAAGTTTTCAAAAAAGAATATTAAATATGCTTTGAAACATTATATAGAAGAAGTATATAAGGAATACAAAACTTCATTCAGCCTGTGAAGAATTTGCATGTATGGCAACCGGCTCCATTTGTAATATAGGGGGCTGTGTGTATAATTTTGTTGTAGCTCTAGCAACAGCTACTCCAAGTAAAGCAACTGCCAAGCCTTCCCAACCAAGATTCCCCTCATAATCTCCTAATGGACCGCCATTATTTATAAGTAAATCGTAAAATAAAAATACCCATTCCAACTGTTGTTATCGTTATAGAAGAAAGTGTACCGATTAAATATAAAACTCTTCTTTTTGCATTTTTTGATAAAGAAAAATGATTTGGGTCATCATTTGTTTCAATAGTAGGGGATTGTCTCATTTTAATAAGATAATTATGGGGATTATATTCTTAAATAGTTGAGTTTGCAAGGTTTGATTCATGATTTTTTTCCAGTTATAATAGGTGTACTTTGCTTTAAGCCATGAGAATGATATCAAAACATAAAAAATTCTCCTGTTTGAGTATTTTTCTTGGAATTATTGCAATCTTAATCGGTGGATATTTAATCAATGGCATGAGAAGTATCTCATCCGCTTATGATAAAGTAAATCAGGATGTCTCATATATTCAAACACAATATGCATCACATTCCTATGAAGGACTGGTAATTGGTATTCAAAAGTTAGGACCTGATCTTGATAATCTTCATACACAATTACATTCCGTTAGTCTTTTAAACCTTCTTCCTTTTACAAGTAAATATTATCAGGATGCTGATAATATGATTTCCGGGTTCCAATCTATTGCGACAGGTGCAAATAACATTGCACAACATAGCGCACAAGTTGCAAATGCATTAGGTTTTGGAGATTCTACTGATTCCTTTTTAAATGCACTTCCAGCACTTATCCCAACAATTGATAATGCAATGACAGATTTTACCTATGCACAAAATTCATTTGCGCTCGTTGATCCACACTATATACCGAAAGAAACATTTTTAGGAAAAGATTTAAAAACTTCATATAATTCGTTTAATGATTCTTTTCAATCCGTTATAGCATTCCTTCCAAAACTTGATTCATTGACTCCGATTCTTGAAAGGTCTTTTAGTAACAGGTCATATCTTCTTTTGATACAAGATGAAACAACACTTCTTCCGACAGGAGGAAAAATAAACGGGTATGGGTATCTCGATTTTGTTCAGGGGAAATTAAATCCTATTAAGATAAATGCAATATCCGGATTAAACCAAATGCTTTTGAGCACTACAAGCCCATCAGTAACACTCCAGGCATATGTTAAAACTGCAAATTTAGGTATTGATAGGGCAAATCAAAGCCCGGATTTTGTAACAAGTGCGCAACAATTTGAAAAATTATATTACTCAATACCTTCTATTGAACATACGAGCGGGATCGTTACAATAGATCACTCATTCATTTCTCGTGTAATACAAACAATAGGACCGGTTTCACTCCCTTCTTCTCATATCCAAGTAACAGATTTAAACCTATCACAATATATTTCAAATCCTATATTTTTAGAGAGTTTAGGAAATCAACTATTTAACACACAGGGTGATTCACTTGTTTCAGTTATGAAAATGCTGCAATCAGCATTTATGCAAAAAGATATTATACTGTATGCTGATGATCAACAAACTGAGGATACTGTTAATCAATATGGATTAGGTGGAGCATTTCCACTTAATACAGGATCAGATTTTATCGGTTTGAGTGAAGAGAACCTTGGAGGACAAAAAGATATAACTGATATATCAAGAAGTTTGAATAGTCAGTTAAACGGCTTGGAACATACACTTACCATTACATATGTAAATAACTATGATAAGGATCCTGCAAAAAATGGAAAGTATGAAGCATGGGTACGGATCTATCTACCTTCAGGAAGCAGGGTTGAAAGTATTTTAGGTGCAGATGGGACACTAAGAGCTTACCGTGAAATGGGGTATTCGGTTGCAGATGACCATATTTCAGTTCCTTCAACAGATTCTGTTTCAAGCACACCTTCACAACTGCAATTAGTGATAAAGTACAGCTTGCCTTCAAACTTTTCAACAGACGGGTATAGTATGTATATATACAAGCAACCAGGTACATCTTCTTTAGGAGTATCAGTCAGCTTTAACGGTAAAACCCAAAAAGATTCACTATTAAGCGATAAAACGTTCTCATTCTAACATTTGCAGTGTATAATATAGGTATAAGATTAATTTATGCTGTATTCTGATATTGGTTTTGTAATTAAAAAGAATGATTTGTTGAATGATGATAGGATATTGCAATTGTTCCTAAAAGAGCATGGGAAAATATCCTGTATTGCAAAAGGAGCAAAGAAATTTTCAAGTAGGAAATCAGGAAATCTTGAGTTATTAAATCTGTGTAAGTTTTCACTTGCTGAAGGGAAGAATCTTGATGTCTTAACGGAAGTCCAACTCATTAACCCATATGGATCGTTACGGGAAAAAGAAAAAGATGTCTTTTTCCTGTTCTATTTGGATGAGTTGGTAACAAAGATGGTTTATGATGGTGAAATCAGTGCAGAAATATACAATGTTTTAGAAGAAACACTTTCCTATCATGAATCGCATCCAGATGGAGATGTTATAAAGAGTATTGCATATGTCCATTGTAAGCTCCTGCTTTTTTCTGGTGTATTTCTTGAATTATATACTTGTCTCATATGTAATGATAAGATTGTAGAATCGGATGAAAAAGTATACAAAAAGTCCGGGATTGCACATAAAAGATGTGGAGCAGGATCTGAGATTTCAAATGATGAAATAAAAATGCTGCGGTTTATGAAAGAACGTACTCTTCCAGAAGTTCAGCGGATTTCGCTTACTAGCAGCCTTAAATCAGCCCTCTATTTATTGACAATGGATATGATTGAATATACAATTGGTTCATCAATTAGATCAAAAGCCTTTATACATGAATAATAAAACGATGGATCCGATAGTTTCGCTTGCAAAACGAAGAGGTTTTGTTTTTCCTTCATCTGAAATTTATGGCGGACTTGCAAATACTTGGGATTATGGTCCGATGGGAGTTCTTATGAAAAACAATATTAAGGCTGAATGGTGGAAAACATTCATCCAATCAAGAGATGATATGGTTGGTCTTGATGCAGCAATCCTAATGAATCCAAAAGTGTGGGTGGCTTCCGGTCATGTCGCAAATTTTAATGATGCATTGGTAGAATGTAAAAAGTGCCACGAAAGATATCGTGCAGACCATCTATTGGAGGATGCTCTCCATATAAATGCAGAAGGGATGAGTGTCTCTGATATGACAAAGCTGATTGAAGAAAATGGTATTCTTTGTCCTGCTTGTGGAGGAGAGCTGACACCTGCAAAGATGTTTAATACAATGTTTTCTACACATCTTGGCCCGGTTGAAAGCGAAGAAGGGAGAGTATATCTGCGGCCGGAAACATGCCAGGGAATATTTGTTGATTTTAAAAATATCTTGAATGCCTCAAGAAAGAAACTACCTTTCGGAGTTGGACAAATAGGGAAGGTATTTCGTAATGAAATTACTCCGGGAAACTTCATTTTCCGTGTGCTTGAATTTGAACAGATGGAAATTGAATATTTTGTTAAACCGGGAGAGGATAAAGAAGCATTTGAGATGTGGCTTCATAATATGAGTGAATGGTATGAAAGATTGGGAATTAAAAAAGAAAACATGCGATTCAGGGAGCATGGAGATGACGAGAGATCATTCTATTCATCCCGAACTGTTGATATTGAATATCAATACCCGATAGGGTGGAAAGAACTCCAGGGAATTGCAGACAGGACAGATTATGACTTGCTGCAGCACAGCAAATTTACAGGACAAGACTTATCATATTTTGATGAAGATACGAAAGAAAGAATTGTCCCGTATGTCATTGAACCATCTGTTGGTGTAGATAGATTATTCCTTGCATTTTTAT
>JANWIC010000010.1 GCA_025450075.1 Patescibacteria group bacterium | reverse complement strand
TCCTTGCATTTTTATGCAATGGATATGAAGAAGAGGAAGTAAAACCGGGCGATACTCGAATCGTTTTACATCTCCATCCCCGCATTGCGCCTGTTAAAGCTGCAATCCTTCCATTAATGAAACGGGACAGGTTAGATGAAAAAGCAAAACAAATTGCATCGTCACTACGTGGGAATTATTCTATCCAATATGATGAATCTGGTTCTATTGGAAAAAGATATAGGCGACAAGATGAAATCGGAACACCACTTTGTATTACTGTTGATTACCAGACGAAAGAAGATGATAGTGTTACTATCCGGGATAGGGACAGTATGAAGCAAGAGCGTTTATCTGTTAAAGAACTGGATTCATATCTTCACCAACTTCTCTCATAATCTGTTTCCATAAAATCCTTTTGATGATCTGAGCTTCTCATACATAAGGAAAAAGAAAATTGTTATAAGAATGGCTATAGAAACTGCTGTAATGAGTGTAAGATAATTTTCACCGCTATATGCATGAATCGAAAGTACTTTTCCGTTTACCACATCTACTGTTATTCTATACCCTTGTGTTGCATCGAGATCCTGCTGAATTGGAATAGTTATTGTATTGATAACTATTGTATTTAAGGTATATCCACTTCCCGGAATTTTTGCTAGTCCATTGCTTGCTGAAAGAATATCCTGTTTATCACCAGAAGCATTTGAATAATGAAGAATTGCATTATTAATTGGTAAACCATTCGCATTAAGTAACGATACCTGGCTTGATCCTGGAACAGGGATAGTAATCGGGGTAATAACTGCTTGCTGAATTGTAATCAGAACAGATTGTGTTGCAATAGGAGAAGGAGTTGGAGTAGTAGTATGCAATACGATAGGATGTGTAACAATTGGAATGTTTGTTGGAGTTATTGTAGTCGGAATAGGTATAGGAGTTGATGTTACAGTTGGAGTTGTAGTAATAGTAATTTGGGTTGGAGTTAGAGTTGATGGAACAGTAGGTGTTGGTGTACTCGTTGCAGTTGCTACAACTGGTGTTAGTTGTATGACAGGAACATTGTATGCAAGAAGTGCCTCAAGCATATAAAGCATGCTTTGGGTATCAATTGTCACCCCGCCTGTCCATTCAGCTGTTGTTGAGTTTGGAACACCAAGAAGCGCTTCACTATATGCGTGATGTAAAACTACTTGAAGAAGAGATGATTCTGCTTGATTATCCGGATATGAAGCTATTTGGTTATATTGATGTATTGCCTGAAGCAATAAAGATTGTGTCAATGGAGATTTTGTATCAGTTGTAACGGTAATATTCCCGGGATTTGATTGGCTATCACCATCTAGAATTGCTTTTGGATAGTATCCAAGGTTTATTGTATCCCAGGTTGTTTGTTTTGTACCTAAAAATGGTGTTAGGAGTGTTTGTGCATCAGTAAGATACATGCTTTCGTGTGTAAGCTGAAAAAGAGATAATAATATTTGAATTGAAGCTGCCTCTTGGCTAAATGTTATATCAGCAGCATGAACTGGATATAGTGCCTCATCTGAATTGGGATTCCCATCCGGGGCAATTACAGAATCCATTGTGTCTGGAAGCACATTGTAGGGTTGGATGAAGCTATGAGTATATACAAATGAAATGATTTGCTGTCCTTCTTGGATGTAAGTCGGGTTTTTCGCTTTCAATCCCTCTGTCAGGAGATCTGAACCCTGGGCTAATGCTTTTTGTGTTTGGTAAAAACCATTTGGATGATCACTACTCTGATCAAAAACAGTTTGTCGTATGGAATCAAATAAAGTAGATATGTTTTCTGCAATAGCTGTTGATGCATATGCATAACTTTGGTCATTTGTTAATCCAGCTATATCTTCAAGATACGGATACGCTTCCGGTTGCATAGCAGTATGGTCTGAGATTTCCTGCTTTACTATTGCCTCTTGTGATGCAATAGCATCATGCAGATTGGGAAGAGAATATCTTTTTTGGTGAGTAAGCAGGATGTTTAAATATATAATATCAGAAAGGCTATTGGGGCTTGTTGATGTAATATTAACATTTCCCTGTATTGCATGCTGTGAATTCATTGTCCAGTTTTTCCAAAGTGTCCCAAGTCCATTATTTATCCCATTATTTTTATTCAATCCTGCATTCATCATACTTTCAAGCAGTGATTCTTGCACATCGTAGATTTGTGCATCATATGGTCCTTTCGGCTTTACTGGAGATATTGAGGGTGAAATTTTATGGAAAATCAGGAAGAATACTATTCCTCCCACTATACAAATGGCAAAAGCGGGCAGGAGCAGTCTTTTTCGCATTATCAGCAAACGATATATGTACCTATCATATCTCGATTTGTCTAAAAAATCAAAAGGGTGGAAAGGTGAAAATACCTATTGACGATGACATTTATTAATGATATTGTAGAGGTGGATGTAAGTGGTGAATAGTGGTGAATAGTTTATCTGCACTTATGCTCATCGGAGAATACAGAACAAAATTAGGAGAAAAGAATCGGACTGCAGTTCCTAAAAAATTCCGTGATGAATTGGGAGGAACTTGTATTGTTACGCAAGGGTATGAAAGATGTCTTGTTATGGTTTCGAGATCCCAATGGGAAGGACTAACTTCAACTTTAGAAACTCTTCCTTTTACTAATAATACTTTGCGAGATACAGCGAGGTTTTTAATTGGTGGAGCAGTTGAAGCGGATTTGGATTCACAGGGAAGATTTGTTCTTCCTGAAAACCTTATAGAATATGCGCAATTATCTGATGAATTAGTATTTTTAGGCCTGAGTAGATGGGTTGAAATCTGGGATAAAGAAAAATGGGTTGAAAGAAAAAGCTATTTGTATGAAAACAGTGCACAGATTGCAGATAAATTACATGAGATTGGGTAATGATGAATTATCATGAACCGGTTTTAAGAGAAAAAATTATTGATCTTTTACAAATTACAGACGAAGGCATCTATGTAGACTGTACTGTTGGTGGAGGTGGACATTTTAATTCCATGATTAAAAGACTGCATGAAGGATTATGTATTGGTATTGATGTAGATCAGGATGCGATTGAACACAATACAAATGCTCTTTTACAACAAGAATTTATCAGGATTAATGAGATGGATGACATCCTCATTTTCAAAAGAGGAGATTGTTATGCAGCTCTTGCACATAATAATTACAAATATCTTGATCAGATTCTTACTGAAGTAACAACAATGCTAGGTTATACTAAGACAAAAGCTTCAGGAATTCTTTTTGATTTAGGAGTTTCTTCATACCAGATAGATGAACCTGAAAAGGGTTTCAGCTATATGCAAAATGGACCATTAGACATGAGAATGGATAAAAGACTGGGTGTAAGTGCAGCAGATTTAGTTAACGGAATGTATGAAAAAGAACTGGAACAGATATTACGCGAATATGGAGAAGAAGTTTTTGCAAAACGGATTGCGCGAGGAATTATTGCAGCAAGGAAAGAAAAGCCGATTACGACAACCAGAGGACTTTGTGATGCAATTAAAAGAAGTATCCCTTTTTATTACAAAAACCCGTATGCAAAAACATTTCAAGCACTACGGATTGCAGTAAATAGCGAAATGGAAGGGATTGAACAAGCAGTAAAGGCAGTTGATACTTCTCTTGCAATCAATGGAAGAGTAGCATGGTTATCATTCCATTCACTGGAAGATAAGATTATTAAAAGACATTTTGTTCAAAATGGAAAATATAGAGAGATTGGTGAGATGCAAATGGCAGATAAAGAAGAAGTAGATAGAAACAAGCGCGCGAGAAGCGCAAAACTTCGATGTTTTGAAAAAGTACTTAATTGACCCACAATATATGAGAAAAAGAATAGAAAAAAATCATTTATTTACCACCTACAAGCTGACAGCATTGCTCGTACTCTTAAATTTTGCTGTCATTTTTTCATTATTAGTTTTGATGACTCATTCAGACACTCAAAGTACCAATATAACAGATTACTCAAATAATATTTCTACTTTAAGTATCAAGAACCAGGTATTACAGGAAAAAATTGCAGATGCACAAAATATTGATCAAGTTTATCAAAAAGCTCAAACACTTGGCATGCATGAGGCTGATAACATTCTCTATGTGACGAATTCGAATGCAATCAGCTATAATATGGAACATTAACTGCACGGGATGAGAAATACCAGGATATTCGTAATATGCATTTGTATTGCCGTTGTTGCAGTAAGCATTATTTATCGCCTTTATCAATTACAGATAAATGATAATATCAGTTTTCAAATTCTAGCCAATAGTGAACAAAAATATTCCACTTCAATTTCGACCTCTCGTGGCATTATTAAATCATCAGACGGGATAGAACTTGCAATCAATATTCCGCAATATGATGCGTATGTTTATATTCCAAATATTACAAATTTACAATCATTTGAACAAAATGTCTTACCACTATTTTCCTTTGACAAAGCATTATTTGAAAAACAAAAAAACCAGGGATTACAGTATTTTCAAATCGGCACGGGTATTTCTCCAAATCAGAAATCAGCTATAGAGGCAAAATTAACAAATACGAATACTAATTCTGTCCAGTTTATACTTACACAAAAACGAAGTTATCCGAATAACACACTTCTTTCGCAAGTATTAGGATTTGTATATCCTTCTTCTGGGGAAGGACAATATGGAATAGAACAATATTTTGATGGAGACCTCAAAGGAGTAGATGGAAATTTATTTGGAAATAAGGATCAATTTGGTAATCCAATTGTTAATTCAAATTTCAATTTTATTCCGCCTAGCATTGGAGAAGATATTACACTTACCGTAGATGCTCATTTACAAAAAATTATTGAAACAAAACTTGCCTATTGGGTTGATAACCAGGAAGCAGACAGTGGCAGTGTTATTGTTATGGATCCGAAGTCAGGTGCAATTATTGCAATGGCAAATTATCCTACCTTTGATCCTAACACCTACTATAACGGATATATCCTTGATTGCAATAACTATGTCTTTGCAAAACAAGATGCTTGTAAAGATCCGACTAAAAAGCTAGATCCATCTTTATTGCAATCTTCATTTGAAAACCAGGCGATTTCCAATGTTTATGAACCTGGATCTGTGATGAAAGCGATAACGGCTGCCGCTGCGCTTGAGGAAAAGAAGATAACACCCGATACAATATTTAATGACAGCTCAGGATATTATGAAGCAAACACAAAATATGTGTATAACTTTAACAAGCAGCCGGATGGGAAAATGAATATGGCAGAAATTTTAAAAAAATCTTCAAATGTCGGTGCAAGTATGGTTGCTCAACTTGTAGGGAAAGATCTTTTAGTAAAATATACAAAAGCATTTGGTATTGGCACCCTGACTGGTATAACACTTCAAGGGGAGCAGACTGGATTAGTGCCTGATCCGGGAACATGGGCTGATATTGATCTTGCAACCGCTTCATTCGGCCAGTTTTATGGAGCAACATCATTACAGGTAATTGGAATATATCAAACTATTGCAAATAAAGGGATCCGAATGCAACCATATATTGTAAAAAGTGTTGTAAAAGATAGTCAGGAGCAAGATACAAAACCTGTTGCAATCGGCCGGGTTATTTCTACCGATACAGCAAGCAAACTTACTGATATGTTAACATACGCAACAACTGGAGAACCGGCTTATGGACTACGATTTTTAAAACAATATATGCCTGAAATTGCAAGCAAAACCGGTTCGGCACAAGTACCGCTTTCGAATAAAGCAGGATATGCGGATGGTATCATTAATGCCACATATGTTGGATATGCCCCGGCAAAAGATCCAAAATTTGTCATGCTTGTCATGCTAAAATACCCTCGTGCGGGATTATATGCTGCAACTACAGCCGTCCCGCTCTGGGCAGATATTGCAAAAGAGTTGTTTTTGTATTATAAAATTCCACCTCAATAGCTCTTCTTTGATAAAGATGCTACTATTATGACATGAAACGAATTTCTCCACCCATATATATCGTTTTTGCTGCATTTGTTGTATATAGTGCAGTAAGTATTATTCAGCATATCCATTTTAAAACATTTGGTTATGACCTAGGTCTTTTTGAACAAGTTATCTGGCATTATGCTCATTTCCAAATTCCATCAAGTTCTATACGCGGAGTTGGGAATATCCTCGGTGACCATTTTTCTCCAATCCTAATCTTCCTTGTACCTCTTTATTGGATTATTCCATCCCCATACTCACTTCTTATTGCCCAAGCAGCTTTACTTAGCTTGTCAGTATTTCCGATTTATTGGTTTGCAGAGAAAAAACTTGGAATCAAAAATGCAATTTTAATTTCAATCAGTTACAGCATTTATTGGGGAATACAAAGTACAGTGGGATTTGATTTTCATGAAGTAGCATTTGCAGTTCCAATAATTAGTTTTGCACTTTATGCGATATGGCAAAAAAAAGAATGGGTATATATTCCTTTAATTTTGCTTTTATTGCTTGTAAAAGAAGACATGACGATACTAGTAGCTTTTTTGGGTATTTATTTGATTTTGAAAAAAGAATGGAAACAGGGAATTATATTATTTATTTCAGGAGTTATTGTATTTTATCTATTAACTAAAGTTGTTATTCCTGCATTTTCAGGAGGAGTGGGTTATTCGTATTGGAATTATTCTGCCCTAGGGCAGGATCTTCCGCATGCTGTACTTTCTATAATACTTCATCCATTTACATTCATTCATACTCTGTTTACACCTGGACAAAAGGCGCTCACGATTTTTTTAATTTTTCTTCCACTTCTTTTTCTTTCTTTATTTTCTCCTCTTGTTATACTAGAAATACCTCTTCTTTTTGAGAGGTTCTTATCTTCCGTTTCACTAAACTGGTCTGTGCGTGGCCATTATACTGCAACTATAACTCCGGTACTTTTTTTTGCGGCAATAGATGCTCTTGTCATTTTTTCAAGATACAAATTGTTTTCAAAAATTCGAATTTATCTCCTGTTATGTATATTAAGTATTAACATTGCATCCATAGCAGTATTTCCATTTAAGCAGCTGTTTGAACCATCCAGCTTTATGCTTTCCCAGGTACAACAAACAGGATATATTGCACTTTCATATATTCCGTCGTCTGCATCTGTCATTGCACAAAATCCATTGGTTAGCCATCTTGCTCAAAGGAATAATATTTATGTGATCGGGTACAGCAGGAAAGTTTACGATGCAGATTATATAATCGTATCAGATTCATTAGATGTTTGGCCATTAGGAAGTTTTAAGCAAATTCAGGAAATCATTAATGACAGGCTGCAACATGGGTATGTCTATGTATTTAATAAAGACGGTTGGGAAGTAATCAAACGGATGAAATCAAAATGAAATTGTTGTATCTTTTATCATATCAGCTTTTTGAGTATTTCCGTTAAAAGTAGAAGCTACTGAAATATCGGCAATCCCTGATTGTTTAAAAAGTGAAAGTGAGTAATGGTTTTCTAATTTGAATGATGGGGGAAGATAATATGATAAAGCGAGAGTAACAACGCCATTTTGACCAGTTAGGGTGTTTTTTAAAGGAACTGTCAAGTGAGTATCAAACACCGTGTATCCTAATTCATCATATACTCTTCTTGTTGGACCGTTATAGTATTGGTCATCACCTGTCATTGAAAGAAGTTTTGAACCTTGTGGTACATAAACTCGTAGCCAGGTTTTGCAGTTATGGTTAAGCCATCCATCTCCAACATGGTCATTGATAAAGGTGATATTAACCGTTTCAAGAACACCTTTTGAAGTCGCTTTTACTGATTGTGTTATGGAACGATGGATATAGAAATCGGATTTACCGCTTAATACATTTGCATCAGCAATTCCAATAAAATCATTGGAATTTGGTTTTGGAAATGCTCCACCAAAGTTATATGTATTAATGACACTTTCTACCGAAGAATCATTTGCATATGCCATAACATTTCTTTGCTGGGATTGTTCAATGAGAAATTGCATGAAATTGACCAGGTCTCCTTTGTTTAAACTAAAAATTTTTGATTCAATATCGCTCAGAAAATAATTGATAAATTTTTTATTATTTGTCGGATTGTTTACATCAACTTTCTCTGCATAATATTCCATTAGATATGAAGCAGTTGATGAACTAACAGTTTGTTTGTATTCTGATACATAAATCGGTCCAGTTACATTCAATATCGAAGCCACCAGTTGGGTATTGATAAAAACAACTCCGTCAATTGGAGGTACTTTGCTTGAAGGTATTGTCGAATACATTTGTTCAATCACCTTAGCGTCAGTTGGTATGTCTGGACTGTAATTTGCATCCCGCATATACCAAATGGGAGAAGATGAATCCTGGATGATATATTGTTGAATTTGAACAGGAGGTTTTACATTTGGATGATCTATTCCATCTAAATAATAGATATTGTTTGTAGCTATTTTCCCTAAGTTTCCCTTATTGAAATTTAAGTATCCATAAGCAGTTATAAAGCCTCCACCAGGTCGCAGTTCTTTATCATTTTCCAATAAAAGCAAGTAATTTTTTGGAGTAGGTGACCCGAATGCAGATTCAAGTGTAGATGAAATTGAAGTGAGCTTTGGTAATAAAGCGATAAAGTCATTATATCCGCTTCGATATTGAATAAATGCAGGTTGAAGTTTTGTCCCTTTAACTGATACATTTGGAATGTATGAAGGATTAATTGCATTGAAGTTTTTTTGCGCTTCCTGCAAACTTTCCATTTGGCCATTTACTGAATCCGCAATTGCCGGTAATGCATTTACTATAATACCGATTTTCCCTTGTGTGTTTTCTTGTTGAGCTCCATATCCTAATGCATCCGCAAGCGGAACAGAAGATTGGATTATATTAATAAAAGCTCCATCAAGAAGTTTAGCTCCATTAATAGCATACCCTGCATTAGCATAATATATGTTTAAAAATGGAATTACCTGCAATGGGAAAAAATAATTCTTTTCATTTTCTAATTCATTCAATTGTGAATTCACTTGTTTTAAATCCCCGACAAGCTTTGGCAGAGATTTGCTATTTTGGTCTACCTTAATTTGTGTCATGTCAGCCTGGATAGCATTTACTGTTGACTTGATATGAAATACACCAATGATTGCATAAATTACAATTGCAACGATGAAAACCAGAATAGCTAAAATGATACTGGTTGCTTTTTTATGTTTCTTTATAAATACACGAACATTTCGCATAACAGTTTAGATTCAAAGCGTACCTATTATATACTACACGGACAGCTTTGAAAAGAAAATAAAACCTTGACATTGTGCCTGTTTGTCCGCATAATATGGATATGAAGAAAGCTCTGGTAATAACAGCAATTTCTATTATTGGAATTATCCTTTTTGGAATATTGGACGTATCATTTTTTGTTGATGCGAACAGTCCGCTTTTCCCTATTAAAGAAACTTTTCAAAATGCTGAATTAAGTTTTATGGCAAATCCTAGTCAAAAAGCAGATGCAGCTGTCGTACTTGCAAATGAAGAGACTATGTATGCAAATAAGACTGGGGAACAAAGTTTGAAAAAAAACGATATTATCCAACATGACAAGCTTGCTATCTCAGTTATTCCTTCAATCACTGATCCAGTTGTAAAACAAAATGTACAAAAAAATATTGTTGTATCGGTAATAAATCAAGAAAACATCATTGGAATTACTGAACAAACACAAATATTTAACGATATTATTAAAACATTACCACCTGTAACTATCACACTTTCTCCAACTCCAACTCCTACATTAAATGCAACAACTCCAACAGTCCAAACCGGTATGCAAGTTCGGGTAAGCGGTACAGTTGTATATGGGCCAACTAGGCCAGTTTGTATGTCAGGGGTTAGTTGTACAAAACTAGAAGCGAATTTCGTTTTAATTTTTACTGATACTTCTGGAAATAGCTATAGTACCCAAACAGATGCAAACGGAAACTATTTAATAGCACTTAATCGTGGATCATACACAATTACTTTTACCCAGCAAGTTTTTGGACAAAAATCATATACTCTCAATATACAGGGAACTTCAACAACGATAACATATAATATTTCGATTGATTCAGGAATAAGATAATGATTTATTCACTTATGAGGTAATGGCTACATTTATCATTCAAGGGGGAAATCCACTTCAAGGCGAGATAGAAGCAGCAGGAAGTAAAAATGCTGTTCTTCCTATAATTGCTGCAACTTTGTTGAGTAATGAAACCAGTACCCTCCATGGCTGTCCTGCCATTTCAGATGTGAGAACAATGGTTAAAATTATTTCACATTCCGGAGCAGTTGGTAATTTTGCCAATCATGGGGAGAGTTTAACCATAGATCCTTCCCATTTAACAAGCTCAAACATTGATAATGATGAATATGCAAGAATTCGGGGAGGAAATTTAGTTTTAGCTCCGCTTCTTGTACGATTTGGGAAGGTCAAATGTACGAGACCTGGAGGAGACAGGATAGGATTGAGAAGTATGGCAGCCCATTTTGATGTGTTTGAACAGTCAGGATACAATGTTGAAACAATTCAAGGTACTGATGAAGTTTTAATTCAAAAAAAGGAAGATATGACCGGACAAAAGCGTCATATTTTCTTATATGAAACAAGTGTAACGGCAACTGAGAATGCAATTCTTTTAAATGTTTTAGGAGACGGAGAAGTCATAATCGAAAATGCTGCATCTGAGCCTCATGTGCGAAACCTTTGCCAGTTCCTACAGCTTATGGGTGCACAAATCCATGGGATAGGTTCGAATAGGTTGCATGTTGTCCAGGTTGCATCTCTTCATGGTGCGGAAGGCAGTATTATAAAAGACCATGTATATATTGCAACCTTTATTGTTTATACATTGCTTACCGGTGGTGATATCCGGATTCATCATGTCATTCCTGAAGACCTTCGTCCAATATTAGTTGTGTTAAAATATTTTAATACTATGTGGGAATTTGATGGTAATACGATACATATACGATCAGAACAGGATTTGAAATTAAATGAATCATTTAATATCTATGCAAATATCGGAATATATTCTGATACGTGGCCGAAATTCCCAACTGACTTGTTACCTATCTTTATTCCTCTTGCAACGCAAGCTGATGGGGAATTTCTTTTTTTCGAAAAGTTATATAATGGACGTGTTCGACATGCAGACTCGTTACGGAACATGGGTGCAAATGTAAATGTATTGGATGATCACAGAGTACTTGTACATGGGAAAACCCCGCTTACTGGAGCAGAATTAACTTGTCCTGATATCAGGACGGGAGTAATGTTTCTAGGAGCGATGCTTGCCGCAACCGGCAAATCAATTTTACGATCGACTGAACATATTAACAGGGGATATCCCCATATAGCTGATATATTAACAAAACTTGGAGGAGATGTGACAGTCTATGAAGATACTTTTTAGAAGAGGATTGAGACGAATATTGACATCACTTTGTCTCATTGCAGTCAACAAACATCAATTAGAAATTATTGCAGTCGGAGGCTGGTATGGAACAGATATTGCAAGAGAAGCAGTATTCACAATTCTGAAACGAAGTGGTAAAAAAGTAAGGAGAATCATTCATTCTCCTCAATATGACTGGGACATTCCATTAACAATTTTAGGAATTAATGAAGTTCCAACAAACCCATTTGCCTGGATAACTACCTTAACTCATGCAATTGCTCGTCTTCTTTTTCTAAAACCGAATAGTGGCATATTAGTACTCCAGATTAACAGTCATGATGCTGGTATCATGAAATATTGGATGAGTTTTTTATCCCCTTCAGCAGTAATTGTATTAAATTCTCATCCAGGTTCGTTAAACCTGGAACTGCTTTTAGTTGAAAAAATGCAACCCGACGGTATATTGGTTTTGAACAATGATAATATGCGAACAAAAAGTCTGGCACAGGGAAAAACAGAAGGAGTTGTATATTTTGGGATTAAAGAAGATCCTGTTCCTGATTACTATTTTGTAGAAGAAAAGCAAAGTTTTATGCTTGGTCATGCAGGACAGGTATGTGTTGTTGAAAAATCATTCCCTGAGTTTATCTATCCGTTATTGACCGCATCGGTATCTCTTGCAAAACACTTTGAAATTTCATTTGATGATGCATGCAATGCATTGAATACATTTGAAATCCCTTCAGATAAAATACAGACCATTTTTCACAGATTCATCGAAGAAGAATGAAACCATCAGAAGAGGCAGAAATTGCTAAAAAGGCCCAAAAGGATAAGAAGTATTTCGACTATTTTTACCGTACCTATTATCAGGATATTTTACGGTATGTTCATGGTTTTGTGAAGGATAAAGAGACGGCTGAAGACATGGCCTCCATAACTTTTGAAAAAGCATTAAAGGGAATTGATACATTTCAATGGGAAGGTGTTAGTGTGAAAAGTTGGCTTTATCGGATAGCTCGAAATACATTGTATGATTATTTTCGAAAGAAGAATGTGAGAGAACCTGCAATTTCTTTGCAGCAGTCTTTCTCACGTGATGATGAGTCTGGTACAACGTTAGAAGATAGTGTTGCAGATAATGTATTATCAATTGAGCTGCAGATTATTGTCAGTGAAGAAGAAAAGCAATTATATGAAATCTTCAGGCAATTTGATGAGCAGGATCAATTCTTGCTATATTATAAGTACTTTGAAGATATGTCTAATAAACAGATAGCAAATCTTGTAGGACTTAGTGAAACAAATGTCGGGACAAGATTACAAAGACTTCGTGAAAAACTTAAAAAACAATTACAACAAGTATGAAACATCAATTACGAAAAATTCGCTCTTTAGGATACCGTCTTTGGTATAAAAATCCGACTAAGGGAATGCATGTCATAGGGGTAACTGGTACAGATGGCAAATCAACCACATCTGAAATGCTTTTCCAAATTCTAAAAGCGAGCGGAAAACGCACAGGCATTATCTCAACAATAGGAGGAAAGATTGACGATGAAATTTTTGATACGGGGCTTCATACTTCAACTCCATCAAGCAAAGATATTTACCAAAATCTTGCAAAAATGGAGAGGAAAGGTATTGAGTATGTTGTTCTTGAATTGACATCCCATGGCCTTGACCAATTTCGTGCCCATGGGATATTTTTAGATGCTGCAATCATAACCAATATTACTCCAGAACATCTGGATTATCATAAGACTTTTGAAGCATATCGGGAAGCAAAATCTCGTATTATTTCAATGGTTAAACCAAAAGGTTTTCTGGTGCTAAATGCTGATGATCTCAATTTCACATATTTAATAGAAAAGGCAAAAGATATCGGAAAGCAATTGCAAATCATAGGTTTCTCTCTTGATGAAACTAAAAAGAATAAAGATTTTCCAATATATTTCGCACGGGATATTAAAAATATGGAAGATGGATACCAGCTGCATATGAAGCTATCGAATATCTCCTTTCCTCTAACACTCCATTTTAATGGAAGATACAATATTCAAAATGCGCTTGGTGCAGTCAGTGTTTCTATTAATTTAGGGATGAGTATAAGCGGCATCGTAACTGGTATTGAAAAAACCCGAAATATTGCAGGAAGAATGAATGTTATCCAAGAAACACCCTTTAAAGTAATTATTGATTTTGCTCATACGCCAAATGCATTTCTACAGTTCTTTTCAACATTAACAACATCTTATCCTGACAAAAAAATTATTGCATTGTTTGGATGCGCAGGTAAAAGAGATAAAAATAAAAGGAAACCAATGGGAGAATATGCATCTCAATTTTGCGATACTATTGTCATTACATCAGAAGATCCGAGAGATGAAACATTTGATGGTATTGCTAATGATATATTAGAAGGAATTGATAAAATTAAGTTTCAATTAAACAAAAATCTTTTTTTGATTCCATCACGAGAAGTGGCAATTGCAAAGTGTATTTCTCTTGCAAAGCCAGATACAATTCTTGCATTTCTCGGTAAAGGGCATGAAAAGAGTATGTGTATCGGAACGAATGAACTCCCTTGGAATGAAGAAGAAATTGCTTTACAATACCTACATAAGAAAGAATCTCATGTTTGATTTTACAATTGAAACCCATTCAGTCCTTATCTATGCTGACCAGGCTTTTTCACGAAAATGCAGAGAACAATACCCTTTGCGTGCTAAAACAGCTGATGGTTATCTTCGGTATGCGAAAACGCACATTGTCGGAGTAATAGACAGCAGTGCAACAGAGCAAAATGTAGAAGAGATACTTGGCATTCGTCCAGATGTAATGTTGTATCAAAGCTTAGATCACTATTTGCAAAGAAATCCATCTCACATTCCCGATATCTTTATGATAGGAATTGCCCCATCCGGTGGTGAAATGAGCGGAGAATTAAAGAATGTTATAAAATTAGCAATTTCACATGGCATGCATATAATGAGCGGAATGCATTATGAATTAAATCAGGATAGCGAACTTAAAGAGCTTGCATGCAAGCATCAAGTAACTATGTGGGATGTACGGGTTCCACCAGAGGGATTAGCTGTTGCTTCATGCAAAGCATATGTAATGAAAAAACCCATTATCCTGACCTGTGCAGCTGATGCTGCAATAGGAAAAATGACTGTGGGGTTTGAAATTGAAAGGCTTCTTTCTCAAAAGGGAATAAAAGGAGAATTATTAGCAACCGGTCAGACTGCAATTATGATTAAGGGAAAAGGTATATCAATCGATAGGGTAATAGGTGATTTTATGCCTGGAGCAGTTGAGCAATTAGTATTGGAAGCAGATCCTGATAACCGTTTTCTTGTAATAGAAGGACAGGGAGGAATATTCCATCCGGGATATGCACCTGTATCACTAGCGTTACTTCATGGTGGTATGCCTTCTCATGCAATCCTTATCCAACGTCCGCAAAGAAGACATTCCATTGGTTCAAAACTAATTAAATTACCTGCTCCTCAAGTAATGATAACAAAATACAAGGAAATGGCACTTCCAATTCGAATTCCAGAATTTATAGGGATTGCAGTTAATTCAAATGGGATGCCTGAGCAGGAGGCAAAAGAAATCATGAAACAATATACAGATGAAACAGGACTTCCTGTCGAAGATATGATTCGTTTTCCGACAGGAGAGATTGCCCGTGCAGTAGAAAAAATAGTATTAGAAAACACTTTATGAAAATATATTTCGTTGGCATTTGCGGAGTAATGATGGCACCTCTTGCGGTCAGTATGCAGGAAAAAGGCCATGAGGTTGAAGGTTCAGATAAAGGATTCTATCCTCCTATCAGCACCTATTTGCAGGAACATAATATACCTATAAAAGTTGGATTTAAGACTGAACATATCACCGGTGATATCGACATTGCTGTTGTTGGGCCAGCAATATTACAAAATAATGTAGAATATCTTAAAATAAAAGAATTAGGGATTAAACATTTTGTAGGATATGCAGGATTTATTGAAGAATATGTTTTAAAACCTCAGTCTATCGTGGCTGCTGGAACTTATGGAAAGACTACCATATCATCATTTATCTCATTATTATTAGAAAAAGCTGGTATGCATCCGACTTTTGCAATTGGTGGGATTCCATTAAATTTTTCAGATGGAGTTCGGATTACCGACTCTGATTGGTCGGTTATTGAAGGAGATGAATATATTAATTCCCGAGTTGACCCTGTCGCAAAATTTTTGTATTATCACCCCTCGATCTTTATCATCAATGCCGCAAAATACGATCATATTGACATATATAAAAGCGAAGACGAATATATCAATGCATATAGAAAAGGAATTGAATTAATGCATGAAGATGGTAGTATTTTTGTAAATAAACATGGGGATAATATAGATAAAGTAACCGGAGGATTTGAAGATAGCAGAAAAATATTCGTTGTAAATACCGATATAAAGGATCCAGATCGAGAAGTATATGCTTCATTAATTGACTATATTTATGAAGCTCATGGTATACGGTTTCGTATTCAGGTTGGAGAACAGCACTACGAATTTTTCACTTCAATAATAGGAATACATAATATCCAGAACCTTGTAATGGGAATAGCAGTTGGGATGTATTTAGATATTGATATGGAAATTTTGCAAAGCACAGTTGAGGAATTTAAAGGTGTGAGACGTCGTCTTGAAATTCGAAAAGAAAAACCATATATTGTCATCGACGATCTTGCCCATTCACCAATAAAGGCAGCGGCCAGCATTGCTGCTGTCAAAGAAAGATTTCCTCATCAAAAGATTATGGCTGTTTTCGAACCGCATACACTCTCATCCCGTCTGAAAGATAGTCTTGAGGGATATACTGGATATTTTGATGATGCTGATAAGATATATGTGGCACCCGTGTATCATCCTGATGCAGTACCTGAAGATTCTCGTGTCACATCCAATGATATTGCTCAAGCAATTGGACACGATGCATGCGGTTTCGATACATTTGACGCTTTAAAACAAGAAATTGAAAGTGAAATAAATGAAGGGGATATTCTTCTTTTTATGTCATCAGGTAATTTTGGTGGCCTCATTAACTATTTTAGTTCGGCAAACTAATATATATTATTTAAGGAAAGGGGTACAAATGAGTGATAAAGCATCAGAATATTCTTCTATTAAAGTTCTCCAATCAAGAAGTTTATCTGTACATCTTAATGCAAAATTAAAAGTAATTTTGGCACAATAGTATCTGGTAGAATGCATGAAAGAAATAGAAAGGATATAAATAAACTTTCAAATGATCCCGATTTAGAAATTCGGAAACATGTAATGCAGCTATACCTATAAATCTTCTAACAACAAGTATTTAATGAGTATAATTTCTTAATTCCATAAGCTGCCGTTTATTTAAATCTTCAAGAAGAATCGAATCAGTTTGTTGTTGAATTCTTTCGAATGTCTTGTATTTTTTCAAAAGTTTTTCTTTGGTCTTTGGACCTATCCCTTCAATCAGATCTAGAGGAGAAGTAAGGGATGCTTTGGAACGAAGGTTACGATGGAATGTTATACCGAATCGATGGGCTTCATCTCGTATACGCTGAATTAAATATAAAGCAGGAGAATCACGTTTTAATCGAAGAGGAGTAGGATTTTCAGGAAAAAAAATCAATTCTTCTCTTTTAGCTAGACCAATAATCGGGATAGTAAGATGAAACGATTTCAAAATCTCATAAGCAGTAGACAATTGCCCTTTACCTCCATCAATGATAATTAAATCAGGAATTGATCGAAACGATTCATCTTTAACATCATCTTTATTCAAATAAGCAAAACGTCTTTCAAGCATTTCACTCATCATAGCAAAATCATTTGGTGTGTGCATGTTTCGAATTTTAAATTTCCGATAATCAGATTTTTTAGCAACGCCCTGCTCGAAAACAACCATCGCTCCAACAGGATTTGTCCCCTGTATATTTGAGATATCATAACATTCCATTCGGAATTGATGATCTCCATTTGCTTTTACTGCTTCAAAAAGTTCACCCAGTCCTTTTTTGATTGTGAATCCCCTCTGTTTTTCCAGCATATGTTCATCTATGTTGGTTCCAATTGATATTTTTTGTGTGATATATAAAATAGCATAGATAGTATCCCGAACTGCAGCTGCTTTTTCATATTCCATATTTTGTGAATAATCCTGCATTTGTTGTCTATATTCAGTAATGATTCCCCTATTTTCTCCTTTTAAAAATGAAATGATATGGAAAATTTCTTTCCGATAGGCAAGCCTTTCGATTAAATGATCACATGGACCTGGACATAGCCCAAGATGATAATACAGACATAGTCTGGATTTTTTTATTGCTTCAACTTCACTTATCTCATAATCGCAAGTCCTGAATGGAAAAATTTTTCGTAAAAGCTTTAAGATAGTATAGACTGTTCTAGAATCCGGATATGGTCCGAAATATGTGTTGCCGTCATCTCGTTTATCCTGGTCCCGTACTCGCAAAATACGGGGATATTCTTCTTTGGTCGTTATTTTAATCCAAGTATAGCTTTTATCATCTTTCATCAATACGTTATACTTCGGTTTATATTTCTTGATAAGGTTCGCTTCAAGAACTAATGCCTCAAGCTCTGTATCCACTATATGGTATTCAAGGTCATGAATCTTGGTAATCATTTGCTCAATGCGGGGAGAATGGGAAACACTTCTTGAAAAGTATTGTAAGACTCGCTTATGCAGGTTTTTTGCCTTTCCCACATACAATACTTTTCCATTAATATCCTTATATATATAGATACCAGGGTTTTGGGGTGTGTTTTGTATTTTATCCTCTAATTGGGTAAGTGTTTCTTTCATACCCATATTTTACCATATTTATTGAGGTGTACAGAGGTTATTCTGGCAAATAGCTCCAGAGTAAGAAGGTATAATAGTTCCATACGCATATGGTGCCGTACAACTTGTTAGATGACTTCCTATCCAATGGTAACCATTATATGCTGACTTATTCAGGTCACATCCATTATCGCTTCTTATGCTGCATTGATTATCGCTTACACAATATTGGTCAACTGCATTTGCTGTAAAATACGGGAGAAGTGAAGGGTCAGCGGCAGTGACTGAAACCGAAAAGCTGCTGTCTTCATATGTCTTTCCGGGAGTAATATATTGCTTTGTCGGATCTAAGTCTCCACTTTGGACAGCTGCTTGATCATTTGTGGTGAAAAGCAAGACATAATAGGTGAAAGAATCGTACATATTTTTCGGACTTCCATTAGCCAGATTATAGAAAATGGCTGGCTCAGTGATATCAAGATTCGTTTTAAAATAGTCCGGAAGGGAAAATAGTTGCACAAAATATTGCCCGAGCGTTGCTTGAGTAGGAGTCGGTGAATTTGGTTTTCGAGTAAGGGAAATAGTATAAAAATTATGCAAAATATCCGATTGTGTGATTTGCGTTGATGGAATTGTTATTGATGCTGTAGATGCAATACTAGGAGTCATAGAAACAGTTGGAGTGGCGAGGGATGAAAGATACAATGGGTTACTTTGGTTATTTTGTGAAGTAAAATACAGCACAACAATACACATGATGACCATGCTGCTTGCAGCAGTTATGAGTACAAGTTTATGATGAGAAAGTAATTCTTGAAAATGGTTTAAATATGTATGGATTGTATGTCCTTCCATATCAAATTTCATCAAGTAATGCACGACGATATGTATCAGTTTCCAATGAATGGAAATACACCCTCCTGCAATTGCATGTTATCATTTCTGTCTTTTCATTAATTATTTCTTTAGTACATTCTTTCAAGTTTGCAAAGCATCCACCACACATTCCTTTTTTTATTAATAACTCTTGAAATGGTGCTATTAAAATTTTAGGGTTCGTTTTACTCATTTGTATTTATTACAATAGTCTTAATTCTTGTCATAGCTTCAATCAGGTATGCAGCTCCCTGCACTTGCCCAATTCCGGATTGCTTAACCCCAAGGAAAGGGAAATGATCAGGTCCTCGTGCATCTTTTCCATTGATTTGTACCGTCCCTACATCAAGTCTTTTTGCAATATAGAAGGCACTATCAAGAGATCTGGTAAAAACGCTTGATTGAAGACCAAAATCTGATTTGTTTGCGATTGAAATTGCCTCATCTATTGATTTAATCCGAATAATTGGAAGAATTGGACCGAATGGCTCTTCCCATGCAAGTCGCATATCTTCAGTAACATGATCAATTATGGTACAAGGATAATATAGCCTATTTGTAAATGTGTCATTCTTTTCACCAAGCACTAGATCTGCGCCTTTTGCCAGCGCATCTTCACGTAGGGCATCTACAAGATTAACAGTATCCATGCTGATCACAGGTCCTTGTGTTGTTTGCCGTTCTCTTGGATCCCCAAGTACAAAATGTTTTGAGACATATTCCTTCAATTTTTCTACAAACGAGTCTGCAATTTTCTCATGGACAAGCACTCGTTTTATTGCAGTGCATCGCTGGCCAGAATAGCTGAAAGCACCTTTTGCTACTTCAGGAATCGCAAGATCAATATTTGCATCATCAAGAATGATGGATGCATCTTTTCCGCTAAGTCCTGCTATGAATGGAATTATTCCCATTTTCGCACGAATTCTATCAGCTGTTTGTGTGCTTCCGGTAAAATTGATTGCTTTTATGTGTGAATTGGAAACAAGCTCATCTCCAATTTCAGATGATCGTCCTGTAACAACATTTAATACTCCCGCAGGAAGGCCTGCAAGTCGAAAACATTCAGTCATGTATAAGGCAGAAATTGCTCCTTGTAGGGATGGTTTAAAGATAACACTGTTGCCAGCAATTAATGCTCCAACAAGTTTAGGTGCTCCTTCATTGACAGGGTAATTAAAGGGAGAGATTGCTAGTACAACCCCGAGTGGTACTCGCTTCGTTACTGCTATTTTAGTATCTCCAAAGCCGGGAAAGACTTCCGAATAGAGAGATTCATTTCGAATCCTGCGTCCTTCTTCTGCATAAAATTGGATTAATTTGGCTGTTCGTAATACTTCATCACGTGAATCTTCATATGTTTTGCCGATTTCCCAGCATAGCATATGCGTCAGAATATCAATATTTTTTTCAAGGATTTGTGATGAGAGAGTAAGGATTTCACTCCTTTTATCCATAGTCATATTGCTCCATACAAAAAATCCCTGCTGTGAGTTTTGCACCAGGTCTGCAACTTCTTGCTTTGTCATTGCCTGGACTTTACCTACTAAACTGTGATCTATCGGAGAAAGAACATCAATAAGCTGATTGGAAGTTGAAGATGTCCACACATTATTTACAAGGTATTTGTATACCTGATCATCCGGAACAAATTGTTGTAATGAGTCTTGCATAATTCCTTATTATATAAAAGCTTTGGCTATTGGAAGCAATATCTTTCTTGCGTTTTCAGCTAAGTCAAATGCAGATGCAAAAATAATACCTTTTACCCCAAGGTCTAGGGATGCTTTCACATCATCAGCATTATGGATGCCTGCTCCTGCTAACACTTTCCCCTCTCCAATTTTTAATACTGCTTCACGAATCACACGTGGGTTAGCTTTCGCAATAGATACTTTTCCTGCAATTAATTCTGGAAGTTCAAGGGCAATTTCATTAGGAAAGAGTTCGAGCTCTTTAACGGCAAATGAAACATTTTCTGCACATAGGATTACGCCTAATCCTTCTTCTTTTGCTTTTGATACGGTATCTACTAATGTATTCCAGTCAAGTTTATGCTCTGCATGGTTTAACAGTGTCCCGTCAGCACCACATGAACGCGCAAGGTTTGCAGAGAGATAACCTGTATGTGGGCCGGGACTAATTGGATCAATATGTTGTGCAAAAACATCAATATGAACGGCATTTCTTACTTCTTTCAAATCAAAGGCACTAGGGCATACAATAACTTGCACACCAGTTTCAAGGGAAATTTCTTCACATATCTTTGCGAGGAGCACGGCATTCATTCCGGTGCTTTCATGATATGCTTTAAAGTTAACAACAATCATAGTTGTGGGTCAGTGTATATAATCATCATATACAGGAATAGGGTAAGTGTCAATTTGCTACCAAACAGCTAGATCCTATAGGCTATCAAAGGGGGTAAATATTGAAAACCTATAGTATCTGTGGTATAATGATTCAGCTAAAATGTTGATATATGAATATAAATGGTATAAAACCACATATAGAACCGGAAGTATTTAATCTTCTCATGGAGATGGGGTTTTCTATAGATGAAATTGCAGTATTCGCATCAGATCAAAAAATCTTGAATGATATAAAGCTTATCTATGATATAAGATAAGTATGATATATGTTTACATATATATTCTCATAACTTGAGAGTATTTTTTTTGCCTTTTTTGTATGTATTTTATTCTGTTTTGTTAATATCCAATAAAGTTGCATATAGTCAGTATAGCGATAGGTCAGAATATGATGTGGAATGAGTGGAACATCTTCATGCCGAAAAAAATTTGCAATCGTATGTGATACTTTTTCTGACATTGCTGCATGTATTCCTAGATCCTTTACCATTAATAGTATGTCTTTTGGTTTTTCTCGTAAGAAGACCTTTTCAAATCCTTCCCTATACACCAAAAAATATTTATTCAATATTTTATTTGCATCAGGATTGAGAAGGGAATAGATTTCTTCAAGAAGATACAACAGTATCTTTTTATCATAGGAATCATATTGAATGATTGTCTCCCGTTTCATTAAATGAGATATCTTTTTCTGACTAACCAATTTTTTTTCGGTTTCATAGGCCAATTCTGTTCCGAATTGAAAAAATATATTATAAAAGATTCCTTCTTCTTGCATATAATTAGTATAGTAAGAAGTGATTAAGAAGGAAATGAGATCTCATTTTTTAAGGAAGAAAAAGTTTTTTTCCCTATTATGATATGATCCAGGAAACGAATATGCATGATCCTGCATGCTAACGCTATTTCTCTTGTAGTCACGATGTCTTCTTTTGAAGGATCTGATTCTCCTGAAGGATGATTATGACAAAGGATAAGTGAAACAGCATGATACAAGATTGCCGGCTCAAAAACCTCTTTAGGGCTGATAAGGCTGGCATCAACTGTGCCGATAGAGATAATTTCTTCATGGATTATCTTATTTCGTGAGTTTAAATATATTCCTATCAAGTGTTCCTTTTTGTATTTGTACATATATTTTAGCCTGTTAAACACATCATCTCCTGAAAAAATATATCCTTCCTCTTTTTGTTTGTAATACCTTTTTCCCAATTCAAACATTGCACAGATTTTGCATGCATGTGAAAGTGGAATATGGAGTTGAGAAGCAAGTTCATTTGCAGGAAGATGAATTCCATGCATAAGTGGGGAATAGGATGGAAAAACCTTTTCTGCTAACTCTCCAACATCTTGGTTTTTCGTACCAACACCAAATATTATGGAAAGTAGTTCACTATTGGTTAAAGATTCCTTCCCGTATGTAATGAGCTTTTCTCTTGGCCTAAGACTTCTAGGAAGGTCACGAATTTTTTGCATTATCCTCCTTTAGGATTTTTTGAACAAAATTCGGTCAATGGAAAGAAATGTATGTTTGCCTTTTAATACGACTATGGTAAGAAGTAAAAAGAAGATATCTCGTATATCATCTACCCATCCGATCCGTTCGGTTGGTGTTTGAGAAAAACAACCACATCCAGAAACTGGCTGGTTTGTTAGAAGTGCATAGGTAATCGCAATGATAAAAATGATAAGAAGAAAGAATACCGATATTGCAGTATATTTTTGAAACAATCCAAGTATCAAATAGAGACCGCATAATAATTCAACCCATGGAAGGATAAACGCAAATGCTGGGACGATTGCAGAGGGAAGAATATGATAACTGGCAACATTTTTTTGAAATTCTGTAATATGCGGAATCTTTCCATAAGATGCTGCTAAAAAGACTATTCCCAATCCTATTCGGGATAAAAGATAGATATAGTCATACAGATAATATTTTCCTATCTTTTTGTTCCATTTCATGATGGAAGATGATATTTTCATGTTATTTCTTTAAAGCACCCTCAAGTTCTGATGCGAGCTGGCTTTCCGCTACTTCTCCGCTTGATGTGTAATAGATCTTTCCTTTTTTATCAATGATAAAGATTGTTGGGAACCCTTGTACACCGTATTTTGTTGCTGTAGCTGTTGATTGGTCAAGAAGGATAGGAAAAGGTACATTAAAGTTTGATTTAAACCATTGAAGGTCAGCAATTGTAGCAGGTGTATTATCTCCCGATTCATAATTTTTTCCATACTGGCTTGCCTGAACATCTACAAAAGTTACCCCTTTGCCTTGATATTTGTTATATAGATCATCAACTAAAGGAGCCTCCCTCTGACAATGTGGACACCAGACTGCAAAAAATTCCAAGAACACAACACTTTTACCTTTAGTATCTGCAAGCGTGAATTTTTTTCCTGTCGTATCAGGTAAAGAAAAATTAATTTCATTAGCACCAATAGAAGTGCTTGTTGAAGAACTAGTTGTTGAAGGTTGTTGAGCTGCTAGAATAAAGAGTCCTATAAGGATAAGGGCAGTAAAAGCAATGATTGCAAGTACAGGAAGATTTTTTTTCATAATGCATCTTTTAATCTTTGTTATTATATCCCCTAAAATCTAATTTCTCAAGGAATGCTTTTGAAGTATTGATGAGTATTACTTTTTTGCAATTCTCGAAATTCAGTTATGGGTATGGTATAGTAGGGAATGGTAGATATAGAAGGCTAATATCATTAGTCAGGGGTATAAGGATTCCAATGTTTTTTCGAATGAATTTCGATATTTACCCGAAATCAGTTGCATTCTTGGCAGAATTTGATTACAATGATGGCGATTTTAGTATTTACAGCTGAAGATATGTGCGAGAGTAGCTCAGTTGGTAGAGCACTGGTTTTCCAAACCAGTGGTCGCGGGTTCGAACCCCGTCTCTCGCTTTTTTAAAATTTATGGCCGACATATTTCAAAAACCACAAACAGCTGGAAATATGTTCAACAATAGTAACCTTCCCCCAATTGGAGGTGGCCTGCCCCCAAAAGTGAACAAGAACCAGATAATTACGAACCTGTATAAAACAGTATTAGGACGGGATCCCGATCCGAATGCTCTCATGTACTATATTTCACAGACTGAAATTGATGAAAATGTCATCAGAAAGCAAATGGTAGAATCAGAAGAACATAAAAAGATTTTAGAAGAATACAAAAAGATTACCGCATTAAAAAAGGAAATTGAGAATTTAAAGAAAAATATTGAATTGACTGAAAAGCGAGTTGATGATAAACAAAAGGAAATAAAAGAATTAGATACGATACTTTCTCATAAATCGCAAGAAATCTCACGGATCCGTGAAGAGTCACAACAACATACAGCACCAGCTACATCTATTCCACAACCTCCGCTTGAAATTTTCTCATCCGAAAATGGCATAGCAAAATTCTTCAGAAAGATGTTAAAAATGTTACACTTAGTTGACTAAATTTAGTTAAAAAGGGTAAACTATAGATAGATATATTGCCCATCTATGAACTTTCTTGTAACAAATTCACGACAGTTTCTTCCGAAAGAAAAACAATTGTTAATAGAGCATCGAGAAAAGCTTAGGAAGTATAGGAAAAAGATTACCTATATGGTTATTGGATGCTGTATTATTGCTACTGCTCTGATCGCTTTTCCCGGCATTATAAACCGAACAGCTCCCTATGTAGCACCGATTTATGGTATCTATAAAGTAGATCCGGTAATTAAAGAAGCATATACCATTAAAAGAATTAGCGGTAAAGATGCATCTTCTATTATTGGTAATAACGAAAATCCTCAAATTGCATCACAGCAGCAACTTGCTGAAATTATTGTTCAACCGCAAGTGGTTGAACAAAAAATAAGTAATGCTGATAATCGTGTATCTCGACTCTATTCTTTTCTCATATCCTACAATTCTCCAATGGCAGGGAGTGCCGCTACGTTTATACAGGTAGCTGATAAATACCATATTGATTGGAGGTTGCTTCCTTCAATTGCAGGAACTGAATCTGGATTTGGCCGAGTAATTCCGATACAAGCAAGCGGCGCATTATCATATAACCCATTTGGTTATGGTGTATATGATGGGACATTTATTTCCTTCCATAATTGGGATGAAGCAATTGCAACTGTAGGAAAAAATTTAGCAAGTGCGTATGGTGTAGAAAATCTTAAACCTTATGTGATGGAAGAAACATATTGTCCTCCTTGTTATGCAGGCGATCATCACTGGCAAAGATCAGTCAATCAGTTCATGAGTGAACTGTAATAGTTAATCCCATAGTTGAATCTAAAGTGGCTGTATGGTATAATGCGCTGGAAGTTATGCCTCTGATTCATTGCTGGGTCGGAGGCAATTTGTTTTTTATCCGCATTTATATTAGAATACCAATGTCGCCGAGGTGGCGAAACTGGCAGACGCATCAGCCTTAGGAGCTGACGACGCAAGTCATGGAGGTTCGAGTCCTCTCCTCGGCATTAATAAAAGACATTTTATAATATACTCGACTTTAGATCGACTTAACCAGTATTCGCAACCATTATTATGGAACTATCTTAGCAAAGGTTTAAAACAAGAATTATTAGTAAGATCAAGAGTTTTGCTACAAAACGAATTTTTTCAGGAATATGAATTGAGTGATGATGAAATTATGAAAATGTTTGATCTTGTTATAATGCCTTATGTTATCTTATGATATTATTTGAAGAAGATAACATAAGGTTTAGAAACATTAGCCGTGAGTGATTTAATTCTTCAAAAAACTAAAATTGATTAAATATTTAATCTACATATTATATCCATTTGTATCTTTCAACCAGTCAAAACGTTCAGGATTTTTTAATGCCTGGACATATAGAGGCTGCAGTGATTTAAAGTTGAATAGCTTGTTAAAATCAGCAGGTTTTGATTTTTTTATCTTTGGCAATTCTTTGTAATTTGGATTTTTTACAATTTCCTGTTTTGCATTTTTCCTAATAAGGTAATATGCTGCACCATGAAGTCTGTAAATCGGTTCACAAATTGGTCTGCGTTTTTGCGAACTAAGAGTACCTATTGCTAGCAACTGGCTTTTTGTATTAATTACCGTATAGGCAAATCCAGGTGGAACAATGAGTTTGTCTCCTTTTGCAACTTTTACAATATGTACTTCTTGTAATCGTTCGAAATCGTAGATATCATCAATAGTAAAATCTTTCTTATATTCTTTTACCTGTTTAGGACGTTGCATAATAACGACTCCGCTGCCATATGCTACCTCAATTATTTCTGCCATACCGTATTTGTTTGTCTTATTAATATCATTATAATGCCCGAATGTTTTAATAAATTCTATTCCTGCAAGATTAGGAAGGATAAATGTTAAATCATAGATTAAATCAGATTTTAACCAATAATTTTCATCTTTCCTTCTGAACATATGAGCATAAATGGTATAAAAGATTTCAGGGCATACTAAGTTATCATTTATGATAACGCTTTGCATTTGTTTTAATGACTTATTTGCAATAGCCGAGACAATAACATTATCTGAAACAATGATCTTACGTCGATCTCCATTAAATTGTACGTCCAGTCCAGTTGTTGTCTTTAGGTCGATCATAGTTGTGAAGTTGCAAAAATAAAATGAGGATGATCGGCCGCAATTAGGACAGAAAAATTGCGCCAGAAGATAAGAGCAAGGATAACAAGAAAGTCTCCTGTTTGGTGATTTAGCATAAATAATAATATTGGGGCTTCTATTATTACCAGGGTTTTTATCAAAATCTCTCTCTTAGTCATTACCGCCTTGATGAATTTCATACATCGGGTACATTTTACTGTAAAAATGCTAATAATTCAAGATAAATGCTAACTATTCCTTTAGTTATAGTATTAATTGCCCATGAGTCATAAAAAAGCCATTAGACAGGTTAATTGCCTTAAATCTATTGAAAAGACCCTCTGTTTTTGTTATTATGCTACAGACTAATGGCCTCGTCGTCTAATGGTTTAGGACTCTGGATTTTCATTCCAGCAACTGCGGGTTCGAATCCCGCCGAGGTCACATTGTAAACCTCCCCTTATTCTTGTAATCATCATTTATATGATGTAATATAACTTCCAATTAAAAAACATATATGAGTGAACCATTTACGGAGCCATATTTTCCATATAATAGTGATGTATTTAATGCTTTCCATTATTTAGTTGTAAGTGTTGAACAACTTTATGGAAGTCCTGAGAATATGACTATTGATGATAAAAGACAATTTTGTACCTCTGCGCTAAATATAGCATTAAAATTTATAAATGAATATGGGAACAGCGACCAATTAAGAGATGTTGCAAATTCAACAAATGGAGTAATTGCAACGCATAATTTAAAAGTTTTTTTCTCAGATAGACTTGAAGCGCATTTTAACCATTTTGTTCCACATACTGATGCAAATGATTTAAAACAATTTTTTAATTCAGGAGGAAGAAAAACTCATACATTTTTTTTAATTCCTGATCAGATTAAATTAAATGTCGGCTATAGGGAGGATTCTAGATCGTCTTTAATAGAAGTTAAAGATGTTCCAGTTACAGTGGATTTTGACAGAGGATTTTTATTAATATCTATGGATATTATGTTTTTAGCATTACATAACCCTGTAGAGTATATTGCTGAATTAGTTAGGATTCTATCCTTTGTAAGAGATTATACCGAGGGAAGATTAGATGTTGGAATTGATACATATTCAACTTCTAGAACAAGGGCAGAACTAATGGCAGTAGAATGGTTTTTACAAATTAAAAGAAAATATCCTCAGTATGACTTTTCAGATGCAGCAAAAGAGTTAATGAGAAAATATCCTGATGGTTTCCATACTAGAAGTTTACGAAGAGATTATAGATATTTAAATAAAGCATTTACAGTAAGAGGATTGAGAAATTAAAGTCAATTTTACCGTTTCCACAATAACATTTGCTTCGGTAATCATTCTTACTGCCATATTTATCTTTCTAAGCTATACTCACATCATTAGTATTTGCTGATGGAAGAAATAAAAAAAACAAAAGTAAAAGAGAAAAAGAATGACGGAAGAAAGGAACTTGCAATAAATCCTCAACAGGTGGAACTAATCAGAAAAACAGTAGCAAAAGGTGCAACGGATGATGAATTAAAGCTATTTTTATACCAGGCAAAACGTACAGGTCTCGACCCATTAGCTAGACAAATATATTTTGTAAAGCGTATTACAAGCACAGGGCCGCATGTAACGATACAAACATCTATCGACGGTTTTCGAATAATCGCTGAAAGATCAGGACTTTATGCGGGCCAGGACGAGCCGGTATTTGAAGAAAAAGATGGGAAACCAATGAAATGTACAGTTAGAGTATATAAGTTTGGAAAAAACGGCGAAAGATATTTAGCATCTGTAGGTATTGCTTATTGGGATGAGTATAAACCACCAATGGGACAGGATTTCATGTGGCAAAAAATGCCACATACGATGCTTGCAAAAGTAGCAGAAAGTTTAGCCCTTAGAAAAGCCTTCCCTCAGGATTTATCAGGTATCTATACTTCTGATGAAATGGAACAGTCAGATTCTGAAAGAGAAGATATACATCCACAACATGCAACCTCAAACTCCCAATAGCCCATAGAACTAGGAAAACTGGCTCATGTATGATATAATAGCATCCGCTATATATTATACTTTAAATATGGAACCAAGAGGCAATCGCACTGATAGGGCAAATGTGGTAAGTAAAATAAATGCTGAGTTGGGAGGATTTGGAGATTTTAATACTATAGAACAATCTGAAAGGGCCGATCAAGCTTTTTTTAATGGACAATGTTCTTTAATATATGAAAATGCATTATTTTTTATCCAAAGCATAGAAGAGCAATCAAGAAAATTAAATGAGCTAGATACCCCTGAAGGGCGGTTAAGGATAATAGAAATAATGATAAATGCAAAGAAAAATAGTATTCTTGCTAAAGCTGAATCGAATAAAAGAGCAGGGGCGTCCATTGCTGGTGATTTGGCGGTAAGCGAATATGTTCGAGGAAATATGCGTATTAATCTTTTAGAAATGGAATCTATAAGACAAAAAGCTGAGGAAAAATATATAAATAAAGATGGAGAAGAAATTGATAATCAAGCACGAGTCGAAATAAATCAGGAAGTACAAGCATTGCTTGATGCAATTGCAGTAAATCCCGAATTAGTTGACGAAGTAATAATGAAGCATAAACAAGCCATATTAAGAGGGATAGAAAAAAATACTAATGTATTTCAAGAAAATTATAGATTAGCTATCTCAAGGCTTTATGACCTTATTAAGAGAAAATCCCAAAGTGAAACCGGAAGTATATATGTTAGCGGATATAGTAACGCATTACAAATTTTAACAGAAGCAATTAGAAAATTAGCACCGCAATTAGAAGACTGATTGGACTTATGATAGCGTTGTAATCTCTTTTTATCCATGCTAGAGTATATGCATGTCTGATTCGATACATACACTTACACAAGTTAAATACCTATCTGATAATATTGGATATTTTCCACTATTAGGTGATGTGGCATACTTTTCATGGGGAAAAGGTGTAAAAAACATGTCATTTCAATATGGAAAATCAGAACATGTTGCGGAGCATATTAATGAGTTTTATAGTGTGTTACAGATCAATCCCCAAAATGTAATATACATGCTTCCAGAACATAAGGATAATATTGCCATAGTAACGAAAGAAGATGAATGTTCTGAGGATATTCCATGTGATTGCCTAATAACAAAAACGAAACGACCATTAGCCGTGCTGCCTGCTGATTGCCCCTGTATGGTAATTGTTGGAAAAGATAAGAAAGAAGAAGATGTCATAGCTTTAGTACATGTTGGAAGAAAAGGAATAGATTTGGGGCTTGCCAAAAAAGCAATATCCTTCATCAAAAGCAATTATGGCTGTAAAGAAGAAAGTATTTATATTGGAATTATTCCAAATATTGCTCAAGTGCATTATGAAGTAGAAAAGGAAATTCTCACAAATCCATTATGGGATAAATTTTCTATTCCATCAAAAAATGATGGAAAAGTATATCTCGATCTTTTAGGATGTCTTTTGGAACAACTAGATGAATCAAATATCTTGAAAGATCATATAATCTGCTATAAGGTAGATACATATGAATCTGCACAAAATGGAGAATGTTTTTCACATCGCTTGGCTACATATGGTAATCATCCGGAAATGCAAGGAAGAATCATATTTGCTGTAAAACTTCCACCTACAGACTTCCAGCCCATAACAATGGCTTCATTCCTGACAACATTTTAAACAGCTCGGTAAAAGTATAGGATTTTAATTTTAGCAAATTAGGTAAATCAGGAGATGTCGGTAAAATAAATCTTACTCTTCCGAAATCACGGTATGTTATATCAATTTCACACTGCCTTCTTTTTATTTGTGCAGTAACCTCTACTGTATTTAGCTCCAATTCACGTTTTTTTCCATGAGATACTCTATTATATCTTCCAACCATATAAGGAGTATTTAAACCATGTAAACCCGGACGTTGTGAAACTAATAAAGTATCAATTGAAGTTTCAACTTCGATTTTAAATGGTCTACGAACAGGGGTAAAAGTAATACAATGATAAGGAGTTAATACTTGTTGATTATCAACTTGTGCTTTTTGCATAATTATGAAATCATGCAGTAAAATGGCACATAAAAAATTGTCTATCGCTTCATCTGATTCATTTAGTAAAACATAATATGCATGTATTCCGAGATTTCTAGATTGCGGGTCAATCGTATAATCTCCATTATGAATTTTTGGATAGGCTTTTCTTAAATATAATTCAATCATATTCCTCATATTTAAGAATTTAATTAAAGCAATTGACTCTGCATATGCAGTTTCCATAATATGTGGAGTATGAAAGAGCAATCTTAGCATGATTCTATCGGTAATATCTTTAAATATCATATTTTCTTCTTGTTGGGATGAATCGGTTTTGTAAGCTTTTTTGAATCTTAGTGCTAACTGTGCAGATCCAATTTTATCAAGCATTCTTACTTTTTCCATTACAACACGTAATGCATCCTCTACAGTATTAAATTTGGATAGAGAAGCTAGCAGTTCTGCGGATACACTATATGTTATTTTAACAATTTTCCCATCTATATATGTTGCAGAGACAGTAGGGAGTAAATATTGATTATTGTTTGCTATATCAAAACCCAAATAAATTATGCTAAGAACTGAACTGTTTTCATCAACCTTCAATTGAACTATTTTATCTGATTTCCCTTCATTCCATTCAATTTGTATTTCAGGGTTTAAATCACCAAATGGAGTAACTATTCTACTTTCTTTTCTAGTCATTTTTACTTGTTGGATTTTTCCTTGTTCTAACAAGATTGCATTAAAATCGACATCATGTTTGGTTACCTTTACAACAGTATTATCACTGCCTATATAATTATGTTCAGATTCCATATGTGATATTTTTCCAGCATTATATGCTAAATTCAGCATTAAGTTAAATAAATTACAAAATTTCCCTATATTATGGACTTTTTTGCTTATGTATCAATAAATATTGCTATTGCTTGCTTTTTTTTCAAACTATGCAATAATACAGTAATATTATAGGATTATTATGAAATCGATAGCAAAAACTCGTATGCGAATATTCTCAGGTCTTCTTTTGACCGTTACCGCAATATATTTACCCTTTCATGCACTTTCATCTCAGGTAGATGCAAGTAACACTCCGGCTACACTAGGAGGGTTAGATTTGTATCAATATTGTACACAGCATGGATACACGAACACAGCTCTTGTAAACAATATGACCTGGACATGTACTCCTGGTAGTGTTGCTATCAATATGACTGGAGCATGTCAAT